>CAJWYM010000019.1 GCA_913049555.1 uncultured Opitutia bacterium
TTCCCTATTTTAGTTTATTTTTAAATTATAATCAGTCATTTTACCTACCGCAGTCACGCTATAAACTTTTTTAATTAGTTTGATTGCTTGTACTAACCATAGAACATATAAACCGTGAAAATTAAATCAATAACTCTAGTTATTATAACCCTAATGCTATCCTCTCTTTTTGCATTTGGCGATCACCATGCTACTGACGGCAAAGTGGTTGAAACTGTTGTAGAAAAATCAGCCGAAGCTAGTTTCGGTGGATCCTTGCATCCTAGTGATTTTGTGGGTGTTAGCTTTTGGCTTGCAACAGCAATGATGCTTGCAGCAACCGTATTTTTCTTCCTAGAGCGGGATCGCGTTTCTGGAAAATGGAAAACTTCGCTCTCGATTGCTGGATTAGTAACGGGAATTGCTTTTTGGCACTATCTCTACATGAGAGATGTTTGGGTATCTACCGGAACCAGTCCCACTGTATATAGATACATTGATTGGTTGATCACGGTTCCCCTTCAAATTATTGAATTTTACATTATTTTGGCAGCAGTTACCAAGGTAAGTGGTAAACTTTTCTGGAAACTTTTAATTGCTTCTCTTGTTATGTTAGTCGGCGGTTACGCTGGCGAAGCTGGATATGCAAGTCCAGGACCTGCATTTGTAGTTGGTATGGCAGGATGGATATACATCATTTATGAAATCTTTAAAGGGGAAGCTTCTCAAATCAATGCCAGTAGCGGAAATGCCGCTTCACAGCAAGCATTTAGAACGATACGAGCCATTGTAACATTCGGATGGGCGATCTATCCAATTGGATACTACATGGCATACCTTGGTGGTGGAACCAATGACAGTGCAACTTTAAACATCGTCTACAATCTTGCAGATCTTGTTAATAAAGTGGCATTTGGTTTAGCTATTTGGGTAGCTGCAACCAGCGACAACGAGAAAAATTCCGTTTCTTCCTAGTCCAATGGCCCAAAGGCCTTCGCTATGGAAACCAATTCTATAGATTTGAGCCGCTTCACAGAGCGGCTCAAATTTTATTTCTCCCAAGATCCAATTCTCTCTAGTTTTCTAGATGAAAATTATTTTTGGTCTGGTCAAGGAATGCGCGGCAAGCTTTGTTTGAAAGTGGGCCAATTTTTTGATTTAGAGGATGATGTTCTTTTAGACATCGCAGCCTTCACTGAATTTCTTCACAATGCGAGTCTCATCCATGACGATCTCATTGACAAAGATGTTGAGCGGAGAGGACACCCAACAATTTGGGCAAAGTATGGTAAGAGTAAGGCTTTGCTAGTAGGAGATTTGCTGATTGCAAAAGCTTTTAAGATTGCGTCTACAGCTGGGGTTGATTCTTCAGTCAAGTCTCAATGGATGTTTGAAATATCAGACACAGTTTCTCATGCAGTCAGAGGCGCCTTAAATGAATTAGAATTTAAGATCCAAGACAACGATTCCCTCTATGATCAGTACTTCAAAGTAGCTGCTGACAAAACAGGGGTTTTATTTTCTCTACCGGTTCGATGTCTAGCTATTGCTTCCCAATCGGACGCAACTATTCTGGACAGTTTATCAAATATATTCTCTAACCTCGCGGTTGCCTACCAAATTAAAGATGATCAGGCTGATTTTTTGGGAGCTAAGGCAGGCAGGTCTCATTCTTCAGATATTTTGAACGGCCGTCCCAACCTCTATCATTTATTGGCTTCTTCCGATCGGCCTCTATCTGAAACTTTTACTGCAATCTCAAAATACCAAAGCAAACTGATCGAGTCTGCAACTGCCTCCTCAGCATCTTTACCCATTCAAGTTAGATTAACCTTGGAAAAACTTCTTTTACCTTTTGTTGAATTAAAGCCCTATCCAGCTTCCCATCCTGAAATTTCTTTGACGACTTGAAACCTCAAATGGAATTTCAATTGAAGTTTGTGTCTTTAAATGGATATGCAGCCTCAAAATTCTAGAAAAGCATTGGTAGTTGGTGCAGGTTTTGGAGGCCTCGCAATGAGTCTTCGTCTTCGCAGGATTGGGTATGAGGTGACTGTGATTGACAACAACCCAAAAGCCGGAGGTCGGGCACAAGTTTACAATCTTAAAAATTATAAATTCGATGGGGGTCCGACTGTGATCACTGCCCCATTTCTTTTCGACGATCTTTTTGAATTGTTTGGAAAGAAACGTTCCGATTACGTTGATTTTCTTCCTGTTGAGCCTTGGTACCGCTTTCAATTTGCAGATGGCTCTAAATTGGATTATGGTGGAAGCTTAGAAGATACGATAACTGAAATCAATCGACTTTCTCCTGGTGAGGGCGAGGGTTATTTACGTCTGGTTGATTTTTCCAAGCGCATCTTTACTGTAGGTTTTGAAAAACTAGCGGATCAATCTTTCCACAAGTTCGGGACCATGCTTCTACAGGTTCCTTCATTGTTAGCTTTGAAGAGTTATTTGTCTGTGTACGCCTTGGTGAGTAAATTCCTAAAAGAGGATCGATTGCGTAGAGCATTCAGCATTCACCCATTACTCGTGGGTGGCAATCCTATGCAAACCACCTCTATTTATTGTTTGATTCACTTTTTGGAACGTAAGTGGGGGGTTTGGTTTCCTAAGGGAGGTACCGGTGCTTTAGTTCAAGCGCTGGTTCAATTGATGAGGGAAGTAGGGATTACACTAGAACTTAATAAACAAGCCACTCAAGTTTTGGTGACCGACAAAAAGGCTACGGGGATTCGGTTAGAAAGTGGTGAAGAATTGCACGCAGATTTAGTGGTTTTTGATGCAGACCCTCCTAAAGTTTACCGGGACCTTATTCCTGAAGAACATCGTCGTAAATGGACAGATAATAAAATCAAGAGGCTTTCTTTTTCTATGGGATTGTTTGTTTGGTACTTTGGCACAAATAAGGCTTATCCTGATGTTGAGCACCACACAATTATTATGGGAAATGTATTCAAGGAGTTGCTTGAGGATATTTATGATCGAAAAGTGCTCTCAGAGGATCTAAGCTTGTATTTGCACCGACCCTCTGCAACGGATCCTGATATGGCTCCGGACGGTGGCGACGCTTTTTATGTTCTAGCCCCGGTTCCAAATCAATTGAGTAAAATTAATTGGCAGGAGGCTGGGGAGCGAATTCGCGTTCAAATCCAAAACCAACTGGAAGAATCTCTTCTTCCAGATTTGTCTGAATGTTTGGAAGTTTCTCATTTTGTTACGCCGGATGATTTTGAAGGTCGTTTCAATACGCTTTGGGGGAGTGGTTTTTCAATTGCTCCTCTATTTAGACAATCTGCTTGGTTTCGTTTTCACAACCAGTCTGAAGACCTTAAAAACCTCTACTTTTGCGGAGCAGGCACGCATCCAGGTGCTGGGGTTCCAGGGGTTCTTTCTTCTGCCAAAGTAGTGGAAAAGTTAGTCCCTCCTTCACAGATTGGTAATGAAAATGAGTTTGAGAGAATTTTTCGCTCTAAGAGTCGCACCTTTTCAATGGCTTCTTTACTTCTTCCTAAAGAAAGGGCGGATGCGATTTTTAGACTTTATTACATTTGCCGTACTTTAGATGATTGGGCGGACGAAGGACAGAGCGAAAAATTGGTAGAAGCTTTGGATTGCTGGACCAACCATCAGCCTCATAAACTATTGGATCATTATCGATTTCTTCAGGCTCGTTGGGGTTTGGATTCACTTCCTTTGACAGAGCTTATGGAGGCCATGGTAAAAGAACAATCAGGAGTAAAGATTGTTTCTGAATCGGAGTTGATACAATACTGCCACGCAGTTGCAGGAACTATTGGCCTCATGGCTTGTCCTATATTTGGAGTATCAGATCCAAAAGCTCTCAAACATGCCGACGATCTTGGAATCGCTATGCAACTGACCAATATTTGCAGGGATGTTAGAGAGGATGCCGAAAATGGTAGGATTTATTTGCCGTCCACTTTTTTTAAATCGGCACCCTCTACCTCGAATCTAATTTCGAACGATCCTTATTGGCTAAAAGAGACCACTGCCGTTAAGAAGCGGCTTCTTGATTTAGCGGACAAGAGATATGCAAGTGGTGAGGATGGGATTCGGTATTTGCCTTTTAGGGTTCGAATTGTAGTGCGCTGGGCGGGTAGAATGTATCGAGATATCGGTCAGGTTATTCGAGACGATCCCACTCTCTATTACCATCGAAGGGCTGTTGTTAAAAGTCGAAAAAAGTGGGTATTCCTATTGCCGAGTCTTTATCGTGCCTTTATTTCTTAGTCGTTTATGACTTACTTAGAATTCCTCATAATTTTTGTGGGTGTTCCTATTGTTTGCTTTTTCTTTTTTGCTCTTAAAAGAAAAAGTTTAGATAAGAAAACAAGGACAGGAATTTTATTGATGGGTATCATTGCACTCGTCTATACAACTCCTTGGGACAATTATCTTATTATGCGAGGCGTTTGGAATTATCCATTGGGAGTTGTGATTGGAACCATTGGTTTTGTTCCAATAGAGGAATATGGCTTTATGGTTTTGCAAACCATTCTTGCGGGGATTCTTTGGTCTTTGATTGCTAAGAAAGAGAACTCTCCAGGTTTAGGATTTTCTCCTACAGGGATTGTTTTAGCGTTAGGAATCGGTCTCTATGGAGCTTATTGTTTGCGTTCAGATTCTGGAACCTATTTGGGATTGATTTTAGTCTGGGCGGCTCCTCCACTCGCATTGCAGTGGGGTCTTGGGGCAGTTGTTTTAAAAGAATCTATGAGCAGTTGGTTGCCTATTTGGATTGGTTTGACATTCTATTTGTGTTTGGCGGATGCTTTTGCGATTTCTGAGGGTATTTGGTCTTTGGCGCTTTCGACTCGCACGGGTTTTGAATTCGGGAACCTGCCCATCGAAGAAGCTTTGTTTTTTGCAGTGACGAATCTTTTTGTAATTCAAGGACTTTGTCTTTGGCAGTCTTGGAGGAGGGAAAGAGTGTGAAGTGGGTGGAATGGAATCCTATGCCCTTGGATGGGTCTTCTGCTTTTTTTCCAAAAAACTATTCCAAGGGCTTGACTCAAATCACATTGGTTTTACTCATACCCATGGCGATTTTGGGGTTTTTGAGTTCCGATTGGCCTCTTGCGTACCAACTATTGCCTATCTATTTGAGTCTATTTGTTTTTGGAATGCCTCACGGCGGAGCCGATCATTTAATTATATGGGGGATGATTCGCCAAAGTTCTTTAATTTTCCGTATAGGAACCCTTTTAGTCTATCCAACTTTATCTCTTCTCTATTTGGCTTTGTGGCACCATCAAGCGATCGTTTCTGCAATTTTCTTTCTGGCCATGACTATTTTTCACTGGGGTCAAGGAGATCGGTATTTGAGCGTTAAGTTGCATCAGGCGCTCTATTTAAAACGTTCTGTTTTGCTGGGAGCTTTGCATATTCTTTCTAGAGGCAGTTTGCCTATCTTATTGCCAGGATATCTGGGGAATGAGACTTATAAAATGTTTTTGGAAGCAATGATTCGTCAGGGAGGATCCGTAGAGTATGATTTGTCTTTAATCTCTCAATTTTCATATTGTTTTCTGTTAATCCCATCGGTTTTGACTGTGCTTCAATTGCTTCTTTCAAGCCGGAAATTAAAAGAGGGAGAGGGTAGAGCTTTTGCGTTGGACTGCTTAGAAAGCTTATTTTTATTTCTTTGGTTTTTGTTGGTACCGCCTTTATGGGCCTTGGGATCCTATTTTTCACTTTGGCATAGTTTGCGCCATGGACTCCGAATCCTATGGATGGATTCTGTGGGTCAGCAATATTTACTCGAAGGATCCTATTTCCGATTGAAAGGCAGATGGTTGCAGATTACTGGTTTGATGACTTTCATTGCCTTAGTTGGAATGTGGTTTATGCTATCCCTACCCCTTTCTTTTAAGGGGATAGAGCTGGACTGGCTTGGCAAAGCAATGTTAGGGATCTCCGTTCTAACTCTTCCGCACACAGTCGTTGTTTGTTTGATGGATCATTTTCAGTTAAGATCCCTAAAGCCAGAGGATACTCTCACGGCTTCCTTGTAGTTGAATCAAAGGCTTCTTTCTCTAGATGGATCCATCTACACTGAACTCCTCAAGTATATTTTTGGGTATATAAAGCAAAGCCTTCTCATGGGTAGAATGTCCCTTGATTGGGGGTGCAAAACCATCCCTATAAGCCTCTAGCCAACGATTGGCGCACAAACACCAGCCATCCCCTTCTTTTAAACCAGGAAATTCATACTCTGGCACTGGAGTGCTTAGATCATTTCCCTGAGATTTCGTGTAATCTAAAAACTTTTCAGTCACAATTGCACACACCACATGAGAACCTTGGTCCATCTCATTTGTATTGCAATACCCATCGCGTAGAAATCCTGTTTTAGGGTTCATACAGCAAGGTTTTAGTTTTTCTCCAAATATATTTTTTCCTGATATTTTAGACATGTATAATAGAGTATTAAAAAGTTTAACGGTTAAGAGAACTTAATATTAGCTGGGATTGTTTCAAGATACTAGCTTATAAAGCCCTAATTTTTCATAGAAACAATGGATTTGTGGTTGGATTTAACTAGATGGTCTAATGAAATCCGTGGCTCTTTTTGTAGTTTTAAACTTAGAAATTCTTCCTTGAATTTCTAAGTTTTGTGAATCTAATCTATGGATGCACATTCGATTGCATAGGTTGTGGATGTCTTTTGCTCTTTTAAGAAACGGGGATCTTTTAACTCTGAATTTATAAATCTATGATTTTAATAGATTGCCATACCTATGAGTTGTTTGAGAAATGCTTTGTTCCAGATAAAAATGCCTCAATTCTTGGTAGGGATTTAAAAGGATAGGTCCCTCTTGAATTTGAAAATTGTATCTATTGGCTTCTTTCCATGTATTTTTAGAGAGTTTGTGGTCTGTTCGTATCAATATGTTTTGGTTTTCATAATGATTTAAAAATGCGCTGAATTTCTTTTCAGTTTCGAGGACAATTGGCAGACCGGTTGTTTTAACAGTCGTTGAGGGAGACTGACTCATTATGAATGGAATTTTTGTTATTTTTGAAGCAAAAATGAGTATCAGAATGGATTTCTTTTGGCTTTTGGGTCCTATTCGAAATAATATTCTACTCCTTTTGACGAAGCGCGTGCAATTGTTCTCTCCAAGAACAGATGCGGATGGTTTTGTGAGGCTAAAGTGATTTTTATTTACATCATAGAAAAATTCGAGTGACTGGATGATTGGATCCGACTTTTCAATACCCATAAGATCAATTTGCTCCTTGATTTCTGTTGATGATCCTTTGTTGGGTGGATCCTTTTCTTCTATGTTATGAAGGGTGCCAAGTGAAGACACGTAATGAGGACCTCCAGTTTTTGAACTGCACCCAATCGCAGATTTTTTCCATCCTCCAAAAGGTTGCCTACCAACAATGGCTCCAGTAATCGTTCGATTTATATAGAGATTGCCCGCTTGGATTTTCTCGGACCAGATGGATTGTTCTTCAGGATCCAAACTTTCTAATCCAGCTGTTAGAGCGTATTCGTTGTCGTTTGCCCAATCCAATGCCTCTTGTAAGCTTTCTGCTTTCATAATTCCTAGAACCGGGCCAAAACATTCAGTTCTATGCAGGAATGAACCTGGTTTTACATGAAGTCTAATCCCTGGTGACCAAAGATTCTTTTTCCCGTTTATTTTTCGAGGCTGTAGCAACCATTCTTCATTTTTTTCAAGGACTGTAAGCGCTTTTAATAAATTCTCATCGGGTTCTTTGATCAAAGGAGTTACTATATTTTTTAGTGTGAGAGAGGATCCGCATGGCAAACTTTCGGTTGCCTCTTTTAGCGTGGAAAGGAATGCGTCATATTTGAATCCCACTAAAATAAGCAAGGAACATGCGGAACATTTTTGACCAGAGTGAATAAATGCAGATTCAATAATATCTTTAATAGCCAATTCATAATCCGCATTTGGAGTGACTATGATGCTATTATTGCCACTTGTTTCAGCAAGAAGCTTTAAGGTGGGTCGCCAATCTAAAAATTTTTGAGCGGTTTGATAAGAACCGGTCAACAAAACCCCTTTAAGCCGTTTGTCTGAGATTATGGATTTACCGATTTCATCTTGAGCGGGAATAAATTGAAGTGCTTTTTTAGGAATACCAGCCTTCCACAAAATATTGATTAATTCCCAGCCGACCCAGATAGCCTCATGGGAGGGCTTAAAAAGCACTGTGTTTCCAGCCATTAGCGAGGCAAATATACCCCCTGCTGGAATCGCTAGAGGAAAATTCCATGGCGATGCAATCAAGGTAGGGCCTAGAGGAATAAACTGAGTATTTTCGTAAAGTTTTTTTGAATCCCAAGATCTTGCATAATAATTTGCAAAGTCGATACATTCATGGATCTCTATGTCTGATTGATGAATTGATTTTGCAGTATCAGATCTCATTGCTTCTAAAAATTTAGAGCGGTTTTTTTGTATCAAAACAGCCGATTTTATTAGAACTTCTTTTCGATATTCGACGCAGGTTTCTTTCCAATCCTCAAAAGCCTCCTGAGCTGCTTGGATGGCTGAATCCCAATCTTTTAAGGTGATAGAACAGTACTTGTAAATCATTTGACCTGTGTTAGGACTGTATCCTTGGTTCATTTTAGTATGAATAATTTCTTTTCCATTCACTTGAATCGGAAGAATAAGGTCCAATTTGCAAGTCCAAGATGCCAGATCCTTTTGTAAATTCTTTTGATTGCTTGGCAAAGACCAATCAGTGTTGGGGATATTTTTGAATGATTTGGAATGCAATGCATCCTTCCATAATTTTTGTTGATTTCTCAAGGGCTTGCTTGTTAAGTAAGGAATTTCATCTATGGAACTCTGAAACGCTCGAACTTGAAGATTCCATTTTTCTGAACCAACGTTTAATTGGAAACTGTCCCTCAAGAAATTTCCTTCTGTTGTATTTTCCTCTAGCCTTCGAATTAAGTAAGCGATTGCATGTTTAAAATTTTCTTTTTTTACAATGGGGGTATACAGCAAAAGAGACTTGTGAAATTTCAGAATTGCGTTGGATTGATTTTCTGCCATCCCATGCAGCATTTCAATTTCGCAGAAGGGTTGAATAGACTCTTTTTGGATCAAAATAAGTGCATAAGCCAAGTCGAACAGATTGTGCGATGCAATTCCAATATTGGCTGCAATCGCATGGGTCTTAGTGAGTGAGAATTGAAGCATTCGCTTGTAATTGGCATCTACCAATGTTTTTGTTTTATATATAGGGCAATCCCATCCCTCTAGAGAGCTTGTGACTCGCTCCATGGATAAGTTAGCTCCTTTTACAATCCTCACTTTAATCGGAGCACCGCCTTGTTTATTTCGAATCCTTGCCCAAGCTGTCAATTCTTTTAGTAAATCGAAAGATTCTGGAATGTAAGCTTGTAAAACAATTCCGGCTCGGAAGTCTTTAAACTCCTCTTCGTCTAAAACCTCTTTAAATGCTTGAATACTTAAATGAAGATCTCGATTGGCCTCCATATCAAGATTAACAAATTTATTTCCAACTTGGATTGCAATTTTAAATAAATATCTGAGACGATTTTTAATAATCTTCAAGGAGCTTTGATGAGCAATTGGGTTTATTTGACTGTAGAGATTGGAGATTTTTATCGATACGTAGTTAACCTCAGGTTTCTCTAGTAATTCTTTAAATTGTTGGATTTTCTCATGCGCTTCTTTTTCACTTAAAATGGCTTCTCCAAGCAGATTGAAATTGAGGCTTTTGTTTTGATTCAGAGAGTTTCTTGTTCTTCTAGAGAGCTCCGTAAAAGGAAGAATTACTTGTCGACTGTCTCGCTGAATTTTATATCTGATGATTTGGAGTATCACTTCAGGGAACCAATTAGTAACAAATGCTCCTATTTTCAGCATAAAGATCTCAAATGTGGAAAAGAAATTTGGAATTCGCGAATGTTTGACTAATTTTCTGAAAGATTGAATTTCTGAGGAAGATTCATTTCTATATATGGAGTCGGTTAAAATAAATAAGAATTTTTTTGCTTCCTGACTTTCGACCAACCTGCTCATTTTCGAATGATAGGCATTCCTTTTTGAGTTGAATTCATGTTTGGAACAATGGAGGATCTTGGATGCGAGTTCGATTGCTTCGGAACCAATCCTATTTGCTGGTTGATTCAAGGTATCCTCAAGATCAGATTTTGTTTCTCTGGATTCAAAAGATTTCATCAAACCACAGTTCGCCAATCTACGTGCTTGTAATTGAATGCTGCGGCTACTTGGGGACAACAAACATGTCCAAGGTGAGTGCTCAAGCCCATAGCGAGATAGGGATCGAGAGAGAGGGCTTTTTTGATGCCTAGGTTTGCAATGCTTTCTGCGTAGCGAATGGTTGCATTTGTCAGTGCGATCGTGCTCGTTAGAGGCATAGCTCCTGGCATATTAGCCACACAATAATGGATGATTTCATCGACTTTGTACGTTGGACGGGCGTGGGTAGTAGGTTTTGAGGTTTCAGTACTCCCCCCTTGATCAATAGCAACATCTATGATCACAGCCCCCGATTTCATACTCTTAAGCGTCTTTTTTTTGATTAATTTGGGGGCCTTAGCTCCTGGGATTAAGATGCTGGATACAACAAGGTCGGCATTTTTCAAAGTGTTGCGAATATTGAGTGGATTGGATAAGAGGGTAATCACGTTGTTTGGCATGAGATCGCTTAGATATCTTAAACGCTCTAGGTTGGTATCTAAAACATACACGAGACTCCCGAGACCTGCGGCCATTTTTACGGCATGAGTACCAACGACTCCAGCCCCTAATACTACCACAGTGGCTGGAGCTACTCCTGGAACTCCGCCCAATAAAATCCCACGACCTCCATGTGCTTTTTCAAGATATTTCGCGCCTTCCTGTATCGACATTCTACCAGCGACCTCGCTCATCGGCTTCAAAAGAGGCAAAGAACCATCCCTAGCTCGAACGGTTTCATAAGCGATTGCTGAACATTTTGATTGAATCACAGCATTCGTTAATTTTTTTGAAGCAGCAAAATGAAAATAAGTTAATAAAATTTGGCCCTTTCTGATAGATAAATACTCAATTTCCTGCGGTTCTTTGACTTTTATGATCATATCACATTGCTCCCAAACTTCCTTAGCATCCTTTAGAATGATCGCTCCAATTTCAGCATAATCTTGATCCATAAATCCACTATTAAGACCCGCTTCACTCTGAATGTAGACGGAATGCCCTTGTTCCATCAAAATTTCTGCTCCTGAAGGAATGATTCCAACTCTGCTCTCATCCATCTTGAGTTCTTTAACGGTACCAATTTTCATTTTCGTCCTTTTTTAGAAGTCGTTATTCACGGATCGATAAATGTGAGGGCTCAGGGGCTCTAAACATTTAGGTTATTATCAATATACTCATAAAGCATAAAATCTCAAGTTATTGTTGGTTAATATCTAACCTATTTTATGAGTGCTTTTATATTGGGTGAATAATCACGGATAAGTGAGCAAATAGACTTTTTGGGATTGTATAAAAAAGAGAGAGTGATCCCTTGGGTTCTTTCTCTATATTATTATGAATAAAAGCTTCTCATTTTTAATTGTCGAAATTCTTATTGGAGCAGTTATGTCTTCCCTTTTCTATGTTAACTTCTCTAGGAACCGGGGGATCTTCAACCCCAGCTCCTTGGGGCGATTTTTACTCTGCTTTAAGCAAGGGGTCGTGAATGATGCAGAAAATAATCCTCGGAGTATTGTATCCTCAAAGCACAGCGAAATTTGTAAATACATCCCTGATGCTCACACCCGGATTTCTGACTTGGTAAAAATCAGTCAAAGATTTTTGTAAAATTTATCCAAAAGAGAATAGGGTGGGTCGCAAACAGCGATGAGAAAAGCATCTTACCTTCAACGTAATTTATGGGAGATTACAACTGTAGAGGCCCTTAAAAATATGGAAGCTGAAGGGGTTTAAATCTTAAAAATTGAAGCTTAAGAATTTCGATAAACATTCTTACCTGTAGGTACAATATATTCTCAAGGTGAAATCCGCGTATTTTTAAGATTCACTGAGTGTCTATTTATATTCCTTTGGCTTTTTTGGCTTTTTTTCCTTTTTTAACGCTTCCTTTTAGATTTTTGTAGAGGTTCCCTTCTTGTGCTTTTAGTTTGAGAAGTTCAAAACGTTTTCGCATTTCCGAAAGAACCATAGAGAACTCAGGGTTTTCAACCACATCCTTTTCTTCATCAGGATCTGATGTCAAATGAAACAACTGTTCCACCTGATGCTGAGGCCAAAAAATATACTTCCAATCTTTACGAACCAAGGCTTCTGAGGCAGGAATAAAATCAGCTCCTTTGATGGATGCATGCTCATAAAAGAATTCTTGTCGCCACTCGGGTCTTGTCTCAGAGAGATACAAGGGAGCCAAATCTTCACCTTGCATATTTTGGGGAATCTGCAAACCTGCCGCATTTAAGATTGTCGGCGCTAAATCCACACTCAAAGTAAAATCATCTTGAATTTTACCTTTTTTGGATTTTTCTAAACGAGGATCTAAAACAATCAGTGGCACTCGAATGCTTTCTTTATGAGGGTACCATTTATCTCCTAATCCATGCTCTCCGTGATAGTAACCATTGTCAGTAGTAAATATAACTAGGGTGTTTTTGAGTAAGTCCTGTTTCTTGAGCTCGTTTAGAATTTTGCCACAGGTTGTATCGACCTCCGTTGCTAAACGATAATAATTTTTCATCATGCGCTGGTATTTTTCTGGTGTATCAAAGCGCCAACTCCAGCGATTACGACCTTCATTTTTTGAAGTAAAGAAATGAGGAAGGCGTTCCCATGAATCCGTAGACATATTTTCAGGAACTGGGATCGTAAGCTCTTGGTAGAGTTTCATACTTTCCGGTTGAGGTAAAAATTGATCTGGATTGCGGTCCACCGCATGGGTTGCAAAAAAAGCGACGGTCAAACAAAAGGGTTTCTCTTTTGGACGTGTTTTTAAAAAATCAAGCGCATCGATTTCATTCTTTTTAGTAACATGGATGTTTTTTTTATCTTTCGTCTTCAGCCAATGCGAACCTTTGTAAGAACGACCAAAATCAAATTTGTCTGTCGGAAACTTGGAGTTGTGCCACTTTCCCACATGCCCCACATAAAAACCATTTTCCCGGAGGGCTCCAGGGTAAGTTTCCTCCCATGGGGTTTTAAACATACCGAATGAACCACTGTTATTTCGTGACAACCATTGCCCTGTGAATAGATTGGCTCGACTCGCACCGCAAACAGAGGTGGTAACACAATTTTCCGTAAAATAAACTCCTTCTTTAGCTAAAGCGTCGAGGTGTGGTGTTTTGACAATTGGATTTCCGGCAATACCCAAGGTGTCATAGCGCCAATCATCCGCATAAAGAACAAGGATATTCATCGGTTTTTCTTGAGAATGAAGCAGGGACAAAATGATGACCAAGATTCCTAAAGATAGAATTAAAGGTTTGCTATTCTTCATTGTGCGGCAGTTGAAATGAATGGGCTTTTTTCATTTTTAAAACTTAAGATTCCTTCTTTATGTTTTTTCTTTATGAGCAAATATTCTGGATTTTGACTTAAATTGAGCCACTCATGGGGGTCGTTCTGATGATCATACAATTCCTCGGATCCATCCTCATACAAAATATATCGAAAGCGTTCACTTTGGGCTGCAATATTTTCTGGACCATAATTTATGAAAGAAAAATCTCTCTTATTTACTGGATTGTCCAAAAGGGGTTTTATGGATTTTCCCTCTAAATGGGTCGGTTTTGAAATTCCTGCAAAATCACACAAACTAGGATAAATATCTACATGAGAAATGGGTTGGTGGTTTTGACGATGCATGTCCTGTTTCCTTGAATCGTAAACAATGAATGGAACTCTTGTGGTGTTTCTCCAAAGTGCGGCTTTGCACCAATGTTCTTTTTCTCCCAGATTCCATCCATGATCACTTGTAAGGACAATCACAGTATCACGGTCCCTTGGGTTGATTTTAAGGGCGTTTAGAAAAAACCCGATTTGTTCGTCAACATAATGGACACAGGCTAGATAGGATTGAACCATAAATTGCCACTCTTTAACACCGCCTCCGCCTCTATGTAATATCTCTTGATGAACAGTTCTCGGATTAAAATTATTTTTGTGAGCATTTGAGTGTGCCAAAGCTTTTCCATACTCAGGTAAATCTTCTAAATCACTGAATTCAGGCAATGCTGGCAATTGTATGGATGCTAACGGAAATTTATCAAAGTAAGCTTTGGGTGCATTAAAAGGTCGGTGCGGGCGATAAAAACCAACAGTCATGAAAAGAGGTTTCTCGGACACTTGCTTCCATTCACTGATTGCCCACTTTGCCACTTTATAATCACCGGTTTTTTCAACGGGATGAAAATGAGCTCCACCTTCTTTCCATAGATTTTCTTTTTCATCGACCCAATTGCCCGTCAAATCATCCGGACGTTTGAAGCTTGCATGGAGATTTCTAGGAATCCCTGCATGAGCCACCTTCCCACCGCTTACCACTCGATAATTTTGTTTTTTAAAGTGTTGGTGCAAATCCAAGTATTTTCCTTTCCCTTTTTTGACGGATCGAACTCCTTGCATGGCCTGTTCCTTAAAAAACGATGGTCGTTTGGTGCTATTGAAATATTTCCCAGTGCTTTTTGGGTAGAGTCCAAGCAATAAACTGGCTCGGGAGGGTCCACATTGAGGGGCATTGCAATGAGCATTGGTAAATAGTGCTCCCTTTGAGGCTAAAAAATCTATGTTGGGGGTATTTGCTTGAGGGTGTCCGCCCATCACCCCGATCCAATCATTGAGATCATCTACAATGATAAAGACCAAGTCTGGTTTTTTACCTTCTGCGAGAACAGAATGAGAAACAAATAAACTTACTAGAAGTAAAAAAAATATGAATAAAATTCTCAAAATACAGGCTTTTGGCATCATGCTGGAAGTTGAGTGGGTTTAGGCAGCTTCCCTTTGAGTGGAATCGATTCATCCAAATCTTTCCTCAATGACTTTAATTCCTCTTTCAAGATATTTTTTTGAGCTTGGTAATCTGGATGGTCAATTAGGTTGTGAAGCTGGTATGGATCATTTTTTAAGTCATACATGAGCCAATCCCCTAAATGATGATGGGCATAACTCCATTCTTTGGTGCGAATTCCACGCCAATCACAACCAGAACCAGTCTTGCCTTTGTTGACGTTAAACAAAAAGGCATGGTCTCTTTCTTTTTGGGACTCCCCTTGGAAGGTTGCTGAATAATCCATTCCATCAACTTGAGAGGGAATTGGAGCATTGCACATTCCTAATAATGTTGGCATCAAATCTACCGATGAAACAATGCAGTCACGAACTTGTCCTTTCTTAATTTTTTCTGGATAACGAATAATGAATGGAACGTTGATGGATTCTTCCCAGGGACGTTGTTTCTTTTCATGTCCTTGGGAACCCAGCATATCTCCATGATCGGAAGTAAAAACTAGAATTGTATTTTCTGAGATTCCAGCTTCTTGAACACAATCGTTGATTCGACCCATGCAGGTATCGAGGCTTGTCACCATCGCGTTGTAGGCATGCAAAGTCTTTTTTTTCCAAAAAGACTTTGAATCTTTTTTCTTTTTTTTATCTTTTTCTTCCACAGAAGAATCAAACTCGGGTACATTGGGGCGATTGCGCAATTTTTTTGCATTGAACAGATCTAGATATTTCTTTGGAGCTTTATAAGGATTGTGTGGGGGCCCAAATGATAAAAAGAGGCAAAAAGGTTCTCCTTTTTTCTTTTTGATATACTCTATAGCGAGATCTGTCTGAACTTCTGGTTCCCACCCAGGAACTTCAATGGGCTCTTTAGATTCGTTGAGCCAATAAACTGGATTTGAATGATCATGCGAGCAGTTTCGAACGGCCCAAAAATCCCAACCACGGCGACTTTTGGCATCGACTGGATCTTCTCGATAACCACTCAGATGCCATTTCCCGATGTAGCCGGTGTGATAACCTGCCTTTTTAAATTGCTCGGAAATCAGGACTTCGTTGTCTGGCAGTCTAATGTCATTGTGAATAACACCTGTCCTATGGCTATAACGCCCGGTTAATAGTTGGGCACGGTAAGGAGTACAGACGGGCTGGGACGAGATCGTGTTCGTCAGCAACAAACCCTCACTCGCCATTTTATCCAATGCAGGCGTAATTGCTTGTTCATCCCCCATACAGCCTATGGATTGAGCTCTCAATTGGTCAGCAAAAACAAAAACGACATTGGGTTTTCTCTCTTTTTTATCATCTGCTTTCAATGAGCTCCCCAAACCAGCTGCCGAGATGAATAAGGCAGCTCTCTTTATAAATTCTTTTCTATTCATAGTTTTCATTTTTTAGTTTGTTTTTAAACGGATTTTATCTTCTTGCTCTATATTTGGGATGCAATGACTGCAACAATCAATGATTGGATCCTAATAGTGGATTGGAGGAGGATCGGCCCATGGATGTCAGGTAGGCAAGTAAGTCTAATAGTTCATCACTATTTAGCATGTTGATTAGAGAGGGGGGCATCGGTGAATAGCTAGAAGCTTCAATAGATTTGATTTTTTTTCTTTTGACAACAGTCGTTGCTTCTAAGTATGGATTTTCTCGAAATTCAATTTGTTTTTTGTCACTCTTTAGAATACGACCGAAATAAGTATGACCACTGTGAAGGTGAATGGTGCTGTTTTCATATTGGTCGGAAATCACCTCACTTGGGTGTATGATGGATCGGGCTAGATCTCGTAAAGAGAACTTGCCGCCTGCGAGTGTGAGATCGGGTCCAATATCTCCGCCCTCTCCGCTAAATCGGTGACATTGAGAGCACAAAGCAGCTTTATACATTTTGGCACCATTGGTTAGGTCTCTATTTTTGAGTTTATTATCGGCTAATTGTTCAACACTTTCGACGGTCCAAGATCTCCCTGGTCCTTTGGCCTTGGGTAATTCCATTTCTTTGCGAACTATTTTTTCTTCTATTTTACTAAATAGTTCATAAATCTGTGATTTTTCTAGTTCGTCTTCAATACGAACCAGTGCAAGCTTTTCAATTTGCTCCAGATAAGGTTTGAAGCTTTTCCCCCCAGCAATATCGCTTTTAATATGCGTTCTGGTCCAAGTGAAAAATCGATTTCTTAGCTCAGTAGTCCAACCTGTTTCGGCGAAGCGCAATAACAAAGCATAATGGATCTTTTCTGTTTCGGGTGGTTTTTCCAAAATCTCTTGGATCACCTTTCCGTAATTACGTCCACGATTTAAGAAATCTGGATCTATTTTTTCTATTTTGTTTTCGGAATCTTGATAAAGAAGTTCTACAAGTTCTTCAGTAATGAATGGATCTTTTAGGAAAACCAGCAGAGCTCTTGCCTCTCGGTTGACTCTGTAGTCTTGAGAAGGGTAGAGGTCTCTAATCGATTGAATGAGTTTAAGGTTTTCAGAGGGGTCGGGTTCTCCAAGCCTTTTTATAAGGAGTTGTAAGGATCTCATCCAATCCAATTGAAGATTTTTTTCAATTTGCGATGGCTTGAAACGTAGGAGTTGTAAGAGGGCTTCATTTTTGTCTTCAGGATTTGCTTTTCGAGCAATTAAAGTGAGAGCATTGAATGCCGCTTGCGGTTCGAGCTCAGCAAATGCTTTCTCTTTCCAAAGTTTGTAGGGCTGATGTTCTATGGCTACTCTTGCAGCGTGACGGATAAAACGATCTGAGTGATTGAGGTGGGGCCAAGCTTGATCGATCGCATTTGGCATCCGTTGTCCATGAAAGGATTCTAAATGTTTTCGAAGATCCTGAAGCTTAGTTTTCACAGTTTCACTTTTATCTAACTCTTTTGCGATGGGTTTTTTATAGGAAATTCTAAATAAATGAGAACCTGTTTTACGTCCGCCCGTAAGAAAATACATATTTCCATCCATTGCGGTTGTGATATCTGTTACGGGTAAAGGAAGGCTGTATATAAAAGATTCTTTTGTAGCTTTGTAAGAAGCCCCGTGCTTCTCCAGATGGATGGCATAGATCGTTCCATAGGTCCAGTCGAGTGCAAACAAGGCATTTTGATATTTTTCAGGGAAATTGTATGCGCCTCTTCCGAAAGCCAAACCTGTGGGGGATCCTGGGCCCATATTGATCACCGGTGGTAAGCTGTCTATATACCAGTCTGGCCATTTTCCAGAACCTGTTCTCCAGCCATAATCAGATCCAGAAACTGCGTGAACAATACGAGTAGGACGATACCAAGGCATTCCCATATCCCACTCCATATCGGAGTCGTAAGTAAAGAGGTCGCCTTCGTCGTTGATGGCTAGGTCATAAGCATTGCGGTAGCCTGCAGAGATGAAATCCCATCGACTGCCTTGTAAATCAGTTTTGGCGATTGAGCCAGCGGGGAGTTGGACATTGTGTGCATGCCCTCGAGGATCTTTAATAGAGGGGAAAAGATTGTCCTCTTTAAACGGTAAAATAAGGGGACTTGATTTTAGAGGAATTGTTTTAGGACGAGTGAAGTTTCCCCACACAACGTAGAGGCTTTTTTTGTCTGGAGAGGCTACGACACCATGGGGACCGTGCTCTCCTTGACCGAGTAATTCTTGCAGTAAGGTGATCTCATCAAAATGATCGTCTTGGTTGGTATCCCGTAGGCGATAAAGACCATTGGGTCTTTGAGTGAATTTGGCTGCTGCATCTGTTTGATGCTTCGTTTGGTTTACAACTGCAAACAGATCGTTTTCTACAAAAACCATCCCTTGGGCGTAACCAAAGTCCATCTTTAGTTTTTCAACCACAGTTTGATTCTTATTCGAGATGGAGATTCTATACAAATGACCGGATTGGTCGGATGCGATGAGACGACCTTTAGGGTCGGAAGTAATACAAACCCAAGATCCTTGAGTTTTAGGGATGGAGTAGATTTTATCTACGGCAAATCCTTCTTGAACAAAGTCAAAATGGTCATCACTGCTTTCACTCCATAATAAGATAGGAAAGATGGAAAGGAAAAAGAAGAACGGAATAGAGGATATTTTCTTCATTGAATACTTAATTGATAATACACAATAATACTGTAGCAGAAAATAAGCAGATTACTATTAGGTTTTGATCTTCTTTTATTGGATTTTCGTCAAATTAGATTTTTTTCTTTCGAAACTTAGAAGGAGAAATCTTCATTGATTTTCTAAATTCACTCGTAAAATAGCTCTGATCGCAAAAGCCTACCTCTAAGGCAATTTCAGAAACAGGTTTAGAAGTGCTCTCCAAAAGATCACAAGCTTTATTGATTCGCATACGACGTATATATTTTAATGGAGTCATTTGAAAGTGGGATTTGAATTGCCTCTCAAAAGAGCTTGTCGATAAGCCAGACATCTTTCCTAGATCAGGAATATTGATTTTCTCCATATAATTATTTCGGATGAAATCGATTGCTTCGTAAATTTGTGGATAAGGAAGCGCTTTGATGTTTGCAGGTTCAATAAAGAGAGTGATCCCTTGGAGCCCAATGATTTTTCCCTCATAGGAGAGGATCGGTATTTTGTGGGTCAGGTGCCAATCCACTGAATAATCGATATGGGTGATAAGTTCCATTCGATTTTTTAGGTTTTTTCCTGTTTCGAAAACAAGTTGATCATCTGCGAGAAATCTTTCGACGATGTAATGAGGGAAATAATCGTAATCATTTGTCCCAGTAATATCAGATTTCATTTGAAGGCCTAATTTTTGAATCAAGGCTGGATTGGCTGTAATAAACTCACTTTCAGTATTTTTTATGAAGTATAAAAGATTTGGAGTATAATCAAAGAGTAGTCCTTGGTTTTTAGCAGGATCTAATTGAGCAAAAAATTCTTCTTTTTTGTAATTTCTCTTCATTCATGGAGGGGTTGGTTTTTAGGTCATGAGTTGTATTTTTATTAGTCTATTTAATAGGACCAGTTACCCACTTTATTTTACACTTTCCTCTTTTGAGAATAAAAGAGTGTATTGAATTTTCACTTTAGAATTGGCAGAGACTGGAACTTTAAATTCTAATGTTTTATTGTCTATTTTTTCAAACGGATGGGAACTCTTGGTTACTTTCCAATTTGAGTTTCCTGCTCGTATCGGTTCTAGAACTTGAATCTCTATCTTTTCTTTCTTTCGGTTGGTCAATTGAATTTCTATATTTTCCGTCCTTGTTCTTTCTAATTTTGAAGAATTCGAAGATAGGATCGACCTTTTTCCTAAAATATCAAAAGCATCACCAGTGTAAATCGATACAGATTCATTTTTAGGGGTATGATTCATAATGTTTTCCCCAATAAATTCAAGTTGATGATCTTGTAGATCTTTTTTATAAAAACGAACTTTTCCAGCGGGCAAGGGCATTCCTAAATGGTTTTCTTCAGTATTCTGAAATTCTCTATAGATTTGAATGGCAGAATTGGATTTTAAACGGTTGAATTGATACACTTTTTTAGATTGAACTCCATCTGAATAGAGCAACTCAATTTGCTTTTGCTCATTGTGACGGAAATTTAATAAAAAAGGTACAGAATATATGTGATATTCATCTAAGGATTTTTCTTCAACTCTTGGAGCTGAAATTCTCATGGATGCAACTGCTACATCCCCAAAAGGATCTACTGCGTAGTTTGGTTTTTGAATTTTACTTACTTCACCGGCAACAAGCTTGATCTTAGTATCTTTGAAATTAGCACCACTTGTATTTTTTAAGGTAATCCAAGCATGCAATTTCATAACATTGCTATTTTCCGGAGATACTAAATTGTAGCTAGCTTCCCAAGCAAATCCTTTTGATAGATAAGCCAACTCAATGGACATTTTTTGGTTTTCTTTGGATTGAATTTTCCAGAGCAGGGTAGGTTTGAGTAGAGTCGTATCTTGTAAAGGAGGGAAGATCGGGGTTCCAGGTAGAGACGTATGCCATTGACCATTCAATTCTATAATTGGGGGTATAAATTGATCGATCGCGCGGTTCTCAAAAGGGTCTAGTATGCTTAGCATGGAGGGAGCTCGAATGATTTTGCCATTTAACTTATGGGGATGTCCATCGATCTCAGTTTGGAATTTTATTTGTTGACCCTCATAATGTTTTAATAGGGATTCTTCATTGATTGGGTCGTTGCGATAGTTTTGCTCCAAAATATAAAAATTCGAGGCATCGTTTTTTTCACGAAAAATAATGGAGTCCGTTTCGAGCATACGTGTAACTCCATCAAATTGGACTTGGTTCATTCCTTTCTTTAATGAAATATCTATGTTTTCGCGAATGACCCCAAATCCCTGATTGTATAAAGTGATTGCTGTGGAACTGAAAAGAGAATGAATTAGAAATAAACTAGAAAGCGTTAAAATTTTAAATTTCATTTTTATAGGAGTTTGTGATTTATTCTTATTATTTGGAAATTTTTATTCAATTAAAGTATTAGAATCCAGTCTCCGCGAAAATACATTTTGTTGAATACTCCATAACATTTGAGTTAAGAATGAATGGATCTGTTAGACAAGAGATTGTGAAAATGAAAGTTTTCATCCTTTAGGAAGGACCGATATGAAAGAGACAATTTTAATAGATTCAATAAATGGTGTGAAAAATGTAAACCATCCATTAAAAAATTAGCAATTTAAATGCAGTAATTGTATCAAAGAGGTAAAATCTTTTGGAATCTAAGATTGGTGCGGGCGGTGAGGTTCGAACTCACAACATCCACCTTGGCAAGGTGGCACTCTGCCAATTGAGCTACGCCCGCTCAATAATGCTTAATAACATTAATTTTTGAATCCTTTGTCAACTCGTTTCGATGATTCTTAGAACAAAAAATGAGATTAGGGTTCCTCTATTTTAAAAAGCTCTCATTCACTGCATTCAAACCGATAGTTAATAAATTTCTTTTACTAGATGGTTCTTAAAGCTAAAAAAATAAATTGTGGGTGATTTTTTTAAAATCAATCCGATGCAATCAAAAACCCAAAAATTCAGGATGGTTAATCCAAATTTGGTTTGTTGGTTTTTTATCTAGCAAGTTGCATAATGAAGTAAAAACAAATCCTTTTAATTCTGGTCGGGAGCTTGAAGCATATCAAAAATTTTTGTGTTGGATTCTCTGATTTTTTGAGAATCTTTTCCCATTTTTTCACTCATAGAATTGTGTTGTTTTAAGAGAGCAAAGATTGCAAGGATCAAAAACGCAATGACGCCAATCGTTATTTTTTTATTTTGCATTCAAATTATAGTGATTTTGTTTAGAAGTGTGAAACTTCTCTCATTTAAAAATAAATTAAATCGTAAGACAAATTTCTTTTCGAGTTATGCTCACAATCCTAGTAGGCATCCTCTACTTTGTAATCAAAGCCGCTGACTCTTCAGAATTTCAATATGGATTGACTCCAATCGGATGTAAAATCTATATTAGTCTCTTTGTTTTGATAAATACCCGAAAGGATTATTTATCTCGTCATTATCATTAAGCAGTCCCCATAGTTCAACGGATAGAACAATAGTTTCCTAAACGACATCCATATACCCCGAATCCCGCAAAGCCCCTAAAACAGGCATACTAAAAAAATATTTTTTTTGCAAAGTCGTTTATTTGTTCATTTTATAGCGTTTATTCTTGCCTTATCCTTGCCTTCTATCAACAGTACAAACTATTCTATGTATACCCCACTAGCACGCCCGCTATGTTTTTCAGAATACGCATTTATGTCCATAATAAAAAAAGCCATGGGGGGCTTGAGATCTTACTCTAATTATACTTTTGATTTACAAGTAGAGCGACTGCATGAAAAGAGGCTCAATTCTTTCTTAGGCTCTATAATCATTATTGCTTAAGAGGCGACAAAAAGAACTGATTTTATCTCATTTTCTTTATTAAGGGGTTAAGTGGTCTTTAAGTTACTATCTTTATTGAATATACGAAGTATAAAATGTATTTTGCACCCCTAAGAATGAACATTTCTCATCATGTTAAAGATTTCACTAGAAATTTCTAACTTTCCGTTGAGAATAATAGGTGAAGAAGAAAGCACCTAAAGCATATTGTCCCAGAACTGAAAAAAAAGTCATTGAGACAATAGAAGATTTTATTTCGAGGGATTACTGGAAAAACTACTATCATTTCTGCCTTACAACAAATCTGGACGCAAAAGAAGTCGATTATGTTAATGCAGTGTCAAAGTCATTTAGAGATAGTTTCAGGCGTTACTGTAACAAAAAGAAGAATAGATTTGTTTGTGGTGTTTATGTGACTGAGTTCTCAGAAGGGCAATCAAAGGTTCATTATCATTATTTATTGAATTTTGGGGGCAAGATAAGTGATAGCAAACTTAGAGAATACAAGACATATATAAGAAGCTCTTGGCATAACAGGTTTATTGATGATTTTGGTAATTGTAGTTTAAACAAGAAGTTATCCCTTCATTGGAAGATAGAAAGTAAAGACCATCTATTTAACCTACCTGCTTACTTTGCAAAGTCTGGAGATAATAGAAAAGTAACTCAAAAACGTCCGAAAATTCCGCTCAAGTCACATATTCATTATGTAAGCTACTTGAATAAATCTCGCTTCAGTGAAGTCGGGCAATCTGGAACTTATAAGAAAAACAAAAATCATCAACTTGCCTTTTTAGTAGATACTAACTTTGAAGAATTGCCTTTTTAGTGAGCATCATTCTTTAAGTTATAATTTTTTTTAAAGTTAATTATAATTACAGAGAAATTGTTTTAAATTCCATATTACACCTTATTACGTGAAGAGCATGACAGTATGATTCATTTTTGAAGCTATATAAAGCCCCCTCAAGCACCCTAAGATCTCTCTTTATGCAATATCAAGCATTTACTGGCTTTAAACATATACTTTAAAGTATCCGTCTATTTTTCCAGCTCCGTAATCGTCATTAAATGAACCTGAAATTTTTAATGTTGGGAACTTTTCAAGAAGAAATACAAGTTCCCCTTCTTCACCACTTACAGCTATATTATTGATGTTTTCGTTTGCATAAGTCGTCAAACGGACAAAGTATTGCTTTCTCTTATTAACTTTTTTGATACGACCATAAGTAAACCCCCATGTAGATATTTTTGCCCTATCAGGATTTTCCCTCCAGAATTTGCTCCAATCGCCCGCCTCATTCATTTCCTTACAAACCTCCTTAAAATGAAATTCTTTATCATCTAAGTAGTCTAAGACCTTATTAAGGTAAATTTTACTTTTATGAGTAAATGTGAGCTTATAAGTAGTATCGTTGGACATATTTTCACATTGATTTTAAAAAATTCGTAAGACATTCATTAAAAATGCATTGCGAGCAAATATTCTTTTTTTTTACAAAATTATAATTATTGATTATCAATGATTCACAAGCCCTAAATTACGAACAATAAAAGTAAGGCATTAAATGAAAGTGATTTAAGAATTCATTTAAAGTATTCAAAAAAACTACTTTTACTGATAATCAACATCTTGCAGTTTTAAGGGCATTATTTAACATTAGATTCTGCAAGTATCAGTAAGACCAGTCCGTGTTTTTAGCGTCTTCTCTTATGTAGATTTCTTTTAGTTCCTGCCTTGTCTTTCCAAACTTTGCTTGAGCGGCTCTAAAAACTTGATTTTCTGATTCTACAGGATCTTTACCTGAATCCATCATTCTCATTTGTCTTTCGAACATATAGCGGAATATTTTATAGTCCTCTGATTGACTTGAAGTATGGCTTTCAGTTGTTGAATAGCCATAATCGTCACTCGGACTGCTTGAAGAATAACTTAAAGTGCCGTGAATCACTGCAATGAATAATGCACCAAAGATTATTAAAGCTGAAACTATAGTAAATTTTTCCTTTAACGTATATTCATCTTCATGTTTATTATTAGATTTGTGGCTGTTGTTTTGTGGAGGAATATTATTAGTATGACTTTTTGAATTTTTTAAGTTTAACAATTGAATATCTATTCTCAAGTCTCCTATTTTATATTGCTTTCCTTTTTCTGGGTAAGATTCGCTGACATCTTTAACTACAAGAGTAAAGTCATCAGGCATCGAAAAGTTGTCGAGTAAGAATAAAAGCGCCGCATCTTTATGGCATGTAACACTATGAGTTTCATTAGTGTAGTAGCAAGTTGCATTATGAGTGCTATTCACACTAAATCTCAAGCTAAGTTTTTTCTTTTTTTCAGGGATAAAACTAGACTCATTTTCTTGTGGCTTATATGTATTTTTAGCACTATTCAGTTCTTGAATTGAAAACGAGTACGCAGATGAAAATTCTCCATCATCATAAGCTTCTCGAACTTCAATTATTTCATCATATTGAAGATTTTTTACCATGCTAGAGTTCTCATTGATAAACTTTATTGCAGAACCTAAGTGGTCTAAGGCATCTTCAATTATAAAACTAGATCCGTCAGGTAGAGATACTTTAAAATTCATGTTAATAGTGTTAATGAGGTTTCTTATTTATTACCATTTAATTCTACTGATAATTCTTATAACATTGATCAATCAATCAATCCTTGCTCGCATTCATCCGTAACAGACCCTGCAATTTTCATTGAAGGGTAAATCTTAGATTGTATTGAGTGGCATTTGACATTTAACATACTTTCGAGGTAAAAGTTTCGTAAGACATTTATTTAAAACTATATAACAAACAAATGCTAGATTTTTACGAGATTATTTTATTAAAAATCAATGATTTACGAAACTTCTAATCACCCCACTCAATCAATTGATCCTTAAAACAAGCATAAGCTTTCAAGTTAGTAAAAAAGGGAAAGAAAACTCATAAACTATCCAATACTAAAGAATTGTTCTGCTTCTTGTTTTGTTGCTAAAGCTCTATAGTGTGACTGTATCACATCAGGACTATTACCCATAGTATCTGCGGTTAAATTCTCACTACTAATTAACGCAAGGTAGTATGTTCCAAAACTGTGACGCAATATATCATGTTTCCACTCAATTTTTGCTTTCTTTTTTAGCTTATCAAACATCTTGCGCAAGTTTTTTGGTCTTACAGGTGAATCCCTGCAAGATTCGAGCAATTTTTTCGCATTTGGTGGAATGACCGCAATTCGCATCTTTCTTTTCTTGGCAATAGTTTCTTCAATTCTCACGCAAGGTTTATCAGAGTCGAGGTCTATCTTGTTCCATGTTAATTGTTCAGCCTCAGACGGTCTAATTCCACAAAACAAACAAAGTGTTAAGTATGGCAACAAGAGACCGCTTTCTTCTGATTTCGCAAGTGACACAATTCTTTCAGACTCTTCTATTGAAAGTATGTGTGCAGAACTCCAATCCAGCTTAATTTTATTAAGATTCTTTGCAGGGTTCAAAGCAGTCCAACCTTTTCTTATACAGTAATTAAAGTACGCATTAAAAATCCTAAGGGCGTTGTTTTGTGTTTGGTGGCTATATTTTTTATTATAGATATACGGCTTGATGTTTTCTTCTGAAATTGAGCTTACATGCTTATAGCCATGCTTTTTAAGAAAGGCTTTCATCATGCTATTATATTCATTTATTGTTCCCGCTCTTAATTTGTCTCGTTTCTTTGAAGTAATTAAGTCTTCAAAGGCTAATTGAACACGAATCTCTTTCCTTGGGGAATGCTGGAGAAAGAAATCGACAACAGAACTTAAGGATACATTTGGAGGGAGTTTGTCAAAAGCACTTGAAGCATCATTGATTTGTGTTTGAGTTAAAACAGTAGTAACAAAGTTTTGTTTTATTGATAAAGATTTCTCTTTCGCTTGTAACTCTTCTATGAATCTTTCTGCTTGCCAACGTTCAGGGAACTTTTTTGAAAACGGTTTCTTCTCTATAGTAGCTGTTACTCTAAAGTAAGTCGTGCCACTCTCATATTTTTCACGCTTACAAGTGAACTTAATCTTCTTGCCATCCCTATAGGTGATTTCATACTTTAAAGGCTTTCTCATGTCTTATTTAAAATAAAATCTTTTTTTATAAGAATCAACATATTCTTGCCTTTAGCTTGCCTTTATCATTTCATTAAAAACTGCCAATATAACACAAGTCATTGCCTTAGAATACTTAGTCCCCATAGTTCAACGGATAGAACAATAGTTTCCTAAACTGCAGATCTGGGTTCGATTCCCAGTGGGGGCACCAGATTCTTTTAAAGCAATCTTGGCTGAGAGGTTAAATGAGTTGAAAGGAAAATTTTTTTGGAATAATTCTATTTTTCTGTTATCTTATATTTATCTTTCTACAATTTTAGTCTGATACTCAGTTTTTCCTCAAATTAATTATAAAACACACATTATTATGAATATTACAAAAAAAATTGGTCTTGGTATTTTAATTTCAATGCTAACATTTGCTGGCTCTCTTGTTGCTGCTACTAGCACCTCTTCTTCAGACCCAGTTGTACAAAATGAAGAAGGCGAAAAGTCTGATGAAAAAGGCAAAGGCGGTTGTTGTAAGAAGAAATAGTATTTTTATTTTTTAATCCAAGCTCAATCCAATTAGGATTGAGCTTTTTTTTTGCCTAAAAAAGTTTTAGCCATGGAAGCTTTGTATGAAAATATACAGCATTCTTTTAAATCCAATTCTTTTACGGAGATTTGAATAAATCTTATCAGCCCGTCCACTTTTTCTTTGTTCGTTATAAATAAAATACAACCAAACTCCCGATTTA
Organism: uncultured Opitutia bacterium; assembly: GCA_913049555.1. Lineage (GTDB taxonomy): Bacteria > Verrucomicrobiota > Verrucomicrobiia > Opitutales > CAJWYM01 > CAJWYM01. Next base: position 27,710 of record CAJWYM010000019.1, read on the forward strand.
CTCGTCTACCCCCTTTAGTGATTTGACAGTTGGACTCTGTAAACCTCCAATTTTGAATACTGGCACCCGATACTCCAAAGTTCATTGCCTTGTGCACGACAGTCTCGGTATCTTTCCGATGACACAATACATTGATTACAATAGAGTCTCTAGTTTCACTCTTACTAGAATTTTTAAATTCATTGGAGTTTGAATCATGAACGATGAGTGGATTGGCTCTCCATTGAGTGTCTCCATTCATTTGATCGATGGCTCTTACGATTTGCTGAATACTTGCAGAGTGCTTTGCTGAGTTAAATACACTCGCGAGGTTGATTAAGCCTCTTGAAATAGGGACTTGATAGAGTAAGCCTCGCCCGGGTTGATCGACTCGACCTGCTTTGGCCATGGCTTCAAATACTGCTTGCGCATCGTATGGATCCACGATGACTGCAATCAACTCTTTTTCATGCTGTTTGGTAATTCTTAATAAGCCTAATCGGTCCCGTAGTCCGTATCCTTGAATGTATGAAACGGTGGGTCCTTGACTTCCTGCTTTAATAGCGGCCCGTAAAATACTGCTGGATTCATCCTTATCTGCTATATGAAATAAGGCCACCAAATCATTTTTGAAGCGTATATCAAAAGAGTCTGATTTGTAACGATATTTACCTAGTTCCCACAAAGGAAAATCATCCGCTGCCAGCATGTGTAAGCATTCAGTTACAAAGATAGATCCTGAACCGAAGGAGCTTAAATTACCGGTCATAGCAATTTGTTCCATCAATGAATCGGCCTCCGAGTTCGGAACTAAAAAATGTAAGATTTCTTGTTCAGGTGAGAGGGTGGGCAGAAAGAATTGATACCATTTTTCTTTTATTAAACTGCCTCTTGCATCTACGGTAATTACATGGGGAGCGCCAAAATTTAAAATTTCATCTAAAACAGGGGAGACACTTTGTCGTGGCAAAATGGCAGTTACGACAGAGAAATTCTCATTTTCCTTAAAATTCTTCATTCTCATTTAAATTGGATTCCAAGTTTATGCTGGTTCGATTGACAATTAACCCAACAATTAAAACCGATAGAATTGGACCAACAGAGGCCAATGCCAAAATGCCAAAACCATCAATAGAACCAGGCACGTTCGATCCAACTCCCAATCCCATTGCTAGAACTAAAGGAACTGTAATTGGGCCTGTCGTCACTCCAGCACTGTCCCAAGCAAAGTTAACGAATTCTTCTGTAGAAATCAGAGTGATTATCAATAGAATCAAGTACGGAGGCACTAATAAAAGAGTGAGCGACAGGGATGGAAAAGTCACTTGTGCCACTCCAGTTGCAATGCCAATACCCACTCCAAAGGCGACGGTATGCATCAGTAGTTTTTTCTTAAAAACACCGATCGTGGTTTTTTCAATAGTCTCTCCAAGTGCATTCAAAGCAGGCTCTGCCAACGTGGCTCCATATCCGAGAAAAAATGCAAATAAAATGGCTACCCATTTGCCGTGATCAGGGTTTTTAAAAAGAGACTCTGCAGTTCCCTCAATTCCCCAAGGCATAATATTAGTAAATGTCACTGGCAAATTGCTTCCCACTTGAGTGCCAAGAGGGATCAGGCCAAAACTAAGACCTAGTCCAAACAATGCCATTCCAAAGATGGAAAATAAGATTCCAATAGCGATCTCGTCCGCTCTTTTAAGCGGTTCTCTCAGTAAAGCCAATAAGGTAATAAATAAAAACAGACACAGGGGTAAAATAGCCTGAAATGCAGTTAAAATGGACCCTTTAAGTTCTTTAAGAAATTCAATACGGGGATCCCATGGCTTCTTGGCCTGTTCTTCCAATAAAGTTTCCAGTTTGTTTCTAGTATCCACTTTTTCTAAATGGATTTCCATGTTTCGATGAATGATTTTACCCTCTAAGAATATCAGTTCTCCTCCTTGATAATTGGTTTTAAAAGCCCCTTCTCCTCCTGGGATCAAGCCGGTTTCTTTGTATATTTGAAATTCTTTTTCGGTAAAAGCAAGAGAGGGGATTTTAAGGCTGGCATTTTTGTTTGAAATTTCTAGATCTATCTCAGAGGCAGATTCAAAAGTTGTTTTTCCTTTTTTATAATGCTCAGCTCCGTAATAATCTTGTGAAAAATAATGATAGAATGAGAGGAGTAAGACTGCTAAAATTGGAAACAAGGATGCAAGAGTAACAATCCCAAAGCCAGCTCCAGGATTGTTATCATCATTTATAATCCGGCAAACTCCGATTCCTAATGCAAGCACTAAAGGCACGGTAACCGGTCCAGTCGTCACGGCTCCACAATCCCATGCAAGGCCAATGACTGGATTTAGGATTGGATGGAAAAAGGCAAAAAGAGTCATGGATAACAACGACAAAATGATTGGGATGATTAAGATTTTTAGGGACCATCCATAAAAAAACCGAATCACTCCAATGGTTACTGCAATCCCGACACCCACTCCAACACAAGAGACTAATTGGCCTGGGAAATCATTCAACAAACTATAAAGCAGGGGAGCTACTTCTGCTTCAACTCCGCTTCCTGCCTTTCTTAAAACCGCAATAGCGGGTTCAGCAAAAGTAGCTCCAATTCCTAAAATAAATGCAAACCCAACGATTGCGGGGAGATTGGAATTTCTGGGCAAAATGGCACCTATGGTCTCTCCAAGTGGCATCAATCCCAATCTTAGGCCCTCCATAAAAAAAGCTAGGCCAATAACAATTACTAAAACCCCTAATGAAATTGTCGCACTATAAATGATTGGAAGATCCAAAAAAAAGATTTGAAAAAAAATCAGATAAAAAATGATAAACCAAACACTTTTTAATTGTTCTAGTGCTTTTTCACGAAAATATCGCCACAAAATGGAAAAAACTCCTCCAATACCGATTTTGGATAAAACAGATTCTCGACCGTGATCTGATGTTTTCATTTTGCAGCTATTGAATTTAAAATAAATTTGGGCTTCAGGTGCAAGCTTGGATCCATGAATTCTTGATCTTTTATTTCAATGATCGACCTCGGCTTTAAGTTTAATTTTCAAGAGGATCGATTGTATGTTCAGGGGTTCAGCAAAATGAGAGACAAGAGGAGAGGGTTTCGTGAATAAGAATCATGCACAAAAATCTTTTATGATCTTACAAAGTCTTTCGGTAGCAGTAACTAACTTGTCGGGAGTCAGAGTGCCAAAAGAAAGACGCATAGCATTTTTAGGGGTTTTATTTGCAAAGCAGAGTGAGCCTGGAACATAAAGAACTCCAGCCTTTAAGCAGGCGTTGCAAAATTCAGATCCCATGTCTGTATCCACTCTTTCTTGGGGGTCGATCAACCAAATCAATAGACCTCCCCTAGGTTCTTGCCAAGTCCAACCTAATTCTCGGATTCCCGAGGCTTCCATGGCATTGGACATAATTCTTGATTTTTCAAGATAGTGAATTTGTTGTTTTTTTAAAAGACCGAGATACAAATTTTTTGCTAAAATTTGTTCTATTAGAGCTTGATTGAAGTGAGCGCTTCCAAAATCATGATGCCCTTTTGCATAGGTCATTTTTTGTATCCATTCTTCCGAGTTAGAAATAGCATAGCCAACTTTTAATCCGGTGGCCAATGGTTTGGTAAAAGTGCTGGTATAAAGAACTGGGTGTTTCTCGGGATGGGCAATGTTTAAAATTGAGGGAGCCTCATGAGGATTTTCATAATACAGGTCTCTATACGCTGCATCTTCGATAATTGGAATTTCTAGTTGGAATTCCTCTAGCAGGGATAGAAAGGCCTCTTTTTCATGGAGAGGCAAGGACCGCGAACTTGGATTGGAGTAATAACTCACTAAATAGAGACCACGAATCCGATCCTTTTTTCCTTGTTTTTTTAGATCACCTAACAAAGCCCTAGATTTCTCAATATCAGTTTTACCACTATGATCACTGGGCAAACCAATCGCTTGAATATTCAAACCTCTTAACATTTCGAGAAACACAAAATAGGAGGGGTCTTCGACCAGAATAATGTCTCCGGGGTTGCAGAGAACTTGCATGGCCAGATATAAGGATTGTTGAGATCCGTTGCTGATTAAAACTTGGCTGATGGGCAAAGATCTATTTTCATCGGGAAAACTTTGCAGGTGTTCTAAAATTAGGGTTCTTAGTTTTTCACGTCCTTTGGTCGTTCCGTATTGTAGAACATCGTTCGATTTGTTGTTTTGCAACAATGCTTGAATTTGGTCCGATAAAAGTCGATTCGGTAAAATTGCATTGTCAGTAAAACCCGCTGCAATGGATAAAATGTCAGGGTTTTTAATGGCTTGAGCCATCAAATCACTGATTATCGGTGGTTCTAAATTTTCCCCTAACCTTGAGTATTTAGTTTCAGCCATAATTCCCCAAACCGGAGCAAATTTTAAAATGAATGGATTAAAAGTTTGTTAATACAATTAAGTGCTTCTAGCAAGAGAATCTCTTTCTTATCCCCAAATTTCTCCTTGAAGTCTCGGATTTATATGGGTCTCGTTGTTTGCAATTATTCAACTTACTGGGTTCATACTTATTAAAGCTGTTATCAATTATGAAGCTTCTATCGCATGTAATCGAGTCATCTCTACTAGAGTTTCCATGGAGTTTATGAATGGCCTGAATTTTCGAAACCATATTCATTTAAGAAATCTTCCACGGCATCCGATAGGGAACAAAATTGTCTGTCTGATTGGATCGCTGCCTCGCAACAAGAAATAAAGCCCAGCATCGTTGAAAACTTAAAATCAACCTCAGCATTGTATTCGTAGAAAAAGTAAATGGCATCCACCCAATCGGTAATCCCGTAATCAGAATCGTCCATTCGATTGAGCAAATCTTTGCAAGTGTTGTCTGGATAAGAATCCAATCCTAACTGAGAAATCAAAAAATCTAACTTCTGAGGAGTCGCTGAAGCCCGTTTGATTTTTTGAATATAAGTTTCAGACAGAGAGGTCATTTTTCTGCCAGTAAAGCGGCTTCTCTTTCTTGGATGGTTGGGTGAGAATAATGAAACGCACTGTAGAGTGGATGGGGATTTAAATTGCCTAAATTCTTAGTTTGTAATTTCCTCAACGCAAAGATCAAAGGCATTGGGTCGTTGAGACCTTCCTTGGCAAAATGATCGGCTTCAAATTCATTTTTACGCGACCAAAAATTCATCATTGGGCTGATCCAGAAGGTAAAATAACCAGCAATAATCATAAATACAAGCAATGCGGGTATAATCCCTTGATCGGATGGAAGGTTAAAATCTTGAGTAAACCATGGACTTCCAGACAGTAGATGAATCAAATAGAAACCACTCAACATGAATACGCAGGTCACTGCCAACATTTTGGGAATATGCTTCATTTGGTAATGACCAATTTCGTGGGCTAAAACAGCCTCAAGCTCTTCGGGTGTCAATTGATCGATCAGAGTGTCGTACAAAACGATCCTTCGAAATTTGCCAAAACCTGTAAAATAAGCATTCGAATGCCCAGATCTCTTACTGCCATCGATTACCTGAATCGTTTGGGTCTTAAAGCCAGTTCTCTCAGACAACTGCATCAAGCGGTCCTTCAATTCACCCTCTGGCAAAGGGCTTAATTTGTTAAACAAGGGTAAAATAAGAATTGGATACAAAACCATCATTAAAAGTTGAAAGCTGAAAAAAGCAATGAAGCCCCAAAACCACCAAGTATCAGGCAATGCTTCAAAGAATTTAAGCAATAGTGCGAGGAGTGGAATTCCTAATACCAGTCCAACCGCGGTACCTTTGAGTTTGTCAGAAATCCATAGTTTAAAAGAAGATTTATTAAAACCAAACTTTTCTTCGATCACAAATTGACTGTACAATTCAAAAGGGATTCCCACAAGACCTAGGATTGTGGTTAAAACTAGAACAAGTCCGGCTTGCCCCCAAATAGAAGTTCCAAAAATGGGCTGAAAGTAGTAATAAAGTTGAGGCAAAAGAAAAATGAGAGTCAAGATCGCATAAATAGAATCCCAGAGAAGCTCCACCTTACCAAATTTATTTTTTTCAAGGGTGTAGTCGTTTGATTTTTGATAGGTATCATAATCCATATCCTCCACATAGGCTTCAGGGATCTTGTCTCTTTTTTCGATCACATTTTTGGCATTTAAAGAACTTAAGACCCATTCAATCCCTAATTTTAAAGCAATGAAAAAAATTGTTATATAAAGAACGCTCATAATTAATTTAAAAGATATTTGATATTTAAAGGGATACTTAGATAAAGATCGAAGCCTTAGTCTAAAGTTTTTATAGTTTCCGTAACTACAAACTTTCTTTATTTTTGATTTACAATTCGTTGTACTCAACGAAAAAGAGGTTTTAAACACAAATAAATGAATATGAGTAATAAAAAGAGCACAGATATTCCTTTTGAAGAGGCCATGCAAGAACTAGAAATTCTTGTGGAGTCTATGGAATCCGAGAAAATTTCACTGGATAGTTTGATCAGTAAATACGATCGGGGTTCTCAATTGCTGAAGTATTGTCAAATGAAGCTTGGGGATGCAGAGCTTCGAATTGAAAAAATCAAAAAGAATCATGAAGGAGACCTTGAAATTTCGGTCGTGGAATAAACTATGAAAATTCTTGTTTTTGGAGCGTCGGGATTGTTGGGATATGCAGTCAGTCAAGTTTCTCTAAGAAGAAATCATAAAACCACGGCTATTTATCATCGAAACCCAATAAAACTCCAAGGATTGGAGCAAATTCATTCATTGGATCTTATGGAGGAGGATGCGGTCCAAAGAATTCTCTTTGATGAATGGCCGGATGCCGTGGTCAATGCTGCTGCAATTTCTCAACCAGATCTTGTGGATTCTGATCCTCAAAAGAGTTTTAAGATTAATGTCTCATTTTCGAAGAAATTAGCGCAACTAACCAATCACATAGGCGCAAAACTAATCCACATCTCTACCGATATGGTTTTTGATGGTGAAGATCCTGAATATCGTTCTACCTCGATGCCGAATCCGCTTACTACTTATGGGCAGCAAAAGCTTTTGGCAGAGAAGGAAGTTTTGAAACATGGAGGTCAGAATGTAGTGGTGCTTCGATCCACTATTTTAAATGGAAATAGTATGACTGGACAACGGAGTTTGCATGAATCCCTAATTCGGGCTGCAATGAGCGGTAAGAAAGTGAATCTCTTTACAGATGAATTCAGACAACCTTGTCATGCTTCTAATCTTGCTGAAATTATTGTTGAGCTTATTGAGAGATCTCAATTACATGGGATTTTTCATTGGGGAGGCACGGAACTCGTGAGCCGTTATCAAATGGGAATCGCTATTATGAAGCGTTTCGCTTTGCCGACCGATTGTATTGTAGCTTCTACACATAAAAATCTGCCTCCGGGTATCAAGCGTCCCAAATCGTTGAGATTAATCTTAGATCCCTTAATGAGTAAAGTGAAAACAAAACCTCAAAATTTTTATGAACAACTTCAAGAGCTTGAGCTTAATTGGGATTTGTATCAATGGTTCAAAAAAAATACTCGAGACCCAGAATCCTATGTTTTTAAGATTGTTTTGTAGGGGGATAAAAAGGATCGCCTTTGCTTATTAACTCTTTTTCAAAATTGGATGCTTTTAAAAACTCCTAGTAAGATCAATTTATTTTTAGCAATTCATGGCCCTCGTTTGGATGGCTTTCATGAATTAAGCTCTCTTGTTTGTCAATTGGACTTGTTTGATGAAATGGAGCTTGAATGGAATGAGAACGGGGGTTGTTGTGAGATTACTTGCAATCTAAAAGAAGTCCCCTGCAATTCGGATAATTTGATACACAAAGCTTGGGCATTGTTTTGTCAAGCCTCCAAGATTGAATGCGGTCTCAGTTGTCGATTGATTAAGAAAATCCCTCCTCAAAGTGGCCTGGGTGCTGGAAGCAGCAATGCGATGAATTTATTGACTTGGTTGAATAAGCGATGTGGAAATCCTTTAAACCAAGAGTCATTGTTGTCGATCGGGGCTCAAATAGGATCAGATGTTCCCTTGTTTATCAATCAAGAAGCTAAAATTGTTCGAGGACGCGGGGAACAACTCGAATCTTTGCAACAATCGACTTTAAATTCACTCTCAGGACTCAAATTAGTATTGTTTCGTCCAGAATATGGGATTTCAACGCCTTGGGCATTTCGATATTTTAAGAAAAAACCAGAAAATTTCTTAACTCGTGAAAAAGCGGGCGATCTTTTAAGAAAGTTTGAAGAGCCTCTTTTTTCCATTGGAGACATTCTTTATAACACCCTTGAAATTGCAGTATTTTCTAAGTATATACCGATGAAATTGCTCATCGAGCATTTAAGAAAGAATGAGAATATTCCAACCTTGATGACCGGGAGTGGGAGCACTGCATTTTCAATTTATAAAACGGAATTTGAACTGGAAACAATTCTTAAAAATATTCATAAATACTATGGTCCAAATTGCTGGATAGAGACTTGCGTTAGTATTTAGCTATGATAGTTTAAAAATCATTCAAATGTAACCTATGAAAGAAATTTGGCACCTATTAGACTTTGAGCATAACAAAATCTACTTGGCTGGAGATATTGGTGGAACGAACACCAACCTCGCACTTGTTGGAGAGACGGATCAGGGCTTTGATATTATTTATCAAGCAGATTTTGTCAGTTCTGAGCTTCATAATTTGGCAGATGCGATCGCTCTTGTTTTGGATATGACCAAAGAAAAACTCAAAGGGGTGAAAATTATTGCCGGGTGTATTAGTGGAGCGGGTCCTGTGAAAGACAACGATTGCACTCTGACTAATTTAGATTGGAATATCAACGGAAATGCACTGACGGAACAATTTAATTTCCCAATCCGGGTGATCAATGACTTTATTGCAATCAGTTATGGGGTTCCTATTTTAGACTTAAACAATACGAATGAAATTGTTCCTCTCTCTCAAAGTGTTCCGGGCAGTCGAGTTCCAAATGGAAATGTTAGCTTGGTGATCGGGGCTGGAACTGGTCTTGGCGTAAGCTTTTTAATCAACGATGGCGATCGATTTATGGCATTCCCCTCTGAAGGAGGCCATGCAAGTTTCGCTCCTTTTGATACAGAAACGGTCGAGTTGATCGATTATATGAATCGGCAGAACAATTATGCCTCAGAAATCGAGCAGTTTGTCTGTGGCAATGGAATCGGAAATATTTTCAACTTTTATAAAGATGTTAAAAAAGTAAGTTTCGATTCAGATCTTCAGCGAATAGCTGATGCGAAGCATTCTGACAAAGCGGGTCTTATTTCTCAAATGGCTGATAAAAATCCAGTTTGTCGAGACATCATGAGAACTTTTATTAAGATTTATGGAAGAGTTGCCGCCGATTTTTCAACAACGCTTCTTCCCTTTGGTGGGATTTATTTAGCAGGGGGCATCGTCTCAAAGAATCTTCAGTTTTTTCTAGAAGGCAGATTATTTATGTACTATTTCGAGAAGAATTTCCGCCCCAATATTGAAGACATTTTAAGAACGATTCCTATTTATGTGATTAAAGATTACAATGTATCTCTCTATGGTGCCGCGAATGCAGCCAAGATGGGATTGATCCGCTAGTTCTCTTAGAATTTCTATATTTAGACTCTATTGATCCTATTTGTCCATTCCTACTTTTTAAGAATCTTTCTCAGAAATCGGAACAAATATCTTAAAAGTAGTACCTTCTGAACTAGAATCAATCAGTTTTACATCTCCATCATGATCTTTGAGAATCCGTCTTACAATAGAGAGTCCAAGTCCATTGCCTTCGACTTTGCTCGTTAAGAAGGAATCAAAGATTTTATCTCGCATCTCCTCAGGAATACCAGTTCCGCTGTCTTTGACATAAATACAGCCCATGTCTTTTCCATTTCTATTTTCTATGGAGTTGCGGATGGAAATTTTACCCCCTCTGGGCATGGCTTGAGAGGAATTAATAATCAAATTCAACACACTTTGTTGGATCTGTCCTTTATTCGCATGGATGAAAATGGAGTTCTGAGAATGCTTAAAATCCACTTCTATATTTTGCTGCTTCAATTTCAATCGAATCAAGTGCAAAGTACCCTCTAAAAGTTCATTGATGCAAATAAAACTTTTCAGGGTGGAATTGGATTTCCCGAACTCTAAAACTTTACTCACGATTTCCTCTAGGTGCCCTAGCTTCTCATCTATGATTTGAAGGTCTTTTTTATGAATATCTTCAGAGGGGAGATCCAATGATAAAGAATCAAACAGTAATTTAATGACCGTCAAGGGATTCCTAATTTCGTGGGCAATTTCTGCTGCCAACAAACCGAGCGTAGTCAATCTCTCATTTTTTCTTAGTATGTCCTCCGTGTTGAAAACTCTTTCATACAATCGGGCATTTTGAATCGCTACGGCTGCTAAACTTGAAATGGTTTGAAATGCATTTTTTTCATCATTATTGAAACGATGAAAATGATCCGTGTAAAGATTGATGACTCCTAAAATCTTATCCTCATAAATGACTGGAGTGCAGAGCATACTTTTTAACTTTCTGTCCGCTATAATATCCATCATATGATACTGCTCCGTCTTCACTAAGCTACTGACTTCGATTTGTTTTTTTCTTTGGATCGCTACTCCGATTGACGAATCCGCAATCGACAAGGTCTCTTTATAATCAATCAATCCTCTTTTTCCAACGATCGTATGGGGAGAAACCGTTTGAGATTCCTCATCGAAGGTGTAGAAAGCGGCAATTCTGCATTGGACCATTTTTCTTGCTTCTTTGGCAGCTCTTTCGATCACGGCATTGGCATCCAACTTAGAAATCATTTTGCCACTTAAATTGATAATTCCTTGGAGTAGACGAGCCTTGGTCTTCAATTGATTTACGAACCACACTCGGCTGACAACCCTGCCTGCCTCGCTCGCTATCAGGGTCAGGAATCGCAAATCATCTAAATTATAGGCTCCAACCTCATCACTATCCACATTGATGACCCCAATCACTTCATCCTTTTCTTTCAAGGGAACTGCCATTTCAGATCGAACCGAATCTTTGAGTGGAAAATATCGGGTTTCCAAACTCACGTCTTTTGCAAGGAGTGGCTTCCCTTGTAAAGCCACCCACCCAGTGATTCCCTCTCCTAAAAACATGTCATGTTGGGCTTCTTCTTCATCCAAACCATAAGAGGCCTCAATTTTTAGACTTTTATTTTCTGCGTCTATAAGAGCAATGGAAGCGCTGCTCACTTTTAAGACTCGAACTGTTTCATTCAAGATTTCATCAATAATCTCAATGGGATTGTCCTTCTTGCCAATTAAACTGGAAATCCTATATAGGGCGTGAATGTGGGCCGAATGATTGGAACTAGTTTGCATTGCGAACGTTCTTGAACAATCCAAGGATTAACAACAAACTATCTTTAAGAAATACTAATTTTTCCTCGGTCACTTTCGTCTCTTTCAGTGGAGTGATATAAAAGGAATCCATTGCAATTTTGTTTTCAGTTTCGATTCTGGCAAAAGAGATATCAAACCCATGTTCATAAATTGTTTTTCCAATTTGATAAAGCAATCCAACATTGTCCATCGCCTCTACCTCCACAATAAACTGCCCTATTGAAGAATCGTCATAAACTTGAACGATTCCTCGTGGGTTGACTCCGAGCTTTTCAGTGTCCGATTTAAAGAGGGCTTTAGAGTCGGCTTTCATCTGGTTCTTGATATCTGGCCAAAGATCTTCATTTTTCATCAAAGCCTTCTCCACTTTGTCCGCAAATAAAGCCTTTGATTTATCTGAGATCACTCCAGAATCCGATTCAACAACATAAAATGTATCGATAGAAATGTTATCACTTCTTGTAACGGCTTTGGTAGTTAAAATATTGAGACCTGAAACACTTAGAGCCCCTGCAAGCTTGTAAAACAACCCAGCACGATCCCAGGTTACCACATTTACTTTGGCCAATCCCTCATTGATGTCGGTGCTCCAATCAAAAATAGGTTTTAGAACCTCTGACTTTTCGGAATTGTGAATAGAATGAAAAAGTCTGTGGGCCATTTTTATATGCAGCAAGATCTCGTCCGCTTCAATATTGATGAAGTAGCGAGCTGGCAAACTGTCAAAATGGGCATCGATCTCATCATGAGACAAATCTTCATGTTTTTTCTGCTTGAGCTTCTTGCGAAAGAAGTGGATCTTTTCGAGCCGATTTTTCTCTACTAACGAGCTGTCTTGTAGGGTTCCCATTACATTGTCGAAAAGTTGAGAGTGAAGGAGCTTTTTGTAATCACTCCATAAATTTTCCGAAGTGCCTTTTGAATCACAGTAATTGTGAACAAAAAGATAGCGTAGAAGGTTTGGATCTTTAATAAAGGTGGCAAATTTGCTGATAGTAACTGGATCATCTATGTCATACTTTTGCCAGAAGCGTGCCATTTCTAAATGATATTGAACAATGAAACAAATTTGATCCTTGTCTCTTCCAGTGATTTTCCAGCGCCGACACAATTTTTTAGCAATTGGCACTCCGTTTTTCGCATGCCCTTTAATCCCCTTTGATTTTCCTAAGTCATGCAATAACAACATGATATATAGCATAGATGGGTCATCTGTAGAACGAATTGCTTCATTGAATTTTGCATTTTCGGGATTCTTGTTTGAGAAGATAATATCCAGTTCACGTATGGTGTTCAAAACATGTACATCCGCTGTGTAGCGATGATAAAATTCATGCTGAACCAAGCATTCAATCGCTCCGAACTCAGGTAAAATTTTACCTAAAATGCAGAGCTCATGCATTAAAAGCAAAATTTCAAATACGTTTCCAACCTCTCTCAGAATGCTCAGTAAAATCTTACTACACTTTTGGCTTTTAGTAATTTCATTAGTGATGACATTGGTGCTTTCTTGAATCAAGCAGCGAAGTTCAAAATCAATTTCCAGTCCTGTTTGCTGGACCAAGCGAAAGACTCGAATTATCCTAAACGGGTCCTCTTGGAAAATTTCTCGGTTTTCAAAGTAAATCTGACTGTCTCCTAAAATAAAACCATCGACTTGTTTCCTGTTTTTACGGGGGTCTTTTTTGAATAGATTTACAAGTCGTTTGTTTTCATATTTTTTGTTTTCCTGATACCGAAATAGACGGGCTATATTTTTGCTGATCCGATAGATCGTTCTAGCATTTTCATAATAGTTCCGCATAAAGTGCTCGATCCTATGCAGGACATCCTCTTCTTTATACCCCAATCCTGTAGCTACTTCTGCTTGAGTTTCTAAACTCAATACATCTCTCGGTTTTTTTAGAGTAAAGTGCAGTTGATTTCTGGCTTGTAATAAAAAATCATAAGCTTCAATCAGTTTCTTTTGGTCTGCTGTGCTGAGGATTCCCTTCTCAACGAGCGCACTCATATGGTAGGTGCCAAACTTTGCGCGAGCCATCCATAAAATGGTTTGATAATCTCTCAAACCTCCTGGACCATTTTTAATGTCTGGGGCTTGTAAGAAAACAGTGTGTGAAAATTTGCTGTGCCTTCTTTTTCTCTCATCTATCTGTTGTAAAATACAACTCCGTATATTTTGCTTGTCGAAAAAAGCATGAAATTGCTTTTTAAAATCTAAAAATAACCTTTCAGCACCTACGATTCTACGAATCTCTAAAAGAGAGTTCATCGTAGCCAGATCCGCTGCAGCTTCCTCCATTACTGAATTTATATCCCGAAACGAATGGCCTACCTTAAGCCCTAAATCCCAAAGTGGATACAACATTTCTTCAATGAGAATTTCTTGAAATGATTGGAGTTCGGTTTCAGGCAAGCCGGTTGAGAACAAAAACATTATGTCCACATCCGAATAGGGGTTGAGTTCGCTTCGTCCATAGCCACCAGATGCAATGACTGAAACTTCCAAAGGGGGCTTGCCTGTCTTACGGTTGTAAACGGCAATCGATTCGTTGAAAAGATTTTGAATCAATACATCAATCACTACAGCCCGAGCAAGGGTAACCTTAAGACCGGAATCTCCATTGCGGTGATAGCGCATGAGCATCTCATTTTCAAGACGCAAGAAATCCTTATAGGCTTCTGTTTTTTGTTGTTTGTTGGTTTCAGAACTAAATTGAAATCGTCTTGAGGCATGTTGACGAACTCTTCTAAACAAGGCTGCGTTTTTAATTTGTTCTTTATTTTCTACAGGTATATCAATTGGCACGGATTGATTGTACGATAGATCCTAGATTCTGTAAATACCGATCCGTTTTAAATAGATTTCAAGTGGACCTCTCATTTTCTATCCTAAAGAGAGGATCTAAAGAGGGATATCCACCAATAGTTGTGAGTGAAAATCTTGAGTAAATAGAATCAAGTCTCATTTTGAAATTTGAAGAATTCTGAAAACGATTGCTATGAATCCTTCTTAAATGAAGATTCATACCCACATACTTGATTTGTATTTACACTCTCATGAGAACCATAGAATTTGCCGGTAAGTTTCAATGATCGAAGAGACCAGACTCTAATTATTGGGGAATTTTGAGTAAAGGAACTACTCTTAGAATACGCCCTACAATTATAATTTCTTATTTAAATAAAAATGAAAACGGTCGCTAGGCACAACACTCTCATTGAAGCACAAGCTCAAAAATCCTTATTGGAAGGGAGTGGAATTCCTGCGTTTCTTCCAGATGAAAACACGGTTCAAATGAATTGGATGTATACCAATGCCATTGGAGGGGTTCGCGTTCAAGTGAATGAAAATGACTATGAACGAGCCATGGAACTTATTCATCTTAAGAGCGAGGAAATTTAGAATTTTGAAGATCTTTTATCCAAACGCTTTTTTCAAAAGGTCTTGGCATCTCGGGGTGAAAGAAAGGCTGCTTATTTTCTCAATTCCATTTTGACTCATTTTTTTTGCTGTTTTTTGAAGAATTGGTACCATTTTTTCTTCAGGATATTTTTTAGCAAGGTCATCAAACTGTTGCTCAAGAAATACTAGGCAGAGAGAATCTTCGAGGATTTGGCATTCTAAATTAGATTTTATATTTTTTTTAAGATTAAGCTTTTTGACAATTTCTATTTCAGGATCTGTGTAGCCTATTTCTCTTAAAATCTCTGCACATTTATTGGCATGAAAAACCTTTAAATCTGCACGCCATTTTAAGTAACCGACTCGACCCTCAGGATAATCTTTTCTTAAACTCATCCAACGAGCGATGTGTTGACCTCTAGCAGCTATAAGCAGCAATTCACTTGCATTAGGATCAAGATCAATTACTTGATTGAAATGATAAATACCAAAAATCCATTCGCGAGGATACTGAATCTTTCCAAGTTTCCAAAGATTTGGGTCTTTTTGATTGATGGAGTCAATTTTTTCAATCGCTTTTTTAAATCGTTTTGGAGATTTAATGTTTTCAAAATTAGCGGATTTTTCTAGATCTCGAATATTCATAGTCAGGAAAATTTTGATTCAATTACAAGTCTTTAGTGATCCAATCTTCAGCAGATACTCCATCTTTATGATGCAACTTTCTTTTTAATTCTAAGGTGCCTTCTTTTATACTTGGATTGATTTCAAGATTTTTGAAAACCCATTGAGCAATTTTTTTTGGATCTGCATCGTTTTGGATAAACTCAGGGTAAAAATCTTTTTGTAGTAAAATATTTGAAATGCCTAAATACGGAATCTTTACCAATCGTTTTCCAATCCAATAGGTAATGGGATGAGCTTTGTAGACAATCGCTCCGGGGATTCCTGCAAGCGCACATTTTAAAGACATGGTTCCTGATGAAGTAAGGACTATCGATGCGGAGAGATTGGAGGATGTATTGTGAAAATGAATTTTTTTTTCAATTTCTTTAGAGATGTGGCTCGACTGTATCTCCTCCAACAAACTTTTTATTTTGCTATCCGGGTAAACAACATTGGCTTCCATTTGAGGATTTTTTTGAAGGACCTTTTCAAAACTTTTTAATAAAATTGGGTAGATCCTAGTTACAGCTTGAATTCTACTCCCTGGCAGTAGAAGAATTGGAGCGGAGTGATCGTAAACCAAGTGTATTTTAAATCCATTCTGAACAAAAGGGTGGCCGACAAAATGAGTCTGGAGTTTCGTGTCAGAAAAAACTTCGATTTCAAAAGGAAAAATAACCCCCAATGAATCTATATGCTCAGCCATTGAAAAACGTCTTTTTGCTTTCCAAGCCCAAACTTGCGGTGCAATGTAATAATACAGTTCAACCTTACCTCCTGATGCTTTGCTTATTCCAGCTTGAAAGAGCGACTTTGCGATCCGTAAGTTGAATCCTGGATAATCAATGAAAACAATCCTTTTTGGGGAATGAAAAGAAATCCATTCCATCAAGTCATCAAAAATCTTTTTAAAAAAATTGTAATTCCTTAAAACCTCTACAAATCCAACCACCGAGGAATCCGCCAAATTGAAAAGAAACTGGGCCTGTTTTAATTTTTCCATGGCAGGACCGCCAATCATACAGATCTTCTTATTTGGATCTTTCTGGAGGATTTTTTCAATAATTTCAGCTCCATGTTGATCCCCAGAATGCTCTCCAGCAATAAAGAGTACATCCACCTTATCAAATTTTGGTGAATCAAAGCGATTTGCATCTATTTGCAGATAATTATTCATGAGGAGAAGGAAGCCATTTGATACTTTAAGATACTTGGACTGCCTCGTTTGCCCCCTTTCTTTTTCAACAATACCCAACCGTCTGGGATGAAATCATATTCTCCTGGAGCCTCCAACCAGAGGATTCCTTCTTTTTGAAGTGAGTTTCTGGCCAGTTCAAAAAGCCCATCTTGGATCTCTACCAAAATCGAGTAGGGAGGGTCGGCAAAGACATAGTCAAAACTGTTAGGTAAAATGGGTTGCCACTGAAGAACATTGCAACAATGGATAGTGACATCTACCTCAGGAGTACTTAGTTGCATGGACTTCTGAACAGCAATTAGGTTTGTTCTAATGGTTTGGGTCGATTGTTTCTCAAGCTCAATCATAGTCACCGACCGAGCCCCTCGACTGAGTGATTCTAGACCATATGAACCCGTTCCTGAAAATAAATCTAAAACCACTGCATTTTCTATACTGGCTCCAATTGAAGAGAAGATACTCTCGCGGACTTGGTCGAGCGCAGGACGAATTCTTTTATCTTTTGGGATTTTCAGAGGAATCCCACGAGCTCTACCGCCAGTGACCCTCATTCGATCGATCTGAATGTAAGTGATGAAAGGTAGTTTTTAACCATAAGGATTGAACAAGCTCCATTTGATTGCGAGAAGCCTCTTATTTTTATAACTTATGAAGCTTTGAAACATGTTAGAGCTCGCTTAGAAAAGGATTATAACTTCACAATATGGACCCAGGAGTGTAATTTTTGGCATCTGGAAACTTTTGATCCCACAAACGGACTTTATCAGTGAAAAGATCCACTTGTCTGTTGGCGGTACCGACTTCTCCTGCTTTTTCATTGAATACTTTTTGTAGTTTTTCACGAGACAGGCCGAGTCTCTTATCCTCTGCCAAGCGATCTAGAAGATTATTCTTGGTAATATTTCCTTGCCGTAAATCGAGAACAG
Organism: uncultured Opitutia bacterium; assembly: GCA_913049555.1. Taxonomy (GTDB): domain Bacteria; phylum Verrucomicrobiota; class Verrucomicrobiia; order Opitutales; family CAJWYM01; genus CAJWYM01. The sequence goes on from CAJWYM010000019.1 coordinate 45,286, forward strand.
TCGCCACTGCATGTTCCTTGATCGATTCGTGGGCAGATTCTCTGCCAGCACCGTTTTTCACGGCTTCCATCATGATGGTTGTTGTGAGTAAAAAGGGTAAGTAATGTTGGTTTTCTTTGTCAATCACAGCCGGAAAAACTTCAATCTGGTTGAGAATGGTCAAAAAGGTTTCCAACAATCCGTCTGCAGCAAAGAAGGCGTCTGGTAGGGCTACTCTGCGGACTACAGAGCAAGATACATCCCCTTCGTTCCACTGATCTCCTGCTAAACCTGTAACCATATTTAAGTAGCCGTTCAGAATCGTTTGGAACCCATTCAGTCGCTCGCAACTGCGGCTATTCATTTTGTGGGGCATTGCAGAGGAACCTACTTGACCTTTGGCAAAACCCTCGGATGCTAGCTCATGACCCGCCATCAAACGAAGCGTTTTAGCAAAGCTTGAGGGTCCAGATCCCAATTGGACAAGAGAGCTAATGGTTTGAAAATCCAAGCTGCGACCGTACACTTGACCGACTGCATCCATCTTACGTGCCATACCTAGGTGTTTAACAACCGAACTCTCAAGTTCTTCAACCAGAGAATGGTCTCCTTCGAAAAGGGTGATTTGGTCTAATTGAGTTCCGACGGCACCTTTAAGACCTCGGACTGGATAATTCTCAACGAGTTGATTCAGGTTTTCGATGCCGTAGAGAAACTCTTCTCCAAACATAGCTAATCTTTTACCAAAACTGGTCGATTGAGCAGCTACATTGTGAGTTCTACCGGTAATGATTAAATGTTCAAATTCTTTTGCTTTTTCAGAGATTTTTGTCAAAGCAGTCACTGATTTTTCAAGAATCACTTGGAGGGATTTGTAAACCTGTAACTGTTCCACATTCTCTGTGAGGTCTCTGCTAGTCAATCCCTTGTGAATATGCTCTTGGCCAGCTAAATCGCAGAATTCTTCAATCCGAGCCTTTACATCATGTCGAGTCACTTTTTCACGAGCTTCGATGGCGTCTAGGTTTACAGTGTCTTTCACACTTTCGTAGGCATCTATGGCTTCTTGTGGAATATCGAGGCCCAATTCTTTTTGAGCCTTTAGGATTGCGATCCAAAAATCTCTTTCTAATTTAACTTTTCCTTCACCAGACCAAATATCGCAGATGGATGAAGAGGCATAACGCTGTGCTAAAACATTTGTAATCATATAAGGGATTAAATTAGCAGGCTACCGATAAATATCCAATGTTTTTTTAAAGCTTTGCTAAATGGATGAATGGTTCTAAATTTTGATGATTTGACTTTGAGTTGTCATTGAAGATGGAATTTAAGACCTGAAATCCAGTAGGATTCAACCATGGTTTTAGGGGTTGAAATCTGCAGGGGGATTGAAGTTGCAGAATTTTATTATCAGCTGCTTAAAGGAGAATTAAGAAGACATGTAGTGGTTCGGAAACAAATAAACCAGCGTCCTAAAGCAA
>CAJWYM010000020.1 GCA_913049555.1 uncultured Opitutia bacterium
GTGATTTCAACTGAAGGATATCTTAATAAAGATTGAAGCTCTTGAGAATACTATCCGAAATGAGTGTGAAGGACTATTGCCATTTATATTATGCCCAAGTGTAAATGGAGAATTACTAAGTTTAATCAAAGAAGAGGAAACTTTTGAGAAAGGTCAATTGGTAAATACTCAATTAGATAAAGTAAAGCTTTCGATATCAGAGAACCTTTCCAATAAATTTTCTTTAGACTCAACTATAGGTTCAGAATTTTCACAGCTAATAAATGAATGTTTTGAAAGTCAGAAATTTACAACAAAACTAGGAGATGATTTTACTCCTAAATTATCATTGTCTCGAAATGATCAAAATATTATTCAATCTCAACTAAGTAATGCCTCTACAAATACATTAACTAGAATAAAGAATGCTTCTGATCATCTAGAAGCCTTATATCGAGGTTTACAGAAAGCTCGTAAGAATCTTAATAGAGCACCGGACGAGGATGTTGTAAAACCATTATTTAATGAGATTATGGAGCTGAATCAAGATCTGGGTAAATATGAAAAAGAAATGGAAGGATATGAGGATAATCTAAAGTCATTAATTTTTCAAATAAGTGAAGTAGAAAGAGAGCTTATGAAATTGGAGCTTGTTGATCAGAAGAATCTGGAATTAGCAACGAAAATGGCTTATGTGCAGCGAACTAGAAAAGCACTGAAAGAATATCACAAAAACATCACTCATGATAAAATCATGGAACTTCGCCAGAATGTAGCCGAATGTTTTAATTTGTTAGCTAGAAAAGATGATTTTGTAAAAAGTGTCGATATTGATGAAGATACGTTCCAAGTAACCATTTATAATTCAGACGAACAAACTATATCGAAAGAAGAACTTTCATCAGGAGAAAAGCAGATTTTATCAATCTCTATGTTGTGGGGACTTGCAAAGTCATCAGGAAGACCACTTCCTGTGATTATTGATACTCCACTGGGTAGATTGGACAGTGATCATCGTATGAAGTTGATTGATAAGTATTTCCCTAATGCTTCTCATCAAGTGATAATGCTTTCTACAGATACAGAAGTTGATAATTCTTTATATAAAAGACTAAATCCAAGTATTTCTCATTGTTATCACTTGAGTTATGACAAACGAACTCGCAAAACGAATGCAGAGGAACAGTATTTTTGGAAGGAGTAGCTCATGCATAAAATAACATTAAAGAAAATTCCATTTTCACAAGACGCTGATAATCGGTTAAGAGCCCTAAAAGGCAGAATTGGAATTACTCCCAATCTGATTTGTAGAATTGGTTTTTGTTTATCTATTGAGGAATCAGGCTTACCGCGAGAGATGGAGAAAATTGAGAACATTGAGAGAGAAATAAATAGATATACATTACTTGGGGAATACGACCTCACTATTTCAAGCCTATTACAAGCATGGCTCGTTAAGCATAAAATAGATGTAGAGAATGATAACGAGATGAACCATTGGTTCCTTGCACATATGGTTAGAGGAATTGACCTGTTTAACTCACGAGTTAAAAATATTAGTGATATAGGTAAGCTTGTAGCTAAATATTAATGAATAAGCCTCTTTATTTAGACTCACATTCCACAACACCAGTAGATCCTCAAGTCTTAGAGGCAATGCTTCCTTATTTCACTGAGGAGTATGGAAATGCTGCGTCGAAAAGTCATATTTATGGGGTAAATGCTTTCCAAGCAGTTGAGACTGGTCGAGAAATCATCGCTAAGTCCATAAATGCAAAATCACAAGAAATAATTTTTACATCTGGTGCTACTGAAGCAATTAATTTAGCTATAAAAGGGTTAGCGTTTAAAAATAAGGAGAAAAAACATTTTATAACAATTAAAACAGAGCATAAGGCTGTTCTGGACTGTTATGAGTGGATTCAGTCTCTCGGTCATGAAATTACATTAATTGATGTTAATGCATTTGGAGAAATTGATTTAGAAAAGCTAAGTTTAAATATCCAAGAGAATACTATTCTTGTTTCAGTAATGCATGCGAATAATGAAACGGGCATTATACATCCAATTAAAAAAATCGGAGAAATTTGTCGAGAAAATGGAGTATTCTTTTTTACAGATGCTACTCAAACTATGGGTAAAGAACACCTTGATGTGGAAAGTATGAAGATTGATATGCTCGCTTGTTCTGCACACAAGTTAAATGGTCCAAAAGGAATTGGTGTTCTTTATGTTAGAAGAAGTAGACCTAGAATTAAATTAGACGCTATAATCCACGGCGGAGGCCATGAAAAAGGTTTACGGTCAGGAACACTAAATGTTCCTGGTATCGTTGGGTTTGCGGAAGCTATACGGATATTAAGCAAAGACAGAGAGAAAAAGCAGGTGCAACTTCGGGAAATTAGAGATACTTTTTGGAATGAAATAAAGACTAATATTCCAACCGCTCAATTAAATGGAAAATTAGAAAATCGCTTAGCAGCTAATTTAAATATTTCTTTCCAAGGAGTCGAAAGCGAAGCTTTGATCATAGCTCTCAAGAATGATGTAGCTGTTTCCAGTGGGTCTGCTTGTACTAGTGACGCTGTTTACCCTTCGCATGTTTTAAAAGCTATGGGCTTTGATGAGGATAGGATTTATTCTTCGATTAGGTTTGGAATAGATAATGTGAACCATAATGAAGAGACTGGAAAAAAAATAATAACCATTAGCGAGCAATTTAATAGACTCAATTTTTGAATAGAAACAAAGGACTATATGGGAAATATTGAACTAACACATAATTTAGAACCCAATGCATTCAAATGGTTATGGGCAAAATATGTATGTGAAACAAACTTAACTAAGCATTGTCAAGCATGCTTGAAGGGAACTCAAATTAAAGACGACAAAGGACGAGGAACTCCCTATAGCCAATTGTTTTCTAAGGCATCAAACCCCGAAATGCTTAATATGAAAACCCTGATTCTTAGTGAAATCGATAATGGAGATTTTAAGGCGATTTACTTATGCGGAGTAGTTTCAAAAGGATATTCAGTGAAAAAGAACTACCCGCATAATTTACATGCTGCTATAGTCCCTAAAATTGGAACTTCTGATGTCTACAGCTTTGAAAAATGGAAATTAGAAGTGAAAAATGGTTTTTTTACCAAAATACCAGAAGAGTCTGAATTACCGATGAAATACAAAAGTCTTCCGGATGCTTACACAACTTGCAGAATATTTAGGTGGGCATGTTGCATTTTCCCATTATTAAATGAGAAATCAAAAACCAGTGAATATGCTTTAAACTAGTATTCTAAAATAATAATAGATTACGGTCATCAGGTTTAATTTTTGTGTAATCAATTATTTCAAATTCAGCCTTATTAATTATTCTACATGTCCTTCTCAATTAATGCCCAAAAAGCTCTGTCTTTCATCAAAATCGGTTCACTGCCCGCCAAATTCACAATACTATGATGTTTCTCTAATCCTTTTATTACATTCATCAATTCATCTTTTTCACTGGCAGAGTTTAAACTAAAGAGAGATTCTATATCTTTCTTTCTAAGCTCACTAACTCTATGAATGATCCATGTTAGTATATAATTTGAATACTCGTTATCACTCGTTGAGAAATGATTTAAAAATTGTGTAGATAGGATTGTCCCAACACCAAATTCTCTACCTTCTTTGAGGATTTTACGGAGCGTTCCAAAATTTTTACTTAGAAAGTTATCTGCTTCATCAACCAAAATTAGTTTGGTGAGTTGGCGGAAATTTCCATCGATTTCACTATGACCGTGCGCTTGCATCTGGGAGTAAAAAAGGTCTAATGTAATGGCGACTACAAGATTTTGAATGTCTTCCTCATAACCATTAAGGTTAATAATGGTTACTCCATTTAAAAGATCGAAAAACGGTTTAGTTTTATCTGGTTCAGGTTCGAATATTTCGAACTCGTTAAGCTTATAGATTGCAGAGTACAAACTATCTTTATCCTTATCAGAGACTTCATCTAGAAGAATTGAGTATACATCAGCTAAAGTAGGAGCCTGTTTATCCCATGTATTCTTGTTGCCTTTGTTGATTCCTCTGTATTCGTATGCTTGCATGATTGCTTCGTGCAAGCGATTTTCTTGCTTGTTACCTAAGTGAAAAGCATTAACAATTGTTTCCTTTATTGTATTCCCTGTGTGTAAGGGAAGCATAGGTTTAAATGCCTTAGGTATCGACAGAGCCAAGGGATTAAATGGCAGATGATAGAGGTCGTAAACCTTAGCATCATTCATTTTCATGAAATCCTCCTTAATATAATCTCCCTTATAGTCGAAAATCAAAATACCTAAATCTATAGATTTAACATTTCTCTCTTTTTGCTGATAAAGTTGGGTAATCAATGATTTGGTAAACTGTGTTTTACCAGTTCCCATTGTGCCTATGATTCCTGTATTGGTATGCATTACCTTATCGGTAGATGTTGGATACCATAACACAGGGTCGTTATTCTGGATCTTATGACCAAATAAGATTTCCATCGGTTCTATTGGCTCTACAGATTCTGGAGCCGTTATGTATTCAGATGGGTCCTCTTCATTAGGTAGTGTCCCATCATTCGCAGCAAGATTGGGCTCTGGGTTTATTGGTCTATAAGTATAATCTTCTTCACCGTATGAGTCCTGTTCTGAATTAAAAAGACGCATACTTCCTATGCGTTCGGATATATCAGAAAATGGAGAATGCGCCCAATTCAAACCATCATTATCATACAAGCGAATCAGCAAGTGGTCCTCTTTCTTATCGATACTCCTTTGGATAAATGATTCGTTTTTATCAAAGGCTAGGATAGAAAATTTCCCAATTTTGTTTTCCAAGTAGTCTGAAATTTGAAATTCATCATTATTTAATCTTTTGCGGAAATCTTGAATGACTCTTTGAAAGTTCTTCTTGTTCTCAGGCCAAATTTCATAGATAAGGAATTTCTCAGCAAAAGTGATTGCTTGTTTTGCAAAAAAGTTACGATAAATCTTACTTTTGAAACCATCTCCATTAAGATGCTTCTTTAATAATTCGACGGTTTTAGTCCCTTGAAGTCTCGCTTTTTCTATAACATTAGAATGGACACCACCTATTTTTACCTCTACCGGGTGCAAATACATCTTAAGCTCTTCACCCTCTGTCCAGGAAAACCCAACCATTAAAAGATCATCGCTGATATTTTCTAATTTATTCTCACAAAGATTCTTTTTGGAAAAGAATCCCTCATTTTGCGGTAAACCCGCACTGCCAGAAACTCTTAGGATTTCTTCCATTGATAATGGAACCCACGCAATATTGTCATCTTCAAATAAGGTAAGCATTGCCTTCATTGCTGATAGGACACTTATCTTTTCTCTGGCTTTCTCATCTTTCTGGATATTATGTCTTAGTAACCAATCACCATTGACCGCATTATAGAGGTTAAGAATGCAAGAGGCTTGTTCTGAATCGATTTCCTGGGCTCCAGTTCTATCTCTGAGGAATTCCTTAATTATGAATTCATACTCATTTGATTTCTTAGTAACAGTAATGGCATCATAGCCACTTGCATTATTATACTGGTCACTATAGTGAATGATTATTACTTCATCATTACTCTTGAAAAACGAAAGGTCTACTTTGGGCGAAATAAAGGTAACCCATCTTGATTTTTTGTATACGGAATCCAATGATTGATTAATACTTCGGTCAATTACAGTGGAAACAACATTTTTCCGATCATAAGGGTCTTGCGTAAGTGCAACATTATAAAATGGATTAATGGTCTTTGCTAAATCTAGCAACAAGTTGCTTTCCGTAGGGTAATCCTTAGTGCCAAAACAACTTCGGTAGGATTCTTTAATATATGTAGATGGGGTATCAGCAACTAAACCATTTAAACCAACTCCAGAGTTCACTTCATCCATATCGTAATAAGAATAAGAAACTTCACTCGATGGAATTTCAGAGGAGTTTGTAAATTGGTAAAAAGAAATATGAGAATACTCAAACTCTTCAGAGTTTGTTCTTATATATGAGAAATGAACTTTCTCATGGTATATAAGAAGCATATCTTGTGGTTCAATTTTATTAGAATTAAAGTCTAAGTTAAAATGCTGTTTAATGAAATTAGTATCTTCATAAAGAGAGATTTCTTCGAATTTTGTCACATAATCTGAGGATCCATATATCCTAATCTCAATAGGTCTAATTTTGTTTTCAGATAGTTTTTCTGTAATTTCCTTTTTTAGGTATTTAAAGACCCCTTCCAGCACTTCTCCGCAATCTCCGCAATTAAATAAATTAATCTTGAGTGGATTATTTGGTGTAGGAAATAAAAATGAAAAATGCTTTAAGAATTCATCTATTTTTTGAGAAACCAAGCTACTAACGAAGCGTTTTGAAGTATGCTGACTATTAACTGAATTACTTTCGAAGTATAACCACTCTGGTGAGTGCTCTTGCTCTATTGGAGTATAAACTGACTTATCTCTGCACTTTATGAAAGGGACTAAGTTTAAGGGTGAGAGCTTTTTTAAGATACTCTCATGTAAAGCTTCGTTTTCTAACTCTTCATTAACTTTTATGTTATAGGCTATATTTAAGGGATGAAGAGGGGTGAATAATAATCTTTTGTAACTAGTAGATTCTTCTAAGGTGCCCAGTCTAAATAGAGCAATATCTTCTTGGTTTAATGGTGTTCCTTCTTCAATAGATTCAAACTCTTTTATGTAAAGTTTAACGAACTTCGTATTAAGCTCTGTTAGTTCTTCGTCCCACTTAGTTAAGCTGGGTAAAGCATTTCGGTTCTTGTAGAAATTAAGTATATCAGAATAAGCCTTCTTTAAAGTTGGATTAATGTCTAATCGAACTTCTGCTATGGTATTGTCTCTTTGGGTTTGTCCGCAATATATACCATTTTCTATAATTTGCTTTTCTAGAAATAGATTATTTCTAAACACTTCCCTAACAAAATATCGGCTATTTTTATGTTCTAAAACCAGAGTATCTAAGTTTTTTACTCCATCTCTTTTTATCTTATGAATGTATGAGGACTTTTTCTCTCTTTTGTTCTTCCAGACCTCTAGGCCTGATATTGATACAGGCTTTTGCGTTTCTACATTGATTCGGCAGCGAGTTTCAGAACTATTGATTCTTAAAGCGAATTCCAGATGGTTGTTATCATTTTCTTCATCTAGTAGAGTGTTCTTAATTACTGATTTTTCAGATGTTGTAATTTCAAGCATTTGACCATCTTCAGCTTTAAGCTCTATCTCCTTTTCAGCATTGGGATTAAAAATGAGATATTCATCATTTGTATTAAATACTAAAGTTTTCCTATTAAGATAAAATGTAGAACGAAAGTCTGAAAGTATATTCTCAGAGAATGGGACCACTAAGATTTTAAATTTAAACTTAGTTCCTGTTTCTTTATGGGAATAGACGATATTGAAAAAATAAGAACATTTTGTGTCATTGATCTGGAATTTACAATGAACTTCCTTGTGTCCTTTGGAATCTATATTATCTGCACTAATACCAGTAAAGTTTTTTACTGAAATTCTTTCAGTGAATTTTAGTGGCAGAACAAAACCATCCTCTTCGTCAGGATTAAAGACAATTATATTTCTGTTACGCTTTCCTCTATCTGAATCGCTATCTGCTTTATCCCAGAATGTAATATTTGAAAGAGGGAGCTCTTGCTGTCCTTCTAGGTATTCTGGAACAATATTTTTCTCTTTTTCTTCAATCCACTTGAGTATTTGTCCATAATCAACATTTTTCCAATCTTCGTCTAATAATTCTTTGACGCCCTTTTCTGTGAATTTTTTCTCCAAATAAGTATCTAAGCCACCATATAAATGTCGTTTTGCTATTTCTTCAAAAAGGGAATGGTTTTCTGCAACCCTCTTTGGTGCTCTATCGATATTAACACCTAAATCCTTATCCCCAAATAATCCAAGATGCTCCAGATCTATCGGTTCAATTTCCTCCTTGGGCAGGATTTCTAATATCGGAGCATAATCAAATAAATTTCGGTAGGAGTCATTTAACCCTTCTTCTCTAGACTTCAGAACCGTTTGAAGAACTATTTTTTCATGAGATTCAAATTTCGAACTATCTATTTCATTATCAAGATTACTCTTAATGTCGTTTAAATGAAGGGGCATACCTTCTTTGAATAAACTCCCAGAACCACCATTTAAACTATCTAGAGAGGAATTATGAATGGAAAGTAGTGAAGTTTTTGCAAAGATAGGATCATCAGTGCCAACCTTATTGCGAAGATATGTCAAATAATCATCTTTTATCCCATCGACATTTGCCGCAACGATGAGAGTGACTTCATCCATAACGAAGGCATATGTTTGGTATTTCTCTAATTTAAAGGTAACTACCTTGGTTGCATATTCAGAACGTAGTGACTCATACAAAAACCGAACATCCTCTTCTTTGTCTAAACGAATAGAAAACCTCTGCCCGTATGACACACCAACTTGATCAAAATACTTGTAAACTCTTTGACTAATATACTTGTAAATATTCATTCAATGTCTTTACCTAAAGAATTTGTTTAACATATTGAGCATCTCCGCTGTCACTTTTGGTCTCTAATAAATTAATTTTTGCAAGAAATTCTGTCATCTCATCACGAGTGCTATGGTCTAGAAAAATACCTCTCTTCTCTATTTCTTCCCATAGATCATTTAATTTAATCTTATGGTCAGGTTTATTTCCAATGCATATTAATACGAGAAATAATAGGTAATCTTGGGTAATAGAAATTGTTTGTCCAAGTCTTCCTCGATTTCTATTAAAGTTCTCTTTGCAGAATGCTTTGAACCAATTTCCATAGGCAGAATATGCTCGATTTCTTCCCTTCTTATCTTTTTGGAATTGAAGATCGATTAAATGCCAAACCTTCCAAATCGAATTTTTAAGTTCATCATTTGGATATTTGTTCTTTTTAACTTCTTCTTCAAAGTTTGCCCAAGTGAAATTCAGTTTATCAAGTTCAGATTTATAAAATACCGTAAGTTTATATACTTCGTCTTGATAGGATTTCTGGTCTTCTTCGCTGAAATTGCTTAGAAAAGCATATAATTCAGTATAATCAAAGACGTTTGGTAATATATTGTCACGATCTTCAATAAAATGTAACAGATCAAGAGCATTTGCATGAGAAAACAAGTTTTCGATCTTAGTCTCTAACATTTTCCAACCGTTTAAGTAGGGATCTCTTGATTGTGATAAGCTTTCAGTATCAAAACTTGCATAAATTCTATGCTGAATCTTCGTATCAAAAAACTGGTTTAGTTGTAATGAATAGTTCGAGATATATGAAAAGAAATAATATTTGAGAAGTTTATCAAAATTTTCAGTAAAAACCCGATCATCAGACATGAGGAATTTTAGATCATTTTGGAAAACCTGAATAAGACTTGAGAGCGAACTGTGATAACCAACAGTATCTTTTTTCTTATTTTTTTCTAATTCAGGAAGGCAGGATGTAACTAAATCATATAAGGCATTTTGAGTGTTATTGCCACGTATAATGGATTCAATTTCAACATCCTTATTTATAAATAAGGATGTATACAAATCTGCAATTCCATTTAGGACGGATGCATCACCATTATTTTTTAAGTAGGGATATACTTGTTTGCTGAATATCACAAGATTGCCATTCTCTTGGAAAATAACTTGTCTTAGAATATCCTCTAATGACTCTTCTGAGTCTGTTTGGGTTTTCTCTATTGCTTTCTCTATAAGATCCTTAGCGGGCTTGAAATTATTTGGAAGTTTTGTCCCACTCATAATGCGAGTGATAGAACCAATGACTCCATGAAATGATTTTAGATCTTCTTTTGCATCATTGAGCTTTTTATCATTTGCAGTAAACGGGAATAATTTGATCTTAGACCCTGACTTATGAGCAAATTGATTTCCATTCTTATAAGTCTTTCTGACCGCTTCCTCATTAAATTGAAATCTATCACTCATATTCGATTAATCTCTCTTATTAAAAGTGTAGCTATCAAACTCATCATCATATTCTAGAAGATAACTGTCCTTAACTTGGGCATTAAATTCATAAACTTCGAGTTGGTTTGCTTTATAGGCTCCAGAAGTTAGATTTTGAACAAATCTATCAAAGTCTACGTGTCTATTCTTGTCTTGTCTATTTGGGCTGTAGCCTTCTTCGATGCGCTGGATTAAATAAAATAGATTAAAGTCAATGGATAAGACCACTCCATCTGGATTATCTGTAGTTTTAAATCTTAAATTTATTGAGTTTGGAAATTTATGTATTTCTTTTTGGTACTTCTGCTTTAAGTTTGAAATGTCAGCTTTAAGATCAATCTCCTTACTGAAGCGGTACTTGTTTTGCGGTTTCCCTGCTGTTATAAATACTTTCTCTTCGTCACGATGAAAACCATGCCATGCCATTGCCGCTCTTTTTACTTGGCCATATAGAGGTTTTAATTTTGCTTTATCACCATTTAGGTAAAAAAAGAGGTTTTTGAGGAATATGTTGTATAAGTGATCAAACCTGTGAAGGACTTTACCTGGTTCATTTGCTTTTTTCAAACGAACAAATAGTTTAACTAGCTGTAAGTTGGTTTCCTTGGTGTTCAACTTAGCTAAATTTGATAACCATACCTTCAATTGAGAGTCGTTTTTCAATAAATCGCTCGCTTCCAATTCTTCAATGGGTTTGTTTGAATTTAATATCTTAATGATCTCAACTTCAATTGATTCATTGAATTTATGAGAAGGATCAAATTCATTTATAGCTTCATGTATAAAAGATATATCAGGGTGTTCGAATATCTCATTCAATAGGAAAGAATCATAACGCATTTGTAGGGTGAAATTTTTTAATGCATCTACAATATCACTTTCATTGACTGAATCTAATGAAATAGGTACGACTAATTCATATATGAAATTTAACAAAGACCGGAACGAAACTATAATTTTTCTCTCTACTATAGCTCGAACTAGCAGTGAACAGATATAGTCTTGAACTGAAGTGTCGCAGAAATAATCATAGTTTACCCTCATGGGACAACTAGCATCCTTAAGTGGTGCAGATTTATTAATATAAGTTTCTAGGTATGACTTATAAAAAGGGTTCTGTTTTGTCTGACTCGTTACTTTTTGAAAGATTTCACGTATTAGCCCACCATTAATGACACCATCTGCCAATTGAAAGAATTTGTAATCAGCTAAATTTATAACTTGGAAAGATGAGCCTTCCTCAAAATTCTGACTTTGGTATTGTTCAGGATTATAATCTCCCCTTAAAATTCTATGACTTTTTATAAAGGCTCCTAATTTGGTGAATCTTGAAAATCTTTCATCATCAATTAAGTTAGAAAGCATTCCCAGATTGATAGCTAGAATCATCTTATCAACTCCCCGTCCTGAATTCAAACGATCATCGGAAAAGCCTTCGAGTGAACTGAATAAATAATCAAGGCTTGTTTGCTCTGGATCTCTGCTTTCCGTTGCATCATTATGTATCTTGTAGTTACGGACTTTATCATCATGATATTTTATTAACCATGAGATTAAATGTGATTTTCCATCTCCAACATTTCCGCAAATTAAAATTAATTGAGAAGAAGGTGTTGCTGAAGATGCTTCAATGATTTTTCTCAAATCAATTTCAACATGTCGACTTACATGTAAATAATTCTTAAATACATCAAGTTCCTTCTCTCCATCAGAAATGGCTTCCCGGGATGAGATTCTAAGCTTAGTGAGTGCTTCTTTAAATGGATGTGACATAAAAAATTACCAGTTACTAAATCTCAGATAATCTTATCTTTAAGGAGTGTGCAAGGTTCGTTGTCTTCTAGAACAAAATTTTTGCACAAATATTATGCACATGCCTAAAACAAAAAAGCACCTACATTTCTCTAACTCCTTAATTTAAAGTGGTGGCCAGACCCAGAATCGAACTGGGGACACAAGGATTTTCAGTCCTCTGCTCTACCGACTGAGCTATCTGGCCGTTTCGTTGAACGAAATGTAGATAAAAGACTTTATTGGGGCTTAGGGCAATAAAAAAATGAGTAATTTATGAATTAATTTGGGGAGCGGGTGGGGGGATTTATTTGGGGGCTAGATCAGAATCTGTGTGTGCGTTTAAATCCATTCAAGTGGAATGATTTGCAAATTTTGTAAGGGTTTTTGGAAGTATTTTTTGAAGGATGGATTTGGACATAAAAGAGTATTGTTATGGGTCTACAAAAAAGGCTCCTTTTTGAAGGAGCCTTTTAGAGATGAGTTAGCGGAAGGCGTATCGTTTTCGGAAGAAGTTGACTCCGAAAATCCCAATGATAAGTGGAACTACCAATAGGTTGACGCCGGCCAGCATGGAATCGAGTCTCTCGATGTCTTCGCGGAGCTCCTTGCGGATCTCGCGTCTACGAGACATGATTTGTGCTTCTTGCTCCTTGAATTTTAAGAGTTGTTTGCGAACTTCTGGAGTGAGCACTATGGAGCTTGTGTCTGTATTGCTTCTTTGAAGTTCACTGATGGATTGACGAATGTTGCTTAACTCGGTGTTGACTTGTTCGAGCTCATTTTGGAAGTTTTGTTCTGCTACCATTTTGATCTCGTTTACGAGGGTGAAGGGTCGGGTGGAACTTCCTTTTCCTCGGATTCCGATCAAGTCATCACTTCCTGCCAGTGAGTCGAGTACATTTCGGAAGAAGGCAACATTGCTGTTTAGGGGCTCGATTGCATTCATGCCTAGTATGTTGATCCTCTGGACGGTGAAGGGATCTGCCAAGAAGTCGGTGTCTGCGAGGACAAAGAGTTTGGCGTTTTCAGAGGAGTTTTCTTTGTGTTGGTCCGATTTGCTGAAGGTTTGTTCTTTGGGCTCTTCTCCTTCTTTGGGGGCTTCCATTGGGTCTGGTTTTCCTTCTGGAAAGGCTGTTTTGAAGGTGCCTCTGACGAAGCCGGCGAGGGTTTTGGGGTCTCCTATGCCAACGGATTGCATGAGGTTCTCGGGGGTACCGTAGGGGAGCATGGTGGTATCGAGATCGGAGCTTTGCTCGGAACTTTCTGCATAGGCTTCAATTTTCATTTTATTAATGACGCTGCTATGGATGGAGAAACTCCCGGTTTCTGCAAATACTAGGGTGTCTAGATTGGCGGTGATTGGGGAGTTCTTGTCTAAATTACCGATGGTGATCCAGGCAGGATGGCGGGTGGGCTGGCCGTTGCGTCCTCCGACCAGAGAGGCTTTTTGGCGATCTCCGACAAATTTGGATTGGTCAAATACAATTCCGTAGGCTTTGAAGAGGGTTTCGAGGTCGCTTGCGGTTCCTTGAGGGCCCATGAACATTCCGCCTCGGGACTGTTGCTGGCTTCTTTCTATGTAGCTGGAGGAGTCCACGGAGATAAAGGCGGGATTGTCCTCCATGATGTATTGATCGATCTCGTATTGCAGTTGTTGCGACAAGCCTTTGGGGTGGACGATGACGAGGGCATTCAGGTCTTTGGGGAGGGTGGTTTCGTTTCCTTGAATCTCTACTATATCGTAGTGGGCTTCTAGTTCTTCGACGAAGTACCATTTGGGGTCGGGTCGTAAGTTGGGGTTTTGCATCATGGCCATGGGGGGAATTTCACTTCCCATTACCGGGAGCGAGGTGATGAGTCCTACTTTTGGTTTGTCGATTTGTTGCACCTTATAGATCACTTGTGCGATGTCATACTCGATGAGTGCTTCTCTTTGTGGGTTGAAGATCGTGATGGTTTCTTCTTGGTCGGCCTGGATGGCTAAGAGACCGAGAAAGAGGGATTCTCCTGTGGGGAGTTCTTGTGATTGAAGTCCAGCGCGTGTGGCTTCTTCTTCTTCCTTAGTATCAGGTCGGGGATCAATCTTTTCCAATACAATATTTCCGTTTGATGCACGGACGAATTGATTGAGCAATCCTTCTATTCTTGCTGCATAGTTCTTGAAGAAAATCGTGGTCGATTCGTCCATGATTTGTTCTACGCTGGAACTGAAGTAGAATTGTAAGGTGATGGGTTCTTCAATCTTTTCTAGGAGCTTTTCACTTCCTTCTGAAAGCGTATACATCTTGTTGATTGTAAAGTCGCCTTGTCCTGGGATCCATTGGATCAGGACAGAGGAGAATATTAGTCCGACGACTAAGATGATAAATGTGAGCCATTTCATGTTTTTCATATTATTTGTATTCCTTTTATCTTTCTAATATTAGAACATTGGTGAGTAAGCAGAATCCTCCAAAGAGGATAAAGTAGGCAATGTCTTTGAGGGCGATTAAGCCGTCAGTCATGGTTTGGTAATGGGGGAGGAAGCTGAAGTTTGCAATGCCTTCAACGATTTCTCTGGCCAATCCTATGGAGTAGAGGAGTTGGCTTGCTTGACCCCAGCCCATGAGTAAAATGGTCATGCAGAGGATGACACCAATGACAAAGGAGACTACTTGGTTCTTCGTTAGGGAAGAGGCTAGGGAGCAAACGCTGAGGTAGGCTCCTGCGATTAGGATGGATCCTATGTATCCAGAGATGATGGGTCCCCAGTCTGGATCTCCAAGGATGGAGATGGTTATGGGCATCGTGAGGGTGCAGAGAATGGCAATGGATATAAAAGCCCATCCTGCTAAAAATTTGGCAATGACCGCCTCTGTGACCGAGATGGGGAGGGTGAAAAGTAATTCCCAAGTGCCGCTTCTTTTTTCTTCTGCCCATAGTCGCATGCCAACGGCGGGAACTAGCAGGAGAAAGATCCATGGGAAAAAGGTGAAAAGAATTGCCAAACTGGCTTGATCGGAGTCAAAGAAGTTGCCTGGGAACCAGGTCAATCCTATGGAGGCTATGACAAAAACGACCATGACTACATAGGCCACAGGGGAACGAAAATAGCCAAAGAATTCTCTTTTAAAAACTTGTTGGATAGCATTCATTTTTATAAAAGTGATTAGTTGTTTGTAAGTTGTTTGAAGACGTGGTCCAGTGCCGTTGGTTGGCTAGACACGGAGCGCACATCGAGATTTTTCTCTTTTATGAGGGAGAGTATGAGTGCATCGATGGGCTTTTTGTCTTTGGGCAAAACGAGGAGCACTTTGTCTTCCTCTATGATTTTCTGGATCATTTTTTCAGTGCCTAAGATGTCTTTTATTTTTTTGGCACTTTCGGAGTTTTCGACTTCGAGTCGGACCCCTCCAAAATGAGGGTGTCTTTTTCGGAATTCCTCGGGTTTTTCGTCAGCAAGAATTTTACCGTTGTCAATTACGATGATCCGGTTGCACATGGCATCCACTTCTTCGAGAATGTGAGTGGATAGAATTATGGCTTTTTCCTCAGCCATGGAGGCAATGAGGTTTCGAACTCCGTGTTTTTGATTGGGGTCCAATCCGTCTGTGGGTTCGTCTAAAACTAGGATGTTGGGATCATGAATCAATGCTTGGGCCATGCCCACTCGTTGACGATATCCTTTACTGAGGGTTTCTATGGGTTGATCGATGACTTCTTGTATATGACAGGTTTCGGAGACTCTTTGGATGGCGTTGGCTTTCTCTTCAGGCTTTAGGCGGAGTCCAGCTATAAAGTCTAAAAACTCATAAACAGTCATTTCTTCGTAGAGGGGTCCATTTTCAGGGAGGTAGCCAAAGAGTTCTTTGGCTTGTTTTGGGCTTTTTCGGATGTCATGTTCTCCAACAGTGGCGGTTCCCGAGCTTGGCACGAGGAAACCGGTTATCATTTTCATGGTGGTTGATTTTCCGGCCCCATTGGGTCCGAGAAAACCGAGAACATCTCCTTTGTGAACGGTAAAACTGACGTTGTCGACTGCCAGTTTGTTTCCATAATATTTGGATAGATTTTTTACTTCGATCATAGTTGTTGTAGTATGGAATCTTTGGTTGTGTGATAGATTGAATTTATTCAGTGATTTTGAAGAACTTTCTTTTCCCTGCTTGAACGACGGTTTCTCCTTGGATCTGAATATTAGTATTTTCGTCCATGCATTTTTCTGAATTTACTTTTATGCCCCCTTGTTTGATCAGTCTTCGGATTTCGCCTTTGGAGCCAAAGGCGTTGGTATGTGAGAGGAACTGAAGGAGGGTACATTCTGGGATTTGTGCAGAGAGTTCTTTGTAGGAGAAAGTGGGCATGTCGTCGGGCAATTTGTTTTTTGAAAAAACTTGCTCGAACTGAGCTTTTTCATGAGCGGCTTCATCTGGGGAGTGGAATTCAGCAGTCAATTGATGGGCTAGCTGCTTTTTGACGGCCATTGGATGCTCTTCCTTGAGGACTTCTATCTCTGTATCCGATTTAGAGAGGAGCAATTTGTAATATTCCCACATTCCCTCGTCTGATACAGACATGATTTTACCAAACATTTCTTTGGGTGAATCGTTGAAAGAGATGTAATTGTCGTAGCTTTTGGACATTTTCTTTTCGCCATCGAGTCCGACTAAAAGAGGCATTGTAATGACTATTTGCTCTGGATCTCCGGCATCTTTTTGCAGGTTTCTGCCCACTAGCATATTAAAAAGCTGGTCGCTCCCGCCTAATTCTACATCGGATTTGAGGTATACGCTGTCATAGCCTTGAACGAGGGGATAGAGGAATTCGACTATGGATATGGGGGTATTGGAGGTGTATCTTTTGGAGAAGTCATCTCGCTCTAGCATCCGAGCGACCGTCATTTTTCTGGTGAGGTTTAAGCTGTCTGCAAAACTCATTTTGTCAAACCAATCACTGTTGTAAACGATGGTGGTTTTTTCTTTGTCCAAAATTTTGTAGGCCTGTTGCAAGTAGGTTTCAGCATTGATCTGAACGTCTTCGTCGGTCAAGGCGGGTCGTGTGGCAGACTTGCCACTTGGATCGCCTATTTTTGCTGTGTAGTCTCCTATAATGAGGATCGCTTCGTGACCCATTTCTTGAAATTGGCGTAGTTTGTTAAAAACGACTAAATGACCAAAAGTGAGGTCGGGTCTCGTTGGATCCACTCCGAGTTTGACCCGTAGTTTTTTTCCAGCTTGTAGCCTTTCTTCTAGTTGGTCTTGTCCTATGATTGTGTCAATTCCGTGGAGGATAGTAGCGAGGTCACTCATAAATGTATGTTCAGATAAAAAACTCCTATTAAAAAGAGTCTCCGTTATAGGTAAAGAAGAATTTTATTGATTTTTCTATTGCCAAAATATTTTTTTATGTCCACTTTTGTTTGCTTATGGCTAGAGATCACATCATTTTAGAATGCACAGAAGCACGTGGGGAAGGGAAACCAGTTTCTCGATACATGTCCACACGCAACAAAAAATTGCAGACAGAGCGGGTTGAAAAGAAAAAATACAACCCTAACTTGAAGCGTCATACCCTACATAGAGAGATCAAGGGTAAATAAACTCTTTCGAAAAACCACTTTTTATTAAGTGGTTTTTTTGTGTCTGGAGCTTTGAAAGGATCGCATTTGCTGATCCGTTCTCCAGTGATTTTAAAAACTTTTTTTCTATTGCCTCTGATCTTTAGGATTGGGTTTTTGGTAGATAGGGATTTTTGCAACCCCATTCAGTCGTTTTCTTTTGTTGAATTTTCAATCTTCTATTGGGGAAGGGGATCTGACAATTGAGATTTTCAGGGTTTAAAAGTTTTTTGAACGGATCTCATTATTCTAATTTTATAGGCACTGTATCTTTTGGAAAGGAATCCTTAAGATTCTGCTTGGTGAACCTTCAAAGGCTTTTTATCCTAAAATCCGATCCTTGCCGAATGGATCAAGATTCGTTAAAGTTCTCTTGCTCCTAGGATAAATGAATTTTTAGACTCTATTAGATTATGGCAAACCCCTCTCTATTTTCTCCGCTCTCGAATAGGAATTATAGATTTTTGTTTGTCGCCCAATTGATCTCTTTATTGGGGACTGGGATCTCTACGCTTGCACTTGGATTGTTGGCTTTCAAAATATCTGGGGAAGAAGCTCCCCTTGTTTTAGGAACCGCTTTGACTATCAAAATGATCGCCTATCTCTTTGGGGTGCCTGTAGTGAATGGATTTGTTCATAAGTTTCCTCGGAAATCCTGTATGATTGCCCTGGATTTATTGCGGTCTATTCTATTGTTGTCCTTCCCTTGGATTTCTGAAAATTGGCACTTGTATGGTTTGGTATTTTTATTGCAGCTTTGCTCTGCTGGATTCACCCCACTGTTTCAATCGACAATCCCCGATGTGATCAAAGAGGAAAATGAATATACGAAAGCTTTGTCTTTATCTAGAATCGCTTACGACTTGGAGAATCTTTTAAGTCCTATGTTGGCCACGGCGATTCTTTTTTCAGCGGTGCCTTTTACTTCCTTGTTTTATTTGGATAGCTTGACTTTTCTGGTGTCTGCAATGTTTGTGGCCTTTGCAGTGATTCCAAAGTCTCAATCCTTATCAAAAGCAGGATCTGCATTTGATCATTATACCTATGGGATAAAAAGTTATTTGAAAACTCCTAGGCTTCGTGGATTGCTTTCTCTTTACATGGTGGTTGCATTAGCGAGCTCTATGGTAATTGTAAACAGCATCACTTATGTAAAGACTCTTTTGAATGAATCGGATCGCCATTTGACAGTGGCTTTTTGTGCTGTTGGGGTCGGCTCTATTCTTGTGGCTTTTTGTTTGCCTAAATTTTTAACGCAAAGAAATATTAGAAAAACCATGATGGTTGGAGCCCTCTGCTTGTTGGTTGGATTGTCTTTAGGGATCTGGCTTCCCTCTTATCCTTTCTTTTTGGGTTTATGGTTTCTTTTGGGGATTGGGCTTTCAATGGTCCAAACTCCAGCAGGAAAATTGGTCGCGTTCTCCAGCTCTGAAGGCAACCGATCTTCCTATTTTGCAGCTCATTTTTCTTTGACGCATGCTTGTTGGTTGATTTCTTATTTGCTTTCTGGATATCTTGCAAATCGATACGGTTTGCAGCTTACATTTACAGTTTTTGCAATTTTAGGGGCTTTCTTTGTATTGCTAGCTCCAATTTTTTGGCCTTTTAAGGACTCTTTGGAGGGGTCAGACAGTCCAGAGGGGCTCATAGAATTGAAGTCCCAAATAAGGGATGCTTCCTCTAATTCGAATCATTCGCTAAAAATCCCCTATCCGAATCCTTTCCATGAGCCCCGAGAAAATCCAGTTTATAAAGATTCTAAAAATAAAAAGAGGGATGAATCCGAGGACGAAAAGGGGGAGTCCCATTCGAATTTTTAAAAGGAAGGGAAGAACTTTAAAAAAAATAGAATTTTCATTGAAAAATGGATCCAAACTGGATGTAAATTAGAAATCACTAATACTGTCAAGTAGCCGTTAGATATGGTTTGGGCTTGGATTTAAAATTCAATAAGGATGTTCTTAAAAACAATTAGATGGTTTCCTTGCTTGCCAAAGTGTGAGAGTAAAAATTGTGTAAAAGATTTGTGAATTTCTGTTGATATAACTGGATTCAACACTATTGTATACAAACGATGAGTCAGGAAGATATTAAAATAGTGGGCTTAGGCTTGGATTCTAAAGACGGTCACAAACGAATTACTCAGGGAGATCGTTTCACCCTTGTTGGCGGTTCTGAGGAGACTCACTCAAAGATGACAGAGACAGTCTGCAAAACTTTCGAAGATCTCGACAGCCGTGGAAAAAATTTAAAGACCATTGAACAAAAAGAATTGGTTGATTTAATAGAAAAAAATACTCCTTCCTGAATACACAGTCTTATAACTTTTATTTGAGGAGCTTGACTAAACTAAATTTCCATTTTTAAATTATTAAAATATGAGCAACCCCAGTGATACTGATTCCGGTGCCCCAAAGCCACCAACTCGTTTTACTCTTAAAAAGCCAGCGCTTAAAAAGCCGGCACTAAAAAAGCCAAGCATCCCGATCGGTAAGCCAATAAAGAAACCTGTTAAGACTGATGTTGCTAAGCCCAGTATCCCAACCACAGGGAAACCTCCTGCACCTTCTGCAAATAAACTTACGCCTCCTTCTTTGAGTAAGCCTCAAAGCACTCCAGCGCCTCCAAAACCTTCAGCCCCATCAAAACCTTCAAGCCCTACAATTCCTAACAAGCCAAAGTCTCCAGCTCCCACAGTTTCAGCGCCTCCTGCACCTTCCGCAGACAAGCCTAAGGCACCTAAGCCTGTAATTAAAAAACCTCTTACAGGGAAAGCTCCAGTTGAAAGCGGGGTTTCAGGGGCTCTCAAACCCAAGACCGCGGATGGGAAAATGAAATCAGGGTTGCCTCCCAAACCGACGGAGGTCAAAAAAGTGACGCCTGCTCGTCTCGACCCAGTATTGGAAAAAAGTGAGGAATCTCCTGAGACTAAACTTCCCAAACCTCCTCAATCAGCACCTTCCAAATCCCCAACTCCGACTACAGTCAAAGAGGTAGCTAAAGTCTCTCCTCCCACTTTTTCAGCCCCAAAGCCTAAAAAAGGACCTACTTTACTCAAAAAGCCAGATCTTCAAAAGTTGTCTGCGCCAAAACCTGCGCTTACTCCTGACTCTTCAGGAAAGCCTGCACCTTCGAAGCCCTCCCTCAAGAGGCCCGGAGTGCCTGGGGTTCCAAGTTCTGTTCCGGCGACACCTGCTCCTATTCCTAAGCCCAATGCGAAGCCCAATTTAGCCAAGGCCGAGGATGTAAAATCCGCTCAGTCCGAAAAACCTTCCATTCCTTCTAAACCTTCCGTTCCCACAAAGGAGCCTAGTGCTGCAAAGCCAGCCCCTGTTTCTGTTGATAAACCTTCTTCAGGACCTATTCTCAAAAAACCTGGACTTTCAATCCGAGCTTCTGAACCTTCTGTTGCCAAAACATCGGGGGTTCCCTCTAAACCTGAAAAACCTGGCATTGCAAAGAAGTCTGACTCAAGAGTTGCCAAACCCACCCCCATGAAGGCAGTTGCAGTCACTGCTAAAAAACCAGAATCTTCTGACCCGGTTAAAACTAAGATTGCCTCAGAGGGACCTAAGAAAAACCAAGCTGTTAAAAAGAGCCTTTCTAAAAATGTAACAGCCCCACCTTTCAAAAAAAGCTTAGGGCAAACCTCTACAAAAACGAATTCCGATTCCTCGGGTGAGGTTACTGAGGCCGATGATGGTGCTTCAGAAGCTAAAACCAAAATATTCAAAGCGACCGATACCAAAAAACTTAAAAAAGCGAAAAAGAAAAAAAGTGCTGATGTGAAATCCGCCAATTTAATTACTGGGATTTCTTTTCTTGTTGTGGACATTGCCTCGATGGCTGCCACAGGCTTGTTTGCTTTTTGGATTTATAAACAATTGGCCCCGTTTTGGAAGTAGTTTCCTTTTCAATTCATAATTTATTTAAACCACAAATTACATTCAATGTCTGAAAAAATCCTAGAATTAAATGAAGCTTCATTTGAAGATGCTATCTCCTCTGGAGAGGCACCCGTAGTCGTTGACTTTTGGGCACCTTGGTGTGGCCCTTGTAAAGCAATCGCTCCAATATTGGAGGAAATTGCCGAAGAACAAGGCGATAAAGTTAAAATATGCAAAGTCAATGTGGATGAGGAATCTGGAATTGCAGGAAAATACAGTATCCGTGCGATTCCTACATTGTTGATTTTTAATGGGGGAGAAATGGTGGAACAGGTCGTAGGTTTGTCCTCTAAAGATGATTTGGTTGCTAAATTGAATCAGCTCTCTGTTTAATTTACTTTTTTATTACTTTAAATGGGTCGTTTCTTTAACCGGAAGCGGCTTTTTTTTGCAAAATATGGGGTTTGAATTGGATTTCGTTGGCTCCCAAGTTTCTAATCAGAGGAAGAGGTATCCTTTAGACCCATTCTTTCAATGATTTAGAGAATTTATTAATTACTTAGGTTTCATAGAATCTTTTATCTATAATCATGTTAGCCATCCCCATATCTGAATGAATTGCGACTGAAGTCGATTTTGTAAGGCCGATTGGATTTGTTAAAAAGTTTTTTTGAGGCTCGAATTTTGTAATACAAAACTTTTTAGTTTACTCGTTGAGATTCCGTCTTTCGTTTATGAAGTTTATCGTTATAGATCATCAGGATTCATTTACTTACAATTTAGTTCATCTTTTATCGAGAGAGTGCGAAGTGGAGGTTCTTGAGTATGGTCCAAGTATTTTGAATCCTAGGGATTGGAGTTCGAGTCATCTTGTTTTTTCTCCGGGTCCTGGATCTCCTGCTGATTATTCTTTTTCTATTGATTTATACCAGCAAATGAAAGGAAAATTAAAAATCCTCGGAGTTTGTCTAGGTTTTCAAATGATTGTTTACGCTGAAGGCGGTCCTATTGTTCGGCAGAATAAAGTGATGCATGGGGTTGAAACTCCTTTAACCGTTGTCAACAACGCCCCTATGTATCAAGGATTGGAGGATATTCGCGTGGGAAGGTATCACTCACTTCAAGTGGATTCCAGTCGGTTTCCACCGGATCTAAAGGTAACTGGATTGGATGCGGAAAATGATGTCATTTTGTCCTTCAAACATCAGCATCTTCCAATTTACGGCTTCCAGTTTCATCCAGAGTCTTTTTTAACGAATTTAGGAGAGAGAATCATTGGAAATATTTTTTGATAAGCAATTAAAACCCGACTTGTCCAGAGAGGTTTGGGGGGTCGAGGGGTTCTACACTACGATCTGTCTAGAGTTGGATCCTATTGGCAATCCGCACCCATATTTTTGGTCCCATCATTGGGAACGATTGAAAAATACGGCTTCAAGGGTAAGGATGCCTATTCCTGATGAAGATTGGGTGCTCCAACAAGTGAAGAAAGTGGGTTGGGAATTTCTAGAAAAATACCCTCAATTACCTAGTTGTTTAGTAAGATTTGCAACCACTGTTGTAGGCTTTTCTTTTTATGCTTTTTATTCAAAGCCTGCCCAAGATTCTTTGGTGGGTGTTTTGAGTTCTGTCTCTAGAATGGATCCTGAGTGGAAGCTCTTAAGGGATCTAGAGTTTTATAAAGTTTTATGTTCTCTGGATCGACAAAGAGAGGAACTGTTACTTTTAAATCAAGAGGGTAGAATTCTTGAGGGTGCGACTACAAATCTAATTTTTAAAAGAGGAAATGTAGTCTACTTATCAGAAAAACAAAATTTACGAGGCATCACTCGAAAGTTGTTGGAATCAAGTTTGCTGAAATGGGCCGACAAGGTTGAAGATCAATCCATTTTTTTGGATCAATTGTCTTCGATCGATGAGATTGTCTGCTTAGGATCTGGTAAAGAGGTCATCGGTCTTAAATCGATTGCGGAATTCGATTGGAAGT
This sequence comes from uncultured Opitutia bacterium, assembly GCA_913049555.1. Taxonomy (GTDB): domain Bacteria; phylum Verrucomicrobiota; class Verrucomicrobiia; order Opitutales; family CAJWYM01; genus CAJWYM01. The sequence continues at coordinate 23,270 of CAJWYM010000020.1, forward strand.
GTGGAGAGGAAAGGTTGTGTCAGTATTTAAAAAAACAATATTCTGAGATAAAGAGATCGGATTTAATGGGTAAATAAGTAGAAAAACGGGATTGATTGGGTTGAAAATCACTTTTTTTTAAAAAAGGTGAATTTATTTTCTATTCATGAAGTATTACTGTTGTAATTTTTGAACGAAGTTGTTTTTATTAATAATCAATTAGATTTTAGATGTTCAATCCTTGAACTTCCTTAAGGTTTAGTCGTAAAGCAAATTAAATCATGTAAGTTATCCCTTTTGATTTCTTATGTGATATCAATAACAAATACAATATAATATGAGTACAGGTACAGTTAAATGGTTCGATTCTGAAAAAGGATATGGTTTTATTACACCCAATGATGGTGGAAAAGATCTATTCGTTCACCATTCAGAAATCGAGTGTGATGGTTATGCATCCTTAGATGAAGGTGAAAATGTAACTTTTGAAGTAGGACAAGGTAAAAAAGGTCCATGCGCACAAAAAGTGCAAGCGGGATAATCGATTATTCGAATATTTTAGAGGAAGGCCTACTTGAAAAAGTAGGCTTTTTTTATGGGCACTTCATAGAAATTGAAATTCTCATGAAGAATTTAGATTTTATAATTGTATCAATCATTTTTAGATTTTGAATAAGAAATTGTTTCTTTTGACGGGGCCAACGGCAGTAGGTAAAACCGAATTGTCGATAAGGTGGGCTGAGCAGAATAATGCTGAAATTTTATCTTGTGATTCATTGCTTTTTTACAAAGGCATGGATATAGGCACTGCAAAACCCTCCGCCAAGGAAAGAAGCCGAGTCACTCATCATGGCATTGATTTGGTAGAATCCTGCGAACAGTTTGATATTGGTCGCTACCTTGAATATTCTAAAAAAGTGGTTGAAGATATCTGGTCTAGGGAAAAAAAAGTCTTAATTACCGGAGGAAGTGGTTTTTATTTAAAATCTTTTTTTGCCCCTGTTGTGGATACCATTGTAATTGAAGATTCAGTAAAAAATAAAGTGGACCAAATTTTTAAGTTTGAGGGCTTGGATGGATTGGTTCAGGAATTGAAAAGGAGAAATCAAGGAGAAGATTTTCAAATAGATCTTAACAATCCTCGTCGTGTTATTCCCAGCTTAGAACGCTGTATTCAGACGGGTAAATCGATTCGAGCTCTGCGTGCAGAATTTGAATCTTCGGATTTTCCGTTTAAAGAAACTCCCTGTTGCTCTTGCTTGCTGTCCCGTTCAAAATCTCTTTTACACAAAAGAGTCTCTAAAAGAGCTCAAGAAATGCTTGAAAATGGCCTTGTTGAGGAAGTTGAAAAATTAATAGAACTTGGTATTAAGCAAAACCCTAGTGCTGCAAATTCGATTGGTTATAGAGAAAGCATAGAATTTTTAGAAAATTCTGAAATGGATGAAATGCAACTTTATGAGAAGATTGTTACAAACACAAATCGACTTATCAAAAAACAAGGAACTTGGTTTAGGACCCAGATTCAATGGGACCAATTTGTGGATCTTGATACGGGCGTTGAAGTCGTGGATCTTTTATTTGGATCTCCTTGAGAATTGTGAACACATTCCAAATTTGAATTATTGATTGCATTATGGGAATTGTTCATATCGTTACCGGAAGTCCAGGAGTTGGAAAAACTACCTATGGTTTAAAGTTGGCAAGGGATCGATCGGCTTGCTTTCTAGACATTGATACAGTGAGTGAAACTTTCGTTCGAAAAACTTTGAAAATATTAGGCAGAGACCCAGAAGATCGTGACAGTTCTTTTTTCAAAGAAAATTTTCGCTCTGACATTTATAAAGCTACCTTTAAAATCGCAAAAGAAAATTGCAGTTGGCAAGAGGTTGTTGTTGTGGGCCCCTTTACTCAAGAAATTCGGCAAGAAGATTGGTTGTTGCAATTGAGAAATTTTTTTGATTGCGAGGTGAAAGTTTATTATATCTATTGTCAGCCTTATGAAAGGAAGGCTCGAATCTTAGGGCGTGGGAACCCCCGAGATGAAAACAAGATCAAAGATTGGGATCGATCGTTGGATTATTATGGGGAGGAATCCCGTCCTGAATTTCAGCATGAATTTATTGATACGAGTTCTGAGACCCCCTCCTGAAAGCTTTAATCCCTGATTAAAAATGGCCGCTCACACAACACATTTAGTAACCTTCGTTTGTAAAGATTTTCAGAATGTAATTGGGATCTCCTTGAAATTCTTTAGAAGGTTTTATTTTCGAATCGATTTTCTGGGTTCAATCCTTCGGAGCCAACCTGGATGATTGATAAGAAACATCTGGAGGTTGCTCAAAAAATTCGCGAGCTTGTCGATTGTGGTTTTTCTTTGGTAGAAGTTCGTTCTGTTACTGGAGGGTGTATTCATGAAGCTTACTTATATACTTCATCTTCTGGTGAAATATTCTTTATTAAATTGAATCAAGTTTCATTTTTAGAGCATTTTAAGCAGGAGGCTTTTGCTCTAAAAGCTATACAAAAGACTCAAACGATTCGGACGCCGGTGGTTCTTGGCTGGGGTTCGACTTTAAAGAACAGTTTTTTGGCTTTGGAGTATATTGATATGAATTCTACTTCTAAAAAAAGGGGTCAAAGTATTTTAGGGGAGCATTTGGCAGCCATGCATCAAACTCTTTCAGATCGCTTTGGATGGTTTGATAATAACTTCATTGGTGCGACTCCCCAGATCAATCCTTGGAGCCCGGATTGGGTTGAATTTTATACCATTCATCGCTTGGAATATCAGTTTCGATTCGCCCAAAATAGTAGAGGCTATTCATTTAAAAAATCGGACGATTTACTTTCCTCAGTTCCTGATTACTTTAAATCTTATAAACCGGTCGCATCTTTGTTACATGGAGATCTGTGGTCTGGCAATGTTGCATTTCAAAAAGAGGAAACTCCTGTGATTTATGATCCGGCTTGTTTTTATGGAGACCGGGAATGCGAGATTGCATTTACTAAAATGTTTGGGGGTTTTGATTCTTCATTTTATCTCGCCTATGAAAATAGATGGCCCTTAGATTCTGGATTCAAAAGGCGCATAAATCTTTACAACTTATACCATTATTTGAATCATTTTAATTTATTCGGCCCTTCTTATTTGGATGAAACCGAGCAAATAATTTCAATTTTGATAAACTAATTAATCCTCTTTATTTGACTATCTAATAATGTGCATTTATGAGCTGTGGTTTGTTGAATTTATAATAAATTCCTTGTTTAGTACGTATATCTATCACCCATCTGGATTATGAGTTCAAAAAGCTGTATTTGTATATCTTCTCTACAAAAGAAGTTTCTAATGGCAATCACCGGAGTACTTTTGTTCGGTTTTGTTATTGTTCACATGCTAGGAAACTTGCAAGTCTTTCTCGGTCCAGATGCCATTAATCTTTACGCCTACAAACTCCATTCTTTGCCTGCTTTTGTAATGTGGGGAGCTCGATTGTCTTTGCTCTTGATGGTTGGTGTTCATATTTTGATGGCTGTTAAGCTCACCATTGAGAATAAAAAATCAAGGCCAAGGGAGTATGACAACGAAGGCACGGTCCAAGCCTCTTACTCTTCACGAACGATGCCCATGACCGGATTGATCGTCTTGTCTTTCATTATTTTTCATATTCTCCATTACACTTCTAGGGTTGTTCCTGGTATGGAATACGATGATAAAATTCCAAGTTATTCCCTAGAGTTTGAGGATGGTTCTGTGAAACAAGTTTTTGATGTGTATGCAATGATAGTCGAAGGCTTTTCAAATTATTTCGTTTCCTTCTTTTACATTCTTTCAATGGGTTTGTTGTGTATGCACTTATCTCACGGTCTTTCTAGTATGTTTCAAACCCTAGGTTTAAGAAATAAAGTGTGGCGACCGCGACTCAATAATGTAGCTCGTGCAACGGCTCTATTCATATTTATTGGTTTTGCTGCCATTCCTATAAGCGTTTTTTCTGGGGTTTTGCATCACAATGACAGCAACACTTACAGCTCTTTAAATTCAGTAAACGATGTTCAAAATGATAATATAACAAGCGAAGGTACTCAATGAAACTCGACTCCAAAATTCCTGATGGTCCGATCTCAGATAAGTGGAAAAACCACAAATTTGCGCTTAAATTAGTCAATCCAGCGAACAAGAGAAAATACAACATTATTGTAGTGGGTTCGGGTTTGGCGGGCGGGTCTTGTGCAGCCAGTCTCGGTGAGTTGGGTTACAACGTTCAGTGTTTTTGTTATCAAGACAGTGCTCGAAGGGCTCACTCAATAGCGGCTCAAGGAGGAATCAATTCGGCAAAGAATTATCAAAATGATGGGGACAGTGCCTATCGACTGTTTTATGATACCGTTAAAGGCGGAGATTTTCGCTCTCGCGAAGCCAATGTCCATCGTTTAGCGGAGGTCAGTGAAAACATCATTGACCAATGTGTTGCTCAAGGGGTTCCTTTTGCCAGAGAGTATGGTGGTTTGTTAGCAAATCGTTCTTTTGGAGGTGCTCAAGTCTCAAGAACTTTCTATGCGAGGGGTCAAACGGGCCAACAGTTATTATTGGGTGCTTATTCTTCGTTAAGTAAGCAAGTTTCTGTAGGAACTGTGAAAATGTATCCTAGGACTGAAATGTTGGATATTGTTAAAGAAAATGGCAGTGCTGTCGGAATCATTACTCGCGATTTAGTCACTGGCGAAATTAAAAGTTGGGCGGCTGACTGCGTTGTTCTTGCTACTGGTGGCTATGGAACGGTTTTCAATTTATCTACCAATGCGATTGGTTGCAACGTAACTGCCACTTTTAAGGCTTACAAAAAAGGGGCTGGTTTTGCTAACCCTTGTTACACACAGATCCACCCCACTTGTATCCCACAGGAAGGGGAACACCAGTCCAAGTTGACACTTATGTCTGAATCTCTTCGAAATGATGGTCGTGTATGGGTTCCAAAGTTTAAAGAGGACGCCGACAAACATCCGAGTGAGATTGCAGAAGATCGAAGAGATTACTATTTGGAAAGAAAATATCCCAGTTTTGGTAATTTGGCTCCTCGTGATATTTCTAGTCGCTCGGCTAAAGAAGCTTGTGATGACGGTCGAGGTATTGGAACAACGGGTCTGGGAGTTTATCTGGATTTTGAGGATGCGATCAAGCGTTTGGGTGAGAGCGCCATTCGTGAGCGATATGGCAATCTTTTTGATATGTATGAGTGTATTACGGGTGAAAATGCTTACCAGCGTCCTATGAGAATCTACCCAGCAGTTCATTATACCATGGGTGGTCTTTGGGTGGACTACAACCTTATGACTACTATTGATGGTTGTTTCGCCCTTGGGGAAGCCAACTTTTCAGACCATGGTGCCAATCGCTTGGGAGCCAGTGCGCTTATGCAAGGTTTGTCTGATGGTTACTTTGTTTCTCCTTATACAATTAGCGGCTACCTGGCTGACAACGGTGTCAAAGACCCAGACCCAGAATCGGATGCTTTCAAACAAGCGGAGTCTGAGGTTAAGGAGAGAATTTCTACTCTAATGAGTATCAAAGGAAAAAAATCGGCTCGCCACTTTCATGTCCAACTAGGTAAAATTATGTGGGAGTATTGTGGAATGGCTCGCAATGAGAAAGGCTTGAAAAAGGCATTGGATTTGATCCCTCAACTCAGAGAAGATTTTTATAAGGACTTATCGGTTCCTGGTTCTTCAGACAGCCTGAATAATGAATTGGAAAGAGCGGGCCGAGTTGCTGATCATTTAGAATTTGGGGAGCTTTTGTGCCGAGACGCTCTTGAAAGAAGAGAATCTTGTGGCGGTCATTTTAGAGAGGAATACCAAACCGACGAAGGGGAGGCTCAACGGGACGACGAGAATTTTGCTCATGCTGCCGTTTGGGAATATAAAGGCAAAGACCAAGTTCCTGCTCGCCATCAAGAAGAGCTTCAGTTTGACAACGTGAAATTGGCTGTTCGAAGCTATAAATAAACCATGAAATTGAAACTAAGAATATGGCGACAGGAGTCCTCTGGTTGCAAAGGGCGAATGGTTGAGTATGAAGTAGACAACATTTCCGAAAATTCATCTTTTCTTGAGATGATGGATTTACTCAACGAAGATTTGGTGAGTGAAGGCAAGGAGGCGGTTGCATTCGATCATGATTGTCGCGAGGGGATTTGTGGGAGTTGTTCCTTAACCATCAATGGGATTCCTCATGGTCCCCAAAAAGCTACCACTGCTTGTCAATTGCACATGCGTCATTTTGATGATGGACAAACTATATCCATTGAACCTTGGAATGCTCGACCTTTTCCAGTGATTAAGGATCTTGTGGTCAATCGATCTGCTTTTGATAAGATTATCCAATCTGGAGGATATATTTCTGTGCGAGCAGGGAGTGCTCAGGATGCAAATGCAATCCCAATTCCCAAACAAGACGCTGATTTTGCTATGGATGCAGCGGCTTGCATCGGGTGTGGGGCTTGTGTTGCTGCTTGTAAAAACGCATCTGCGATGCTTTTTACATCTGCCAAGGTCTCTCAACTCAATACTTTACCTCAGGGCAAGCCAGAAAAAGATCGTAGGGTTTTAAATATGGTAAAAACAATGGATCAGGCTGGTTTTGGAAATTGCACCAATTATGGAGAGTGCGAAGCAGTTTGCCCGAAGGAAATCTCTTTAGATATGATTGCTAAAATGAATCGCGATTATGCAGTTGCATCTGTAAAGAATTTCTTTGGTACTGTTGCTTGATGAATTTTTTATGTTTAGACCTAGAGGGTGTCCTCATCCCAGAAATTTGGATTGCTTTTGCTGAAAAAACAGGCCTTGAGAGCTTGAAAAGAACCACTCGTGATGAGCCAGATTATGACAGGCTCATGCAATATCGTTTGGATATTCTGGATGAGAATGGTTTTACTCTTTCTCAGATTCATGATGTCATCGACAGTTTGGATCCGCTTCCGGGGGCTCAAGAATTTGTCGAGTGGGCAAAAAGTGAAAGTCGCTTAGTGATCCTTTCGGATACCTTTCAAGAGTTTGCAGGCCCTTTAATGGCAAAGTTGGGATACCCAACTTTATTTTGTCACAACCTTGAGGTCGATAGCAAGGATCGCATCACAGGTTATCAATTGCGATTGAAAGATCATAAGAAGAAGGCTGTTGAGGCTTTTCAGGCTTTGAACTTTGAGGTTTGTGCCGCCGGTGATTCCTACAATGATCTGAGCATGTTAAAAACTGCGAACAGTGGAATCTTCTTTATGCCTCCAGATTCTATTGTGGAAGAAAATCCTGAAATTCCTGTTGCCAGAACGCATCCTGAACTCCGAGAGATTTTAACAAGTATTTGGAAGTAGTATTTTTTAGTATTTTACAACGACTCTATCGATTGGGCTAAAAGCTCTCTCTAACAATTCTCCAACTCATCTTCCATATTCAAGATGGCTTGTAAGTTTTCTTGTAATTTTTTAATACTATTAAGAGTGTCCGTTTTTGTTCATTCTATAAGTCACTGGTCTGAACGCAGAATTCCTTACTAGCACTTTGATTTCAAACTTCAAAGATTGGGCTTCAATAAATTATAAAAACCTGTATGGAACCAAATGGTTCCATTTCAGGTTTTTGAATGGATCTCACAAACAGAAAATTATAGCAGCTGGATACTTTCAATCGTTTTAATTTCATTATTTTTTACTGTTCCAACAATTTCTACTTTTTTCCAAGAGTAGGATTTAATAGGCTCTTTGAGGCTGTTGATAGCTGGCCAACTCAATTTGATTTTAAATCCGGAAAGAGTTTCGAGGTACCAGTTATATTTACCTCCATCATTTTTACCTTTTACTTTTCCTAGCAATGGACTTCCCTCAGGCAAAGATGTTAAATTTACAGATCTTATCCAATCGAGCGTGTTAATAATTTCAGTTTGATCGACCGTGGAGATTTGAGCTGAGAGGATTACTTCCTTGTTTAGGTTTTCTTTGAAAGTTTCTTTGAAATGTTGAAAGCCGTTCCATTTATATTCATAAGTTTTACCCTCCTTACTTTCTAGGAAGTAGATGAAATTCCCGTTCATAGTTTTACCAGTAAGTTTCCCTGAAATTATTTGAGAGGCATTCATTGACAACGAGATACAACTAAGTAACAAGAAAGACAGTAATTTGATTGATTTATTTATTTTCATATTTAACAAGATTCATTTTAGATAAATTAAAGTTTTAAAATTAGATTTTTATATGAACCGTTATCATTAGGACGTATTGAAATCTTGTAAGGTTAACAAAAATTTAAAAATTTTTGAGAATTTATTTTTATTGTGTCCATCTACATTAAATCTACAAGCTGTAGGGGAAGGATTCTTAAAATTTAGATTCGCTCCCATCATTTTTGAATCTCATTTTCTATTGCATCCATCGGGTTGAATTCTTTCCAACCATGTATGTTCCTTTGCCCATTAATTATTTTCTGTAAGAAAGATTTTTGAAATGAATTGAATCAGTAGATGCTTCAAATATAAAACAGATGCTGATTGATGGACGAGTTTCAGTCATAAATCTAATTAGAGCTTCATCCATCTCTTTTAGGATTCTCATTTTTACTCTTTAAATTTAGCTTGAGATAAAACGAAAGTTTGGCATATTCAGAATCTTTTAACTTTAAATATTGAATAAGAGGTAATGAGTGCAGACAACCTATATACGGTTTTTGATCGTATGATGTCCCGAGAGGAGAAAGAGACTGTTTTAAAACAAAAATCGCATGTATTTTGGTTTTATGGTCTTTCTGGTTCCGGCAAAAGCACTTTAGCAATTAAATTGGAGCGCTTCATAAGTTCGAATGAGAAACATTGTGTTCTCTTAGATGGAGACAATATTCGTTCTGGTTTGAACAACAATCTTGGTTTTTCAGAGGAGGATCGCGCTGAAAATATCAGAAGAATTTCAGAAGTTACTAAGTTGTTTTTAAACAACGGGACTATTGCCTTAGCCTCTTTTATTACACCCTTCAATCATTTGAGAGAAACTGCCAAAAAGATTGTTGGCGATCAAGACCTTTCATTGATCTATGTGAAAGCAAGTTTTGAAGAATGTGCTCAAAGAGATGTCAAAGGGTTGTATGGAAAAGCTAAGGCGGGAAAAGTGAAAAATTTTACCGGACAGCAATCTGCATTTGAGGAACCTTCCAGCTCGGATCTTGTTTTGGACACTGAAAAAGAAACTGAAGAGGAATCCTTTAACAAGTTACTTCAGTATATGAAAGCTAAGATTGCTTTTTAATTTATTATTTTGGAAATATGAAACAATACACAATCACCCATATCCGCCAACTTGAAGCTGAGTCTATTTTCATTATGAGAGAGACCGCGGCACAATTTGAGAAACCTGTTCTTATGTTTTCTGGGGGCAAAGATTCCATCGTGATGGTTCACCTTGCAATGAAAGCTTTCCATCCAGCGAAGATCCCTTTCCCTTTGTTGCATGTTGACACAGGTCATAACTTTGAGGAGACGATCGAATATCGGGATCAATTAGTCCAGAAAACGGGGGCAGAATTGATTGTTGGTTCTGTTCAAAAATCGATTGACGAAGGACGCGCTATTGAAGAAACGGGTCTCAATGCATCTCGGAATGCGCTGCAAACGATTACGCTTTTAGACAGCCTAGAGACTCATAAGTTTGACGCAGCCCTTGGGGGAGCAAGAAGAGATGAAGAAAAAGCTCGCGCAAAAGAGCGTTTTTTCTCGCATCGCAATGAGTTTGGTGAGTGGGATCCCAAAAATCAACGTCCAGAGCTTTGGAATATTTTTAACGGCAGCAAAAATCATGGGGAACATTTCCGAGTTTTTCCAATTAGTAATTGGACTGAGATGGATATTTGGCAGTACATACGAATGGAAAATATTGAGATGCCGAGTCTTTATTTCACCCATCGTCGCAAAGTGATTGAGAGAAATGGAACTCTTCTAGCATTGACTGACTTTATACAACCTCAAGCTGGAGAAAAAGTACAAGAGCTAGATGTCCGGTTTAGAACCATAGGGGATGCCACTTGCACAGGGGCTGTTTTATCAAAAGCATCTGATATGGATGATATCATTGGAGAAGTTGCTGCTGCTCGCCAAACAGAGCGTGGAACTCGAGCCGATGACAAACGCTCAGAATCAGCGATGGAAGATCGCAAAAAAGCAGGATATTTTTAATCGGTAAGAACTAAAGCCAAACCAAACTGAGAAACACAAAAATAAAGAAAAAATGAGTTCTGAAACCGAAAAAGGATATTTGAATATGGACTTGCTTCGTTTTACAACAGCGGGAAGTGTAGACGATGGCAAAAGTACATTGATTGGTAGATTGCTGTATGACAGCAAAGGAATCTTCGAAGACCAATTAGAAGCGATTGAAAAATCGAGCAAACAGAGGGGAGATGAGAATGTAAATCTGGCTCTTTTAACAGACGGTTTGAAGTCTGAGAGAGAACAGGGAATCACGATCGATGTTGCCTATCGTTATTTTGCAACTCCAAAAAGAAAGTTTATCATAGCGGATACCCCTGGACATATTCAGTATACGCGCAATATGGTCACGGGAGCCTCCACTGCCAATCTTGCAATTATTTTAGTGGATGCTAGAAATGGGGTTGTCGAGCAAACCTGCCGCCATTCCTTTATAGCAAATCTTCTTCGTATACAGCACGTAGTGGTTGCTGTCAACAAGATGGATCTTGTTGATTTTAAAGAAGAAGCTTATGAGAAAATCAAGAAAGATTTTTCAGATTTTGCCTCTCGTTTGGACAATATTATTGATGTTACATTTATACCTATCAGTGCCTTAAAAGGGGACAATGTTGTTAAAAAATCGGAACAAATGGACTGGTATGCTGGCCCCTCTTTGCTTTACCATCTAGAGACTGTTTATATAGGATCCGATGCCAATCATGTGGATGCTCGTTTTCCTGTGCAGTGGGTGATTCGACCTCATTCCGATGAATATCATGATTTTCGAGGATATGCAGGACGGGTTGCCGGGGGTGTATTCAAACCTGGAGATGAGGTTACGGTTCAGCCATCTGGTTTTTCTTCAAAAATCAAAGCCATCCATTCCATGGATGATCCGGATGTCAAAGAAGCCTACTATCCAATGTCGGTATCTATCACTTTGGAAGATGAAATTGATATTGGTCGTGGGGATATGATTGTGAAGCAGAACAACCCACCAAAGGTTGAGCAGGATCTTGAAGCGATGATTTGTTGGTTTTCTCGTGAGAAGTCCCTCCAAGAACGAGGCAAGTATTACATCCGACAGACATCAAGAAGTACAAAAGCAATGGTCAAGCAAATTTGTTACAAGGTAAATATCAATACACTCCATAAAGTAGAAGATGATTTGGATGTTAAGTTGAATGATATTGCTCGTATTAAATTAAGAACGGCCAGCCCGGTCATCTATGACAGTTACCGCAGAAACCGTAATACAGGGAGTTTTGTCCTTGTAGATGAACAGACCAATCAGACCGTCGCTGCGGGAATGATTTTGTAATAGATTTCATGCAACTTCATATTTTAAAAGCAAAAATTCTTCGCGCAACAGCCACGGATGCTCAACGTGATTACGAGGGAAGTTTAGCCATTGATTCCAAATTTATGGAGAAAATTGGTTTGCTTCCTTATGAAAAAATCCTTGTGGGGAATATAACAAACGGGGAAAGATTTGAAACGTATGCAATCCCTGCTCCAGCAGATTCCTTGACTTTTTCTCTCAATGGTGCCGCTGCTCATAAAGGATCTAAAGGGGATTTGCTAGTAATTATGGTTTTTGCCCAAATGGATGAAGAAAAAGCCAAACATTGGCAGCCGAATGTTCTAGTATTGGGGGATGGTAATAGAACGATTGTCCGTCACGATCGTTGATCCTCCGTTCTCTCAAAGTATTTTGATTTCTCAAAATAAATACTCAATAGATCTTAATAGATGAATTCTATAAAAGGGTAAAATTTGGAGGTTCAAATTTTCTCACAGGGATAAAATTTAAATCTACATTTAAATCGATGTTTTTCGAATCTGTTCTTAGATGTTGTAGATAGAACTTAGATTTTTACCAATAAATCACTCTTTAGTCTAAAAGATTGCTTGTAATTTCATGTTAAAATTACAGATCTAAGATTTGAGTTCCTTAAAAATTTTATCAATCCGAATCCTTCAATCTGTAGGTTAATTTTCTACATTATAATTCATTCTTTTGATTCTAGATCCCTCTCCTTTTTTATTAAATTCAACTTGACTGAAAGAGCGATTAACGATTAATATTACCCTTTACACAACAGTTTTTACAAAAATTAAAATTTAAGAACCATGGGACAGCCAAAACGTAAGCAGTCAAAACAAAGAAGCAGAAAACGTCGTGGAGCCAATCGCTTCTCGTTGCCAATCCTTGCTAAAGATCCAACTGACGGAAGCACTTTTCGTCCTCACAGAGTGAATCCAGCAAATGGTATGTATCGGGGTCGACAGGTCCTGGACGTTGAACTCTAAAATTTAATAACAAAAAGTATAGATTCATTGATCATGGTTAAGCGAAGTTTAGCCATCGATGCAATGGGCGGTGATAAGGGACCTTCAGAGATCATTGAAGGAGTTTCCCTTGCTTTGAAAGGGTGTCTCAAAGAGGACACCTTTTTTATTGTTGGGAATGAACAAGTTCTCACGCCCTTGCTTCGGGAAAAATCCTTGCTTCAGAACGAACACATTCAAGTGGTTCACGCTTCTGAAATTATTGAAATGGATGAAAATCCTCTCAAGGCTATCAAGCGCAAAAAAGATTCTTCTATGATGCGCGCCTTAGATCTTGTAAAGAGTGGTGCAGCCAATGCTCTCATAAGTTGCGGGAATACTGGTAGCTTAATGGCAGGAGGCACGATCAAGGTTCGAACATTGCCTGGTGTCGAGAGGCCCGCCATTGGAAGTATCATTCCCTCAAATGGTTGCCAGTACGTATTGATTGATGCGGGTGCCAATCCGGATCCAAAACCAGAGCATCTAGTTCAAAATGCGATTATGGGTTCTTGCTACGCGGAAGCAACTTTGGGAATCCAAAACCCCAGAGTCGGTCTGTTATCCACTGGAACCGAAGAAGGCAAAGGAACCGACTTTATTCGGATGGTTCATGGATCTCTCAAAAATCTGCCCCTTGGTGTCATTGATTATCGTGGACCCGTTGAAGGATTTCAATTGTTTGAAAATCATGTGGATGTGGTTGTTTGTGATGGGTTTGTTGGAAACATTTTACTTAAAACTTCCGAATCCTTGTTTGAAATGATTAAGTCTGTTTTGAAGGAAGAAATGACAGCTACTCCGATCCGTAAACTTGGTGCATTTCTTGCTCGTGGAGCTTTTATCGGGATGAAAAAAAAGTTAAACCCTGTTGCCTTTTCAGGGGCTCCTTTTTTAGGCCTTAAAGGAAATGTTTTAAAAGCCCATGGATCTTCGGATCGTTTTTACATTGCTGGAGCTATAGGAATGGCTCGAGAAGTTTTAAAGAAGGATATGCTGTCCGAGATTCAACGCAAAGTAGAACTCGCAAATAATAAAAATTTATGAGTAATAAGATGCCATCTGTAGTAATAAAGGGTATGGGTGCATATGCCCCTAAAAATGTGGTAACAAATGAAGATTTGAGTCAGATCGTGGATACTTCTGACGAGTGGATTCGCACTCGAACGGGAATTGGAGAGAGACATTTAGCCGACGAATCTGAGACGGTCAGTTTTATGGCTTCTGAGGCCGCGAAAGAGGCTTTGGAGAATTCTGGATTGTCTATTGAGGAGATCGACTTATTGATCGTTGCTACCATGACGCCGGATATGTTGTTTCCTTCTACTGCTTGTTTGGTTCAATCTAAACTGGGTCTTAAAAAGGTAGCTAGTTTTGACATTGAGGCAGCTTGTTCTGGATTTCTTTATGCATTAGAAGTGGGTAGTTCAATGTTGAAGGCTGGAGCTTACAAAAACGCTCTTATTATTGGTTCAGAAAAAATTTCAGGAATCGTTGACTGGCAAGATCGAACCACTTGTGTTCTTTTCGGTGACGGTGCCGGCGCTGCTGTTTTGAGTAAGTCTGAGGAGCCGGACATCGGAGTTTTAGGCGCTCTTTTGAGAGCAGACGGAGATGCGGCGCATCTTCTTCACATGCCTGGAGGTGGGTCCAATATTCCAGCTTCTAGCGAATCATTGGACGATCGCCAACATTTTTTGAAAATGAATGGCAAAGAGATTTTTAAAGTCGCGGTTCGATATATGGAGCAAGCTACGCTGGATCTTTTAGAGTCTAAAGGCTTGACCATTGAAGAGATTGATTGCGTGATCCCTCACCAAGCGAATATGAGAATTATTGATAGCTTGGGGGAACGTCTTGGAGTTCCGAAAGAAAAGTTTGTCAACAATTTAGTTCGCTACGGTAACACCTCAGCTGCATCCATTCCAATTGCTCTCACAGAGGCTGTAAAGCTTGGTAAGTTAAAGAAGGGAGATCATCTTTTATTAATTGCCTTTGGTGCAGGGTTGACCTGGGGAGCATCTCTTATAAAATGGACTTAAATCATGAAATTTTTCCTTTTAAAAATAGTTGTTCTTTTTTTCTCTCTTAGTTCTTTTTCCATCTACGGTGATCTTGTCTGGTCTCCAGTTCGGGGGTGGTATGCAGAGGGAGGACTTCTTGAGGATTATCTTGGAGATGAGGGTTATGGACAAACCGCACTGAATCTAATGAACGAAGCTCGCGAGGCCCAAGAGAGTGGAAGTTTTAGAAAAGCAATTAAGTTGTATAAATCAGTAGTGAAGAAATTTGAGGATTCCTTGCTTGTCCCCGAGGCGATTTATCAAATGGGGATTTTACACAAAAGTAGAAAGCAATGGGATAAATCATTTGAGACCCTTCAGCGGATTATTACTTATCACCCTGAGTATGAAAAGTTCAACAATGTAATTGCTGCTCAATTTGAGATTGCCTCTTCACTTAAGGATGGAGCTCGGACTCGAATCTTTTTTACTCTGCCAGGTTTGAAAAATTACAATCTCGCCCAAGATTTGTTTGAAAGTGTCATTAGGAACGCTCCTTACAGCGATTTTGCTTCTCTTTCTCTTATGAATATTGCTACTTTAGCAAAGAACGCTGGTGATAAAGAGATCTCTATTGACGCCTTGGATCGGCTTGTCAACAACTACCCAGACAGCTCTTTGGCTCCGGATGCATACTACCTGTTAGCGGAAATCTATTCTTCCATTGTTGATGGTCCTGCCTATGATCAAGGGGCAACTCGTGAAGCCATGTCCTATTATCAAGATTTTTTAATTCTATATCCTAACAATTCTCAAGTATCTCTTGCTGAAATGGGCTTACAAGAAATGACTGAAGTCAATGCTCAGAGTAAATTATACATCGCTGACTTTTACTTCCACAAGAAAAGGAACTTGAAAGCCGCATTGATTTTCTACAACGAGACGATCACAATTGCTCCCAAGTCTCAGTCTGCAATCCAAGCTAGAAAAATGGCGCATAAAATAAGGGATCTTTTAAAAATTCCAGATAAGGAATATGAGGAGATTACAAATCCTAGGAAAAGTGTCATCAAGAGAATTCTTCCCTCTTTTATGATTAAATAGTGACCCTATGCGCGTAGTTTTCTCATTTATATTTTCTATTTTATTTACTTCCTGTAGTTCCTATCATCTGGGGATGGATCAAGAGCTTCCTTTTAGTTCCATTTATATTACACCTGTGGTTAACAATACCCAGGCTCCTCAGACTCAAGCACTCTTTTCAAAAGTATTGAGAGATCAGTTTGTTCAAGAGCCCTCTCTAGTGCTCGTTGGTTCTGAACAGAATGCAGGAGCTGTCCTGAATGTTGAGATTTCTAGTTATGATCGGATTATGTCTGCACATGATGAGGATACAGATTTGGCTCGTTCTTACCAATTGAAGATTGTTGCGAGTTGCTCATTATTAGACGCCCGTAGTGGTCAGGTTTATTTTCGAAATCGTTCTTTAGATATAAAAACAACCGCTTACAATGAGGATCATATCAGTCGAGCTCAGAATCAGAATTTCCCTTCTATCTTAGATGCCTTGGCCAAAAAGATTGTCGAAGAGGTTGTAGGCGTCTGGTAGCGCTTGCTAATTTCATTATGAAAACTCATAAAAATATTTTAGCCCCTTCTTTACTTGCTGGAGACCACAGTTCTTTACTATCTGCTTTGAAGGAGGTGGAAACTGCTGGCGCTCAATGGATTCATCTCGATATAATGGATGGTCATTTTGTTCCAAATTTGAGCTTTGGTCCCCAAACAGTTGCAGATCTCAGGCCTAAAAGTAGTCTTTTTTTTGATGTTCATCTTATGCTTTCCCAGCCTCATAAATATATTGACGCTTTTTTAAAAGCGGGGTCTGAATTGATAACCATTCATGTGGAACCTGATTATCCAATACAGCAGACACTCGATAAAATCAAGGAAGCGAATTGTCAATGTGGGATTGCCTTGAATCCGAATGTATCTGCAGCAGAAGTGGAGCCTTTTTTGCCGAGTGTTGATTTGGTTTTAGCAATGACAGTTTTTCCGGGTTTTGGGGGTCAATCTTTTCATGAAGAAGTCTTACCTAAGCTTAAAGAATTGAACGAATTGAGGAAAAAAAATAATTATCACTATCGTTTGGAGGTGGATGGTGGTATTGATTTAAAGACCGCAGAATTATGCAAAGAGATGGGTGTAGATACATTGGTTGCAGGAACTGCTTTCTTTAAAGCCTCAGATCGATTGAATTTTATAAATAAAATAGAAAGTTAAAAGAATGAGCTTAGCATCTAGATACGTGGTCATTATGGCAGGTGGAAAAGGGGAACGTTTTTGGCCTCAAAGCCGAATTAGAAGACCCAAGCATTTATTGCCCATTGTTGGAAACAAACCTATGCTTACTCAAACAACAGACCGTTTGGAGGGTCTGGTTCCTGTTGAGAATGTTCTAATCATAACGAACATTGAACAACGTGAAGCGGTCATAGAGGTTTGTCCCAAAATACCTGTTGAGAATATAATTGGGGAGCCGGTGGGAAGAGACACAGCTGCAGCAGTTGGACTGGCTGCAACTCTTGTTTCGATCAGAGATCCAAAGGGTGTTTTCGCAATCATACCTGCAGATCATGTCATTCATGACTTTGCTTCCTTCCAATCTGTTTTAGATGCAGCCCTTGATACGGCTTCTAATTCGAATGCAATCGTTACCGTTGGTATCAAACCGATTTCACCGGCAACCGGTTATGGATATATTCATCGAGGAAATTTAGAGGGTGAAAGTCGAGGCCAATCCGTTTATTCCGTGCAGAAATTTGTTGAAAAACCGGACTTAGAAACTGCTAAGACCTACTTGGAATCTGGAGAATATCTTTGGAATGGAGGTATGTTCATTTGGAAATCATCGGTCGTTGAAGCTTCTTTAGAAGCCTATGTTCCTCAGTTGAAAGCGGCTCTTGATGAAATTAAGAAGCGCTTACAATCTGGAGAGGATATGCAGGAATGCTTGGCTTCTCAATACCCATCATTAGAAAAGGTATCTATCGATTATGCTGTGATTGAAAAAGCAGAAAATGTCAAAACATTGGAAGCTACCTTCGATTGGGACGATGTTGGGGAATGGCCTGCCATAGAACGTCATTTTCCTAAAGATGAAAGTGGCAATGTAGCCAGAGGTGTGGTTGAAATAATGGATGCTCAAAACAATATTGTTTTTGCTGAGGAAGACCATACGATTGCTGTTCTTGGAGTTCAGGACCTGATTATTGTAAACAGTCCGGATGCAACTCTAATTTCTCATAAAGATCGAGCTCAAGATATCAAAAAGATTGTTCAGAAAATTGCGGGAACAGATGCCGGCAAAAATTTAATGTAATTTTCGTGCCTCATTATTTAGGAATTGATTTTGGTGAGAAGCGAATTGGTCTTGCCTTTGGAGATGATCTTGGAGTTGCAATTCCAATTGATCCCTCTATTGGAAATTCTCAGGAGGTTCGCATTCAGATCATAGCCGATACTATTACTAAAAGAAAAATAGATGAATTGGTTGTGGGTTATCCTTTAAATATGAACGGGACTAAAGGACCTAGAGTTCGCCAAGTGGATCGTTTTATCAATAAGTTAGAGGTTCGATTTAAGTTGCCGGTTCATAGGGTAGATGAGAGGCTCTCCAGTCATCAAGTAGAGTCCGAGTTGAAACAGATGAAGCAAAAATTGGATCGTGCATCGGGTGAATTGGATTCAAGAGCAGCGTCCTTGTTTTTACAAGAGTTTTTAGACCAGAATCTGTCTTTGACTTATTTGCCGGATGACCTTGAAGAAGGGGATTAAAGGCAGATTTGTAATTTTGAAATAAATGTTCAAATTTTTTGTTTAAAAAGGCATTCAGTGTTTACCAATTTAAAAGGATGTGTTCATTCAAATTCTTCAACCCTCCTTACCTAAATCCAGTCTGTTAAATTTCCGTTTTCGAGTGGTTTCTTTTGGGTTGCTTCTTTTGGCTTGGAATCAAAGGTAAGACTTCTTTTGTTGATTCATTTTTAAATCTCAACATTTCGTCTTTAGTATGATTTTTACTGGCACCTAAGGTGGATTTAGGCGTTCATCTCAATCAATTGTTCTGTCATTTCGATTTGACTGGTTAATAGCTTTTTAAAATGAATGCTTTCTTTCGCCAGATTTTTAAAGGTCCCTTGTTCCAAAATTTTTCCATGTCCCATAACTATGATTCTATCTGCGTTTCGAATTGTGCTTAGTCTGTGTGCAATAGAAACAACCGTTCTGCCATTGGCTAATTTATCCATCGCCTCTTGGATCATACGTTCACTTTCGTTGTCCAAGGCTGAGGTGGCTTCATCGAGAATTAATATTTTTGGATTTCGTAAAATAGCTCTAGCTATTGAGATTCTTTGTCTTTGTCCTCCAGATAGAGAAACCCCTCTTTCTCCCATGAGGGTTTCGAAACCGTTTGGCAGTTGATCTATAAACTCATCTGCATTGGCTGCAATGGCTGCTTCTCGGATCTCTTTATCTGTTGCATCTGCTTTTGCAATCCGAAGATTATCAATAACGGATCCCGATAAAATCAGATTGTCTTGCATTACGATTGCGCAATTTTTCCTAAATTCTCTCATATTTAGAGAATGATGCGATTGGTTGTCTATTTTGATCGTTCCGCTGGATATGTCATAGAGTCCAAGAATTAGATTCGCAATTGTACTTTTTCCAGATCCAGACTCCCCAACCAATGCTATGTGTTCACCCGGCCTGATATGTAGATTAAAGTCGGAGAGAACGATGCTTTCTTTTTTAGATGGGTAAGAGAAGTGGACCCGCTCAAATTTTACGTCCCCCTGCATCGGGTGAAGTAAAACAGATCCGTGCCAATTTTCCACCAAGTCTGTTTCCAGCACTTCACAGATACTCTCATAAGATTCTTGCCCCGTAAAGTATTGTTCGCTGAATTGGGTGATCATGTTGATGGGCATCATGACTGTTGGGAGTGCTATTACAAATGCAAATAGGGTGCCTAAGGAGACACTGCCTTGTAAGACTAGATAGGACCCTCCGGCTATAACTGTGAGTTGTATGACATTGGTAAATACAAACATAGAGGTTCCAAATATAGAAGAGGCAACCGTTAGATTTATCAACGATTCTCCGAAATTATGGTTGTGGTTGTCTATTTTCTTTTCAGCTTTTTCTTCCTCCCCCAAACTTCTAAATAGACGGACTGCAGACAACAATTCATTTGCATTGCCTGTCAAGGTCTCTTGAGCCAATCGGGCTCTATTATTTTCCCGAATAAGCATTTGTTTAAAATAGAGCTTGATGATTAAAAACACAGGAATTACGAAAAGAAGTAATAAAGCAAGTCTCCAATCCATGAATATTAAAAGAGTAAAGACGGAAAGGCCTAAAATCATATTGGGCATACATTGATTCATAATTAAAAGCATGGTGTCTTGAATCTTTCTGGAATCGAACGAATATTTTGAAAGTAACTTTCCCGTGGATTCTTGGTCAAGGTAAGCAAAGCTTAAAAACTGAATTTTATGAAAAAGGCGACTTCTTAAACTCACAAGGGTTTTGGAAACACTAGTTACAATTGCATTGGCACCTGCTATAGAAAATGCATAGTGCATCAGTAGGCAACCTACGCAGAGAATGCAGATGGATACAATGCCTATCTGATTGTTCGAGGGTATATAATCATCAATAATGACTCTAAATAACCAAGGAAGAGGAATAATTGCAATGACTCTGAAGATTACAAGAAAGAGTCCTTTCGAAAAACTGGATCGGTTATCATAAATAAGACTGAGAATATCTTTGGATTGTTTCATTAGGATTTGTTGCTTCTGTAGGGTCGTCCAAGTATGGAGTTGATTAAGTTTTCCTTACCTATAATCACCTCCACTTCAACTCCAGTTGCTGGAACGGGAGTACCTGGGTAGGATGTCATTTCAATCCATATTTTAAAAGTTCCTTCATTCAGTCCATTTTGTTGGTAACTGTTCGGTCGGACAATTCGATCTACTTTTCCATGAATGTATCCGACGATTTCAGATTTAAATACTTTGGATTTCATGCGAACTGTCATCTCTTTTTGAATCAAATCAATGTTGGATTCGTTGATCTCTGCAACCACCCTAAATCCTTCACTTACATCCTCAATCCTGAGTAGGGGTTGCCCTTTTTTGGCCAGTTGTGCACTGAAATCTATATACGATTCTGTTACTACGCCATCGAATGGAGCTTTTATAATCAGTTTGTTGAGGAAATCTTCACTTCGGTTTAATTCAGCCATCAAATAGTTGCGAGTTTGTTCCATGTGGATTCTTTTTTGTAGATGTGCTGCCTTTTTGAGCGCTTCCATATTAGAGCTTTTCCAGTAAAGCCATTGGTCAATTTTTAGCTTCTCTTCAGACGCATGGATTTCCTTTAGTTGATGGTTTAAGTAAGTGATTTCCGAAATCAGTTTGCTTGTGGCTAATTTGCCATATATATCCCGAATTTTATCAATCGTTTTTGTCTTTTTGGCGTGAATCTTTGCAAGTGAATCCACGCTTTGGATTTCTGGGATGAATCCTGTAATTTTACAAATTTCTTCTGTTGTTAGATTTTGTTGGATAAGATGATTGATGTCTAAGAGCTGTTTTTTGAGTTCATTATTTTTTGAAATGACATCCTCATTATGAAGAGTCATAAGAACCTGTCCTTGTTTTACGATTTCCCCTGGTTTCAAAGAAATAGAGACGACTTGAGCCTCTACGGGTGAGAAAAGCAATGTGTGTTTTTTTGCTTCAATTGTCCCGTTACCATAGGAAATAATTTCAGTTCTAAAGAGGAACGCACCGAGAATAAATAAGAGCAGGCCCGCTCCAAAAACATAATTGAGAGAGGCAAAGGGTCTTGGACTTTTTTCTGAATGATTCATATATATAGATTGCAAGCTGTTAAATTTTTGATTCTAAGAATCATATATGATTCTAGGTGAGATTTTGATGAAACAATTTTTCATCACTCAATCCTTTCAATTAAAATAACAAGCTAAAGATAAAGATCCCTCAGTATATCAAAGAATTCTATTTGATTAAATAGTGAAAATTGATTTTTATATGTATAA
>CAJWYM010000021.1 GCA_913049555.1 uncultured Opitutia bacterium
TGTTCATGTAGGAACCGCGATTCAGCTTTTTGACGTTGAATACCAAATTTCCATATTCTAAGTTCATATCTGTCTGTGAGTTACTAGGCTCTCTTTTTAACTCAGACAATTTATCTATTTTCAGGTCGAATGGATCTTGGGTGAATTTGTTAATAACCAGTTTTGAATTGGGTTCTAAATCGGTGATGGTTCCATTTGAAAAAAGCAATGTTACAGACCCATTGTCACCTGTGATTAAACTATGGTCTTGATAAATATAAGAACCATTTTGGATTTGTTCTTTGCTAAGAGGATCCTCTGAGGAGGTTCTTTCTACACGCACTTTGCCTTCAATCCGAGTAATCATAACAGCTCCTAGCTCTTCAAAGGGAAGGTCTCCTTGGGTAGAAGCTTCCACGGTTCCGGTCATGATGCCTTGTGAGGAGGATTTGGTGAGGGCTGCAATTCTTTGTAAGGGAATCTTTTTTTGAGAAGCGATCGTGATCACACTGGATGAGAATGCATCGGTAGCAGCATAAACAATCTCTTCGTATTCCAGTTTGGAATCAATTGCGGCAGCAATGGTGCCAAATGCTGTATTTTTTGAAATCTCTTGAATAATTTTAGGTTGTCGGTCTGCTTGGACCGAATTCATTACAGAATAGATGAATTTGTAGGGTATGCCGTAGTTGATTCCTTTAGATACTTTGATCAGGGTTTCATAAGGGATGTTAGGGGACTTCATAAACGGAGATGCAGTTCCAAAAGCGATGGATTGGGATAGACTTGAAATACTCGTTCCACTTTTAATTGCAGGTCTCAAGCACCCTTCAATAATAGAGTCAGTCACCTTAGCTATGATTTCTACTATATTGGTTTCGCTTTTGTTCTCAATAATTGGGCTCCAACTTTTTAATTCTTCAGCGATTGCAAGCGAAGTTTGTTCAATAACTGGCAGTAAGTCTAAATTCAAAGAAACGGCCTCTTCGCAAGTGGTCGAAGTTATCATTTTCGTGTATAAAGTAACAACTTCTATTTTGTCCGTATCGGCAAGCGCTTGTTTTAAACTGGATCGAATCATATTGACCATTAGATTCTTTTTATCGCCCCGGGGCATGTCTAGTAAGATTGGATTTTCAAAATCCACTTGCTTTACGGATTGCTGAATTAAATCTAAATTTTTCTCTTCAATACTGCCTAACAATGAAGATCCAGTAACCAGAAAGGTAAAACAGAACAAGGTATGTAAAAATTTGAGTAAGTTTTTTTTCATTCCGTAAGTGTTGTTGTAAAGGGATTAATGGGATTGTGAGTAATTAATAAAAAGCAATTTGCAGGGTTATTTTTTGAGGACAAGACACGATACTATAAGATATTCTAAAGTGCATAATTGTCAACTTGCTTGATTAGAACAAAGAAAGTGAATGGGAGAACTAAAAACCGGATTAAGAATGATTGAACACTGCAGCAGTGAGATTTCTTAGAAAGAATCCGTGAATTATGAAGTTTATAACAAGAATTCCTTTTCTTGATGCACAGTCATACAGTTTCAAATCGATGAATCAAAGTCGTAAATGAGGACTTTGGTCCATAGGGGGGAGCATTGTTTTATAAAATCTTTATGAATAGGGTCTTCTTGATACAAATCGTGTGCCTCCATGTTCTCTAATAAAAGATTTAAAGCATAATCGTAAGAACGATCAATTGTGGACCTTTCTGGAGTATTGGAAGGCCCCCCACAATTGTAAGTGGAGACTGTTGGAATTTGTTTTAAGCTCTTTAAATGAGATTCAAAAAAAGAGATCTCATCAGCAGTTAAATTTTTTCTTAACCAAAATAAAACAATGTGATTGATCATAACAAAACTTATTTCTAAATGACCTCTTCTTGAGAATCTGTATCTTCTTCCGATGCAATTGCCTGATTGTATTGAACATAGCTGTAATACAAACTTAGAAGATAAATAAGGCAAAGGGCTAGAAGAGTGATCCACGTTGCAGTCACCAAAGCGCCAATTAAAGCTCCAAAAGCAACCAGTGCAAAAAGTCCGGATTTTTGCGGAAGCCGAATACTTCGGATTGAAAAAGTAGGCAATCGACTGATCATTAAAATTCCTATGAATACGGCCCAAGACTTCACAACCAAAGTAAATAAGTAATATTCGGTCAATTGGTTCCCGAATTCAATGGTTGCCATCAAGGGCATTAATAGGAGGGCAGCACCAGCGGGAGTAGGGACTCCTACGAAAAAATGGGCTAATTTCGGATTTAAGGCAGCTTGAGCAGACTGAAAACGAGACAAGCGAAGGGCATTGCAAACGCAAAAAACCATCACAGCAATCCAGCCAAACTTTCCTGAGGTACCTTTGAATATCCAAAGATACATGATAATTGCCGGTGCAACTCCAAAACAAATAAAATCTGAGATACTATCTAATTTTGCTCCAAGCTTGGAGGAGGCTTTTAAGGCTCTGGCAACTGCTCCATCCATCGCATCAAAAATCATCGCTCCAAAGATCAGCCCGATCGCAAATGGCCATTTACCTTCTAAACCAAACCGAATTGCGGTCAAACCGCAACATAGGGCAGAGATCGTTATCATATTGGGAATCATACCAACAACGGAACTGTTTCCCTTGCGATCTTCTGAAAAATTACCAAACACGGATCAACATTAAAAGCTTTGTAAGAAAAATCCAAAAACAATCAACGAGACAGCCATTGATTGTCTTTAGCTCCTTTGGCAGCTTTGTAAGCACCAATCGCAACAAACTCCTTATAGTTGTCGCCAGCAGTACTTACCTTAGGACTTGCATAACCATCCTCAAGTAATAGACGTTGCAATTCTGGAGCAATATTTTTGATCCGACTCCCTCCACCAGTGATTATGATATTCTGAAGCATCTCAAATACAGATTCAGCTGAAGCCATAGAAATTGCCTCTTGGGTAGCATTGAAAATCTCCTCTAAAAGTCGATTGCATGCGACTGAGATCTGTTTGCCTATTTCAAACTTCTTGGGCTTTCCTCCAATTGGGACTTGAACTCTTTTTCCGTATTCTGTTTCTCCAATATAAGAGTATTGTTCCTTAAACTTACGGATCATACCGATGGATATTTTCACATCGGAATAGGCTTGTTTCATTTCGTCCGCTAGGATTTGATCCACTTTGTCTCCGGCAAAAGAGATACTCAGCTGATCTTCAGCCGTTGGAAAATAGCCTTGGATAATACAAAAATCTGTGGTCCCAGCTCCTATGTCAATAAACAGTGAATTCTTAACTGGATCCATATAGTCAGGATCAGAGAGTCTGGTTTCATCTCTGTAGCCGAGTGCAGCTAAAAAAGGCTCAGGGATCAAAATGAATTTATCGAAAGCAGTCCCAGCTACTTTTTCAAGATTCAATCGAGCGCTTTCAGAAGCCTTAGCAGGGATTCCAATAACTGCTCGAACTTCTTTATCACCTCTAGGATCGACCTTTTTACGAATATACTGGGCAAATTCAGTCGCTGCATCCAAATCATGAACAACTCCATCTTGAATCGGTCTTTCCATCCTTAGATGAAGTTCATTTCTAAGGGCGTCTTCTCCGTATAGTTTTGAGGCTTCATCAGGAAGAATTCCTGAGAGGATCCCCTCTTCTGCATAACCGACTATGGATGGAATGACTAAATGACTGCCATTTTCCAAGGATGTTGATGCACAAGATGAATTGGTTCCTAAATCCAAACCTACAGTAACAATAGAGTTCTGATTGATTGCTGAGGACGGTGGCTGAGCAGGAATAGAAGCTACGTTCTCTGATTTGGGGGTGTTCGTAGTCGTATTTGAAGTATTATTTGTATCCGGTGAACTGGGATTGGAGGCTTCTAGTTCAATAGAAGAAGAGGGAGGATTTGATAGTTGTGGATCACTCATATTTATTGGTTTTAAGTTTAAATGGGTCTATACAAATGGGAATGCAGTTTAGATTCAATCCTTTTAAAAAGTAAAAATGATTAAAATCCTGGAAGACCTCCCATTCCTCCCATTTTTCCTGCAAATTTTTCCATCTTTTTTCTACCTTTATTTCCTTTAAACTTTTTCATCATTTTTCTCATCATAGTGAATTGTTTAATAAGTTGATTGACATCTTTTACCTGAGTTCCAGATCCACCAGCAATCCTTAGCCTCCTGCTTCCGCTTATAATATTGGGTTTGATTCGCTCTTCTTTTGTCATCGATTGAATGATTGCTTCCATTTTCTTGAACTGACCCTCTTCCTTGTCGCCAACGTTTAAATTGCCAGCACCAGGGAGCATACTCATAATGGAACTAAGGGATCCCATCTTTTTGATTTGTTGGAATTGGTTCAAAAAATCTTCAAAATTAAAATCTGCTTTTTTGAGTTTTTCAGCCATCCTTGCGGATTCTTCCTCATCTATATTTTCTTGAGCCTTTTCTACAAGAGAAACGATGTCACCCATGCCGAGAATCCTGGAAGCGATACGATCCGGATGAAAGGCACTGAAGTCCTCTATTTTCTCACCGGTTCCCATGAATTGAATCGGAACTTGAGTTACGTAACGCATAGATAAAGCGGCTCCACCTCTAGCATCTCCATCCACTTTAGTGAGAACAATTCCACTCAAGGGAACCGCCTCATTAAAATGTTTTGCTACATTTACTGCTTCTTGACCCAAAGCAGCATCGGCAACCAGTAAGATCTCATCGGGTCGGATTTGATCTTTAAGGGCAACGATTTCTTGAATCAGATCTTCATCGATCTGCAACCTACCTGCTGTATCAAATACCAGTAAATCTGCTTGATTTTCATTTCCTTTGGCAAGAGCCTCTTTAGCAATTTTTGAAACGTCTTTTGTGTTTCTATCACTGTGAAAAAGAAAATTTTCTTGTTTGGCCAATGTTTCTAATTGATCGATTGCAGCAGGACGATAGACGTCACAACCAACTAACAGTGGGTTTTTGTAATTTTCTTTACAAAGAAATTTAGCAATCTTTGCACTGGTTGTTGTTTTTCCAGCACCGTGTAGACCCACCATCATGATTTTTAAGGGTCTTTTATCTTTTAAGCTCTGCGAATCGCCCCCCAGTAATTGTATCAATTCATCGTTGATTATTTTTACGATCAATTGGCCCGGGGTTACGCTTTTAATCACTTCTTCACCCAAACATTTTTCCTGAATGCTTTCAATGAATTGGCGAACCACTTTAAAATGAACATCTGCCCCGAGAAGAGCACTTCTAATTTCTTTGAGGGACTCAGAAATGTTCTCTTCGGTCAAGCGCCCAACTCCTCGAACATTTCGAAGAGCTTTAGACATTCTATCAGTCAAATTTTCTAGCATATTGCACCGTTTTATAAATTTATTTGTGTTTACTCCAAACTTAATGTTTCGCATATTACATAGCAACAGATAATCCCAGAACTTTGCATGAAAATTTATACCTACAAAAAATGTGGAAGTTGTCAAAAGGCAATCAAGTGGTTGAAGGATCACAACTGCAACTACGAGGAATTCCCTATCCGTGATCAAATTCCAAAAATCTCGGAATTAGAGCAAATGTTATCTTCTTATGATGGTGAAATTAAAAAACTGTTCAATACTTCTGGAAAAGATTATAGAGAAATGGATTATAAGAATAAAATAACTTCAAAAACGAATGAGCAATTGTTGGATGATTTATCTAAGAATGGTAATCTCATCAAAAGACCTTTTGTTTTATCAAAAAATTGCAATCTAGTTGGGTTTTCAGCAAAAATTTGGGAAATTAAATTTCAACTTAGTTAGAAAGGGAATCATGTCAGGTATTGTTAAATTAATCATTGGGGGGGTTTTGTTCTTTATGATTGTGATTGTGTTTTTTACCCCAAGTGAATCGACTTCATACAATTACAATGTTCAAGTAAACAGCTTTTCTAGTTACGCGTCTGATGGTTTGGATCTGCAAGCGGTTGGATCTCTCCTTAAGGACACTGAATCGGCGGCGGATTTAGAAAAAAAATTAAATTCTGCTTCCACTGGCATTAACAATCTTGATTTAAATGAGGATGGAGCCGTTGATTATATAAGGGTATCAGAGTACGGAGAGGGAGATCTGCGTGGATTTTCCCTAAGCACGGAACTTTCACCTGGAGATGAACAAGAAATCGCAACCATTGAAGTAGAAAAAGTAGGAGATCAGGCAAAAGTTCAAATGCATGGAAATTCACAGATTTATGGCCCAAATCATTACCATCAATCTTCTTTCTCATTTGTGGACATGCTCTTACTGTCCTACCTTTTTTCACCGCACACTAGTTATTTTTCTCCATTCGGCTACGGATACTATCCCAATTATTACAACTCTTATTCCACCCGCTCCCCAGATGTATATCGTTCGCAAAATACCGGCAGAACTGGACAATTCAAATCGTCGAGAAGTTCCAATTTAAGTAAAAAAATTAGCAGTCCCAACGCGAACAAGGTATCCAGCCGAGTAAAAGCTCCACTTAAAAACCCCACAAGCACTCAGAAATCATTTCAAGCTAGAAATCCTTCTAAGTCTGTCCGATCTGGAGGTTTTGGAAAATCTTCTTCATCCCTTTCTTCTCCCCGTCCCTCTTACCGATCGAGTGGAGGATTCTCAGGAAGTTCATTTGGGGGGAAATAAATATTATGAATGCAATTATAGAATCACTTTTTTCGACGGATGGGGCTTTTATTGTAAAAGACTTTTCGATGTTGGCTTATTTTGCATTGGCAATCTTTTTGTTTTGGATAGCAACTGCGGTCCAGAATTTATTAGCCAAACATCACCTACAGGAGGAATTAACTAAAAAAGACAACAAAGCGATTGCAGTCTCATTTTCGGCTTATTTGCTGTCTGTAGCCCTGATTCAACTCACTATTATGGGCAGTGAAAGTGAAGTGCAAGACTCTTCAAATTACAAAGAGTTTTTGGTTCAGGATTTGCTTAGCACATTCGTCTGGACATTGATCGGAATTGCAATGTTGCAAATAGCAAGAATTATCAATGAGAAATACATGTTGTTCGCATTCTGCACGGACAAAGAGTTGATTGAGGACAGAAATGTGGGAACGGGTCTCGTACAAGCAGGATCTTTCATCGGTTCAGCACTCATTATAAGAGCTTCCCTATCTGGGGATACAAGTTTCACTTTTACTGAATCCCTCTTTCTTGTTTTATTGTATTTCTTTATTACCCAATTAATTTTAGTTTTTTTCGGTCGAATTTATCAAAAGATTTGTGGCTACGATCTTCATAAAGAAATTGAAAAGGACAATTTGGCCGCGGGTCTTTCTTTTGGAGGAGCTATCATCGGAATCAGTATCTCTATTTCTGGCTACATAATGAATTATAATTCTATCTTTGGTTTGTTTGTATGGTTTATAATTAGTTCCATAATTCTTTTTATAGGTCGATTTTTGATCGATCGTTTGATTCTCCCCTCAGCAAAAATAAAAGACGAAATTGTAATCGATCAAAATTGGGGGGTTTCTGCGATTGAGGCAATTGGATTTATAGGCCTAGCTTTGGTGATGAATGCTCTATTATAAAGAAAGATTAGATGTATAAAGTTTCAGAAAATCAGAAAAAGCGTTTTGCAGGTTTATACTTGTTAGAATATATTATTAACAAGCCAAGAGCCTTCTCCTTATTTTTAGAAAATGATGAAAGCGATCTGGAACCCATTTTGGAGTATTTGATGGTTGAAGAATGGATTCAGATCCATGAAAACAGTAAATATGTTCCCACCGTTGAGGGAAGACTTGAATTGAAATCATTTATAGGTCGTTACCGTTCCTATCTCCAGCAATTTGATGTCTATTCATGCGTGGATTTAGAGCGTGGAGAATTTGCTTTCAAATTCTGGGATGATTTTGAAAATGAAGAGCGCTGGGATGAGTTTCTGCAAGACGATCGATGGGAAGATCTTCGCATTGCAGTAGCTGAATTTTTAGGAATGGATCCTATTGAAATCGTATTCATGAGTTTTGTTTCCGAGGATCGCTTTGGTAGAACAGATACCGGTTGGCAATTTGATTTATTGCTTGGAACTGTTTGGAATACCATCCTTGAAGTTTGTAATCAATCTCTCCATATGGATGATTTGGGTTATGAATCAGAGGGACGACGAATTGAAGGGGAATCTGTGATCCGAGATGTTTATATGCAAGGCAAATTATTAATGGATGACTTGATGTCTGAAAATGAAACTGAATTCAGTGATGAGATATACAAAGGAGAAGATCCAGGAGATTCTGAACACTATGTAGATCCCGTTGGAATGTAACTAAAAACATTGTTTACGGAATTCCTGGAGTTCACCAGCAAGAACGATTGTTTTAGATGCCCTCACGTCTATAGGAACCTATGGCCTAAGCTATAACGAATGAGTATTTACCAGCAGCAATTGTAGACGAAAAAAAAGGGAAAGTATTGTTTTAAAAAGGAACTCTTCCCCAATCAAAAAAATGTCTCTATTGAATACATTGATTCAATCTTGAAAGGGAGAATCATTTATTAGAAACAATAGACAATTCTATCAATGGTTTTGGGTCAATATTCGCATCCAAAGCACACATAAAACCAGATCCGTGAGCAAAACGAACCCCCGGTTTTCCTTGAATTTTCCTAAAGTCAATGATTCCATCGTCGTTTGTTCTTGTCATTGAGATGCCATCGCCTCTTTTGTCGCTAGATATGGATACTTGAGCATCCGGATGAAATTTCTTGCGGTAAATTCCCATTCCTCGTCCTGGATGATTGTCTTTAGAGATGTAACTATTATCTATTACTTTCAATCCACAAATTTCATAAATGGCCACGTTTTTCTTTAGATCTTCAAGTCTCTCCATAATACTGGATAGACCTTTGATTAATGATTGTCCCATCTCCTCAAAAAAATCAAAAAGAAAATCTCCGGGCTCAATAATTCTCTGTTTTTGAAATACATTGAGCATGTGTCCTTCAACAGGTGAGGAGTTTATAGATAGTAAAACATCTCCTCCTCCTGGCAGGTTCAATTCTTTAGCTAATAAATTAGGTCCTCTAACATCTTGGAACTCCGTTGGCTTCAACCAATGCCAAGCAATCAATGCCTCCTCGTAGCATTCCAATGCCATTAAAATCAGAGTGATTGAGCATGCAGGCTCTTTGTCTTGTGAAAAATGATGGTGGTCGTAATTGTTTAGATCCGGATTGTGCTCGCGGCCTTGGTCCACAACTAAAACAGAGGGGTTTTTTAAATCCTCCTCCGTTGGATCTCGCCTCTCGATTTGGATACAAGATCCAGGAACAGAACCAAGAATCAGCGCGATCGAAATAAAATCATCCCTGTGCGCAGATCCTGGATGGACAACAACTTTTTCAATATCAAAAAAACGATTTAAATTCATACAAATAAATAAGAATAAGTGTTAGGACGAACACTCAAAAAATAAAATCATTGGAGCCAAAGAAAATAAAAAAACCAAGAAGCTCCAAACCTAAAAAGTTGGAACATTAATAAAATGGTGTTCGAGATGCTGGTAAAAAATGAATTGTAAAGCTAAGAGACCGGTAATTTTTTGAGCTTTTCTTTCAACTCTTTACCAGGCTTGAATTTTACAGCGATTCTTTCAGGAATTGTAACAACATCTTCAGGTTTTTTAGGGTTTCTACCGGGACGAGGTTTTCTAACTTGTAGTTCAAAAACCCCAAAACTACGAAGTTCAATATTTCTCCCACTAGCCAATGCATCAAAAACACAGTCAAGAGTCTTTTGAACTATGTCTTTGACGTCTTTTTGTTGGTAATCATTCTCTTCGTATATTGACAATACGATTTCTCTTTTAGTTAGATTCCCGATATTCATAGGTTTTATTATGGAAAAATACTAAGTAAAATCCAGTAAAATTTTCTGAATCAGTGTTTTTTATTTTTTAAGGAAGAATCTAAAGCCTATTTTTTTATGAAAAACTCCTCATCTCACATCTCTTTTAACTCCATTGCCAATCTATACGATCTACTTGGAACCATTTGTTTTGCTGGCAATCTTTATAAATCCCAAGTGGCTTTGATCCCCTTTTTACCAAAAAAAGTAGACAGCGTTTTGGTTCTCGGTGGTGGAACTGGTAAGTTTTTAGAGTTCCTTCTTACTGAAATTTCAATCAGTCATGTTATGAATGTGGATCTTTCCTCGTCTATGATTCATCTAGCAAAACAAAGAGTTTATCCAAAAAAAACCCATATAAACCATCAAATTGGAGGTATCTACGATCTTAAAAGAAGACATTTATTTGATTTAGTGGTTTGTAACTATTATTTTGATTTATTTGACTCACTAGAATTATTTTCTGTGCTAAAAGAACTGGATTTGCATTTAAAACCTGGAGGTTTGTTATTTTACACTGATTTTTATATTCCAGCTGAGGGAAAGGGTAGTAAATTAGCACCCTTAGTTCTCTGGGCTTTATACAAAACTTTTAATCAACTTACTGGCTTGCAAATAAGTCATTTACCACCAATTATAAAATGCATCGAAAAATTCGCATATCACAACTCCAAAGAAGCGTTTTTTATGAACAACATTGTCCACTCTGCTTTGTTTATGAAGCAACCCTAAATTATAAAAAATAAACTATATAATATATGAATATTCATGAGTACCAAGCAAAACAACTCTTTGCTGAAGCGGGAATTCCTGTTCCAACAGGATACGCTGTAGAGAGTATTGATCAATTTGACGAAGCGATCGCAAAGCTTCCGGACAACGAGCTGATTGTTATAAAATCGCAAATTCATGCAGGGGGTAGAGGTAAAGGTACCTTCACGGATGGGTTCAAAGGGGGAGTTCAATTGACTGATTGCAAAATAAAGGCCAAGGAGATAGGAACTAAAATGCTTGGCAACACTTTGGTTACAAAACAAACAGGGGAGGAGGGTAGAAAAGTTCAAACTGTTTATTTTACTGAAGCTACGGAGATTGACCATGAATATTATTTGGCGATCCTGATGGATCGTGAAACTTCCAAACCAGTCATTATAGCTTCTACTGAGGGTGGGATGGATATTGAAGAAGTTGCCGAAAATACACCTGAGAAACTGATCAAAGTCTTTGTAAATCCAAACTTGGGCATTATGCCATATCAATCTCGAGAGATCGCATTTAGCCTTGGTTTCAAAGGGGACCAAGTCAAGCAGATGGGTAAGATTTTAAGTAAACTCTACAAACTATTTTGGACGAAAGACTGCGATCAAGTCGAAATAAATCCGCTCGTTACAGATAAAAATGGGGTTGTATCAGCTTTGGATGCGAAAGTTAGTTTTGATGCCAATGCTCTCTTTCGTCATCCTGATATTGTTCAGTTGCGTGACTTGAATGAAGAAGATCCTAAAGAAATTGAGGCTTCTGATTTTGACCTTAATTACATTGCACTCGATGGAAACATAGCTTGTATGGTCAATGGAGCTGGTTTAGCCATGGCAACCATGGACATCATCAAGCATTTTGGTGGGAATCCCGCAAATTTTCTCGATGTAGGAGGGGGTGCTAATGAAGATCAAGTAACGGCGGCCTTCAAAATTGTGTTAAAAGACCCTGCAGTTAAAGGGGTGTTGGTTAATATTTTTGGGGGTATCATGAAATGTGACATTATAGCCAAAGGAATTATTGCCGCTGCTAAGAACATCAATATTCATGTTCCTGTAGTCGTTCGTTTGGACGGAACCAATGTTGAGGAAGGTAAGAAGTTATTGAATGAAAGCGGATTGGATTTAGTTCCAGCGGATGATTTATCTCAAGCTGCTCAAAAAATCGTTGAATTAGCACAATAATTAGAGAAGGATTTAATATGAGTATACTAATAAACCAAAACACAAAACTTTTAGTTCAAGGAATCACTGGAAAAGCAGGTGGATTTCATGCCTCCCAATGCTTAGATTATGGAACCAATATTGTCGCTGGAGTGACTCCCAACAAAGGGGGGTCTAAGTTCCAAGATGTTGTTCCTGTATTCGACACCGTAAGTCAAGCAGTGTGCCAAACAGGTGCCAATGCATCTGTAATATTTGTGCCACCGCCATTTGCTGGGGATTCTATTTTAGAGGCTATTGATGCTGAGATAGAACTTGTAATTTGTATTACTGAGGGAATTCCAGTTCGTGATATGGCTCAAGTAAAAGAACGCCTGCAAGGAAGCAAGACCAGACTAATAGGGCCGAATTGCCCCGGAGTAATCACTCCTGGTGAATGTAAAATCGGAATTATGCCGGGTCATATCCACAAACCCGGAAAAATTGGGATTGTTTCCAGATCTGGAACTTTGACCTATGAGGCTGCTTATCAAGTAACTTGTCGAGGTCATGGACAGTCTACATGTGTTGGAATTGGAGGAGATCCGATAAATGGGACGAGTCATGTGGATGTATTAAAGCTTTTCAATGAAGACCCTGAAACGGAGGCAATCATTATGATTGGTGAAATTGGTGGAAGTGCTGAGGAAGAGGCAGCAGCTTATGTTAAAGAGAATGTGAAGAAACCGGTAGCAGGTTTTATCGCTGGAACGACTGCCCCTCCTGGTCGCCGTATGGGTCATGCAGGTGCGATCGTATCCGGTGGTTGTGGAACTGCGGAAGCTAAAATTGAAGCTATGGAAGATGCAGGAATTGCAGTGGCTCCAACTCCTACAGAGATTGCAGATGCACTGTTTTCAATATACAGTGGATCGTGATTGGATTTATATTGTAAATACAATTTATGGAAACCCTCTACGATTCAGTCAGAGGGTTTTTTTGTGTTTATTGATTCTAGTTTTAAACCACCCAATAGATGGACAGGGGTCCTAAAAAATCGATTCTTTATTCAAGTCAAATGCGCTTGGTTGAAAAAGGATCATAATCAAGACTGTAGAAAAGGAAGACTATAAATATAAAATTTGATTTTAAGTTACTGATCACCGTAGCCCCAAAGATGCCGGACTTTAATCGCTTCAGATACTTCATCAGGAACAAATTTTTCCCAAGAGTCATCATTGCTTTTGATTTTTTCCAGTAAATCTCTCGAAAAGATTTTCATCAGATCTTCGTCGTAACCAAGGACAGGAAGCATCCAGCGATTTCTGAGTAGGTAGTCGTAGAGCGGTTGCTGCAAACTGTTTAATTTTAAATTATCGACGGTTATCAGGTAATCCATTTGCTCTGGAGCTTGGGGAATGGAATCTAACATATTGCTGCCTTGGATTTTCTTATAATGGGCTAGACTTTGATTGCCCATAGGATAACCATAAATAGTGATATCTCCTTTAAAAAGACGACCGAATGCTTCCATCAATCCTCCATCTAAATCGGCGTAATATTTTTCATTGAACAATTCAATTAAATTATTGATTCCAAGAACTACACCGAATGGGAGCTTTGAATAACGTCTCAAGAAGGAAACAAGACGATGAAACTCAAAGTAATCGGAAACAAGAACATTGTAGCCAATGGAATTGATAACTTCTACTCGGGCCAAGAAATCGTCATAATCAATTGAGCTTCCTTCTTTGATCAGTTTACCCATATTCATTTCAAAAATTACTTTTAAGCTATCATCATTTAATTTTCGATCGTTAAAGAATTGGAATTTGGCTCTTTCAAGCATATCAATATTTACTTTTGTAACAGGCCGGAAGCTGCCTCTTTCAACAAAAATAGCTCTCTTGTAAAAAAACTCCGAAGGCTGTTGTATTTTTCCATTGTGATCAAAAAGAACGGCTTCTGAAAGGTGATACTCAACAAGTTTGAGGGATAATATCCGGTTATCCACTTCTTTGAAAGCAATTCCCTCGCACTCGATCATGTCTACTTCTATGCGGTCTGTTCCAATATTATCCGCCAAGGAGCGGATCAATTTATCTGGATCTTGGTGGTAATGAAAGGCTCCATAAATCAAATTGACACCAATAATTCCTAGTGCATCTTGCTGTGCCAGATTTGTATTATCAAGCATTCGAACGTGGATTCTAATGTCAGAGGGTTCCTCAAGTGGACTTCTTTGGAATCGAACCCCCATCCATCCATGACATTCATTGGTTCCATGATAATTTCTAGCGGATACTGTATCTGCAAAAGTAAAGTAGGTAGAGCTTTCACTTTTTTCTTTTGATAGCCTTTCCGGAAGTTTCTCATACTCACTGCTCAACATCTGTTCAAGTCGCTCAGAAGAAACGAAGCGCTTGCTTTTGCCATACACTGCATTGCTGAATGCCATATCATAAGCTGAGATACTCATTGCTACTGTTCCTGCAGCGCCCCCCACTTGGAAGAAATATCGAGCGACTTCCTGGCCACCTCCTATTTCTGCCAAAACTCCATACTTGTTAGGATCTAAGTTAATGAGCAATGCTTTACGATTTGTAGTTAAGAATTTATCACTCATAAATTTTTATTTTCGAGGAGTTTTGATTAATTAAATTGTTTGAAGACAATAATAATAGTAATTTATTAATATGAAACGACTATTCAAGTTTATTTCTGAGTCAATTTTAAGGCATTTGATCTCCCTTGTTATATTATTTGTAATCAGTTTTACCCTGTTACAAATTATGATTTCCGGTTTAGGAAAAGAACTGCCTCAGGAAATTAAAAAAAACAGCTATCTTGTTTTAGATCTTGGAATCTTAGTGAGCGATGGTCCAAAACAACTACAACCGGACCAATTAATAACGACGATTCTATCTGGAGATGAGAGCGAAAAAATCTTTTTATATGAGCTGTTGGAGGGAATAGAATTGGCCTCTAAAGATGATGCTATAAAAGGATTGTTTCTAACAAATTCTCTGCCCTCTGTTGGTTACAGCAATGGAATGGCTACTGTTATTGAGATCCAAGATGCTCTCAATCGTTTTAAGTCAAAAAAACCGATTATTGGATATGTAGAGGAACCTACAAAACTAGATTATTTGCTATTTTCTACTGCTGATAAATTATTCATGAATCCCTTTGGTGGACTTATGTTGAATGGAATGGCTTCAGAGATCTTGTATTTAGGAGAGGCTTTAAGCCAGTTGGGGATCGAAATTCAAGCCCCAAAAAGTGGTAAATATAAGTCTGCGACTGAGCCTTTGACTCAAGATTCGATGAGCCCTGAAAATAGAGAGCAAATATCAAAACTTCTAGAAAGTCGCTGGGATCAAATGTTAAGAAGATATTCTGCGAACCGAGATATGGAACTTTCCGATTTAAAAGCTACCGTTGAAAAGGAACCTTATTACCAAGCTGAAGAAGCCGTTCAATTAGGTTTCGTGGATGAGATCGCTTATTTTGACGAAGTTTTAGAATATCTTGAAGAAAATGGTGCAAGCGATGAAGAGGACTTTACATTCGAGCAAGTGTCCATGGTTTCTTATTTAAGGAATTTTGAGCTTTCTGGAAAAGAACCTAGAGAGGATCGTATCGCAGTTGTTTATGTGGAAGGCACGATTGTTAATGGAGAAATGGGTTCTACAGAAAGTGTAAGCGGTAAAAAAGTTGCAAAAGAATTAAGAATGATTCGTCGAAAGGATTCAGCAAAAGGAGTGGTTCTTAGAATAAACAGTCCCGGTGGGAGCGCTTTCGCATCCGAGGAAATTTTGCGTGAAATGTACAAATTAAGAGAAGCTGAAATACCGGTTGTTGTTTCTCTTGGATCCATTGCGGCCTCAGGAGGTTATTGGATTGCGATGGAGAGTGATACTATTTTTGCGGAGGCTTCCACAATTACTGGATCTATTGGAGTTTTTGGCTTGATGCCTAATATTAAAAAGCTTGGGAACCATTATGGATTGAATTGGGAAACAGTTAAAACAAGTCCCTATGCAGATTTATTTACGATTTCCAGACCTAAAACAAATGTAGAAATGGATAAAATCCAAGAATGGGTGGATACTATATATGATAAATTTCTAAAAAGAGTTTCCATTGGACGAAAGCTTTCTCTGACTGAAGTGGATCTCATTGCTCAAGGTCGCGTATGGTCTGGACAAGATGCAAAAGAAGTTGGACTGATTGATTATTTTGGAGGGATTTTAGACGCAATTGATCATTGTGCAGAATTAGCTAAGATCTCAAAATTTGGGGTAGACCACTATCCAAAGAAAAAGAACAAGATGGATTGGATTCAAGAATTTCTCACTGGAGAAGCTCGTGTAAATTTAAATGAAATGATTCAAATGCCCAAGAACCCAATTTTCAACAAACTTGGAAAGGAGCTTGAGTTCTTTCATGTTTTGCAAGATTCTGATTCATTCTACGCACTTTTTCCATTTATCATTGAATAATTATGCAAGGTGAAAATATTAAATTAGAGCAAAATTGCCCAGCAACACTTATCCCCGCTGGCGATGAAGTTATATTAAAACAAGGATCTGAATATCATGTCTCGCAAGCTTTGGGAGGGTCCGTGACTTTGCGAGATTCCTCAGGGCTCTTTAGAGTGAGTTCCACAAATCTACACCTAATAGGTCCGGAGTTTTTTAATTCAGCGGTGGAAGAACCTCAGATCCAATCTGAAGGAGAATTGAATGAAGATGACATATGGAATGCTCTCAAGCAGTGTTTTGATCCTGAAATCCCTGTAAATATTGTTGATTTAGGACTTATTTACGATCTTAGAATAGTAGATTACGATGATGGCACCAAAGGAGTAGATGTTAAAATGACTCTTACAGCAACTGGGTGTGGAATGGGTCCAACAATTGCCGCAGATGCCCAATCCAAAATTGAGGCGTTGCCCAATATTTCTAAATCAAAGGTCGAAATTGTCTGGGAACCAGCATGGAACCCAAGGATGATTTCTGAAGAGGGGAAAGCGAAGTTAGGACTTGAGTAATTATGATAGTTGGAATTTCGCGTCGCTTTTTTATCTATTTTCTTACACTCACTTCCTCTTTCGTTTTTGGGGATGTGTTGAATTATGTCCCGGACTCAGCCGGTTTTTTGTTGTATGTTCAAAATATTGAAGAGGTCTCCAGTAAATGGAAAAATCATACCTTAAGCTCTTCGATCCAACTAAGCAGCAATGGAAAAGAGATGTGGGATGACTTTCTGTTGGAAAAAGAAAAAGGAATGGAGAGCTTCAAGCAATTGGTGGATCCATTCGGTGGAGAATTTGCTTTTTATTTGGACCTTGAGACCCTATCCTGTTGCGCACTCTTAAATTCTTCGGAGGATATCAATACTCTATTGTCTCGGATCAACGATATGAAATCCGCAACTTCTGGAAGCAGTGCGATCCCTGTTGAGGATGAATTTAAAGAGGAAGAACATTTGGGGGTTCGATTATTCAGTTCCAAGAAAGGTGAAAAGAGGAAGGTCGATGTTATGGATGCATTTTCTTTTGCACTCACTGAGGAGGTTCTAATCTTTTCCGATTCTCAAGAGCTCGTCAAAAACTCAATCTATGCGATTCAAAAGGGATTGGATTCTTCCATCAACGATTCCAGCTCATTTCTGGACATGATCGATACTTTTGAGGGTCGAAATGCAGATATTTGGTCGTTTATTGATATCAACAAATGTATCGATACTCTTTTTAATCATCTGGAGTTAAAAGGGATTAAAATTCCTTCCAACGATTTTATGGTAACCAACGATTCAATCAGGCAAGGTTTAGCCTTGGATGAAATTCAATCTCTATTCACTCTTATGAATATTGAAGAGGAGCAGATTTTCATGGAATTGGGTCTTAGTTACAGAAAAGAAGCAGGTCTTATTAAAATGCTTGCCTACACAGATAAAGAGGTTGAATCGCCAATTTTTGTTCCAAAAGATGTTTTTTCATCCACGATTGCTAATTTTAGTTTCCCTAAATTTTGGAGTGCACTGGAGGAATCCATGAAAAATATAAGTCCTCAATTGTTTGCTAGTTACAAAATGATGTTGAGTCTATCTGAAGCCCAACTAGAGATGAAAATCGAAGAGGATTTAATCAATAACTTGGGAGATCAGCTCGCAAGTTTCTCAACAATTGTTCCCGATAGCAATGGAGCGGTTCCTCAAAATGAACAATTGATTGCTTTGAGCCTGATAGATCAACAGTCCGTGGAAATTGCATTCAATAAGATTCTCATGAGGATGGGGGGAGAGGATGGGGGAATGATTTCTAAGGAAGAGTATATGGGCAACTCTTTATACATTATGAATGCGCCCACACCTCAAGGACAGGTATCCTTTGCTTTAGGAAACAATACTTTGTATATATCAATGGGGGACGTTGGTAACCTAAGACGGATCCTTTCCAATCTGGCTTCAGATTCAAAAAGTC
The DNA here is from genome assembly GCA_913049555.1 of uncultured Opitutia bacterium. Classification (GTDB taxonomy): domain Bacteria; phylum Verrucomicrobiota; class Verrucomicrobiia; order Opitutales; family CAJWYM01; genus CAJWYM01. The sequence continues at coordinate 18,250 of CAJWYM010000021.1, forward strand.
TATGGAACGAGGATCATTTAAAACAAAAGACTCAAGATTTATTCGATGCACCCGTAAGTTTGGCATACAGCGACTACAGTCAATTGTTCGAGCTCATCAATACCAATTTATTTCAAAATCCTCAAGCGATGCAGTTCTTAAATAATGCCAAAAATCAGTCTGGATTGAATTTCGCAAAAATGTTGGAAAACATGGAGATTCACGCCCCATTTATGGCCCTTGGAGGAATTGAGAGAAGTGAAGGACTGATCCGTTCTAAAGGAGTAATTGTTCCTAAAAAATGAGGCTTTTAATTGTAGGATCTTTTTTGACCATTGTTCTCTCATTGATTGGTGCTGAGACGAATTCTTTTCGCTTCAGCAATCCTGTTGTTTGTAAAATTGATTGGAACACCCGCTCTTTGCTCTCCGAGGATTTAAATGGGGATGGTCTAAAGGATCTGATCGTTCTGAATAATGGAATTGGTCGTATCAACCTCTTTTATCAAAAAAAAGATTTTGAGTCTGAAGTTCCTAAACAAATTTCCATTCAAAAGAATCGATGGGAGCCGGTATTAGAAAACCATCCTTTTTACTCCTCTTTTGTAGTTACTGGTAGCTCTATGCTCTCTTTAGCGGTAGGAGATGTTGATTCAGACGGATTCATGGATTTAATTTACACTGGAAAAGACGATCCACTCACCATTCGATTTCAATCGTCTGAGGGAGGCTTCTCTGAAACGCTTGTTTACAATAGTAGTTTAAAGGTGCTACCAAGACCAGATTCCATCAAAGTAGTCGATTTTGATCAAGATGGGCGCCAGGATATCATGCTTGCAACTAAGGATCATTTGATGAAAATCAATGTGAATAAATCCCGTAGTTTTGTGGGTGAAAAGTCCTATCCTTGGTCATCAAATCCAGTTTATTGGCAAGATTTTTCCGATATTAATCAAGATGGCAAATTGGATCTTATTTATTATACTGAGGGAAGTCCGATGTCTCCAGTTCGTGTTAGGTATCAACAAGAGGATTCGATTTTAGGATCTGAGGTAGGATTGGAAATATCCAGACAATCGACATTGGCTCTTATGCCCGGTGAGGAAAGAATTCTTGCTGGAATCAATCGAAGATCTGGCAGTATTGAAATCCACAATATAATGAATGAAGAAGTCGTTCCCGGCATTGACAGTTTGATGAATGTTGCGAGCTTTCCTTTGTCCTCAAAGGTGAGCCATAGAAATGCTTGTGCTTCAGGCGATTTAGACAACGATGGTTGCCTAGATGTATTGATTGCTAATCCTGAAAAGGCTTCGATTCGTTTTTTTAGAGGCGATAAGAAAAATGTTTTTATTCCAGATCTTAATTTTCCAACCTTGAAAGAGGTCGATTATTTATTCGTTGGAGATTTTCAAGCAAAAGGAGTGCAACAAGTTTTAGTCCAGAGTTCCAAAGAAAATTTAATAGGCCTCTCTCAATATGATCCAGATCTTGGAATTTCATTTCCAGAACTTATGAAAGTGGATGGTGATATCTTATGTTCTTCTAGCATAGATTCAAATCTAGATCGGCTTTCAGAAATGTTTTGGATCAGTAAGTCAGGATCCAATTATGAGTTTGTTTGTAGGTATTGGAAAGTTGCTAATCAGAGTTGGGATGAGCAAACGCTCGAATTAGGAAAGATGAGTCGAAAACCTGTAGCTTTATATCCCTTTGATATAAATCAGGATGGCAAAAAAGATTTCATAATTTTGATTCCTCGTGAACCTGCAAGAATTTTAATTCAAGAATCGGACTATACATTCAGTGAAGTATTGAAGGATTCTCCTATCAGAAAAAGTTTATTAGGTAATTTATTACCAGAACACTTAGGCCGAGGAGATTTAAATGGGGACGGCAAACTTGAATTACTCATCGGTTCTGAGGGTTTTGTTCGTGCTTTTTTTTATGAGGATGGTCTTAAGGATCTAAAGGTTTTTGGACAATTCAATGCAAGAGAGGGAGACTCTCAACTTACAATTCCTTTTTTATCCATTGATGAATCTGGGCTTCCCATGTTGGTTGCTTATGACAAGAAAAATAAAACATTTCAATTTCTTAAAAAAGAACTGGCTGGTTTTAAATACCATTCTGAAAAAAAGGTGGATACTCTGAACCCATTAGGATTAGTTCCTGCAAACAATGAATCTTCATTTCTATTATACACGGAAGATCATTTACTTGTTTTAAACCAAAGTAAGAAAAAACTGCGATTAGAAAAAGGGGGTCATTATGAAACCAATTTAAAAAATGTGAGACACACCCATTTTTTATTTGGAGATTTCAACAACTCCAAAAAAACGGATATTTTAGCTTACGATGGGATCCAACATGCACTGGAGGTCTTGGAGAGAGAATCGAAGGACTATTCTAAATGGTCTAGCCTATTGCATTTTAACATTTTTGAATCCAATCTTCATTACAAAGGCCCAAAAGGAGCTCAATACGAACCTCGGGAGTCTATCTGTGGGGATTTTAATGGAGATAACAAGGACGATTTTGCATTTTTAATTCACGATCGAATTCTGGTATATTTCCAAGAATGACCGTTTGTATCAAGATTTCTAGTATTTCAAATCAAAAATGGAGTAAAATTTAGTAGAATGAATATTGAAACTTTGCTCTCAGCTTTGGCAGTATCGCCTGAAAATATACCTCTCAATTTGTTGTTAGCGGAGGCATACAAAGCAGATCTAAATTTTGATCAAGCTAAAGCCATTTATCTAAAAGTCTTAACTCTTGATTCTAATCACAAAGATACTCAACTGAAATTAATTGAAGTCCTTGACTTGCAGGGTGAATTGTCTGAGGCAGTGGTTCGAATAGAATCTTTCTGTCAAAATTTTCCCGACTTTGGTGAAGCTTGGGTGTTAAGAGCTCGCTTGTCTTTTAAGGATGACGAAATTGGAAAAGCTAGAGAATATTATCAAATCGCTATGGCACTGTCTTCAAAATTGAAAGATGAGGGTTTGGAAAAGGAAATTGGATATGTGGATGAAATTGAGGAGATTACTGATCCCCAAGTTGGGGTAGGCGCACAGGATTGGTCTCCAGAAGCAATTGGTTCCCCCACGAACGCTCCTCCCAATTCAAACAACGAGTTTGATTTTTTATCTGAGATTGAATACACGAAAGAAGTCGATGTGGACTTTGATCATGTGGGGGGTATGAGTGAGGTTAAAAACGATATCCGCATGAAGATTATTCACCCTTTAAACAACCCGGATCTATTTGAAGCTTATGGAAAGAAACCAGGCGGCGGAGTTCTTTTATATGGACCTCCAGGTTGTGGAAAAACTCTTATTAGCAAAGCTACAGCTGGTGAAATTCATTCTAGCTTTTACTCTGTTGGTCTTCACCAGATCCTAGATATGTGGTTGGGCAAAAGTGAAGAAAAATTGCATCAAGTTTTTGAACTTGCCAGAAAGCAAGCACCGTCTGTTTTATTTTTCGATGAAATTGATGCACTTGCAGCTGATAGGAGTGATTTGAAGGGCTCTGCAGGAAGAACTTTGATCAATCAATTTTTAGCGGAATTAGATGGGGCTCATTCTAAGAATGATGGCTTACTGATTCTAGGAGCGACCAATGCTCCGTGGCACCTAGATTCTGCTTTTTTAAGACCGGGTCGCTTTGATCGGGTGGTTTTCGTTCCCCCTCCAGATCAAGAGGCTAGAATTTCAATTTTAGATATTCTCAGTCAAGGCAAGCCGATAGACAATTCATCTTTTAAAAGCTTAGCCAAAAAAACAGAGGGTTTTTCTGGAGCAGATCTTGAGGCCATCATTGATGTTGCCACTGAAAAAACGATCGAAGAAGCCATGAAATCTGGTAAAATAATACCGATTTCTGAACGAATCTTATTGAAAGCGCGTAAAGAGGTGAAGGCTTCCACTCTTCGTTGGTTTGAAAGTGCTAAAAATTATGCTATGTACGCCAATCAAAGCGGAATGTATGACGATATAATTACTTACATGGGAATCAAAAAACCATGAATGAGGGGCCATTAAATCGGGCTCGACTATTGAGGGAGCAAGGACGACCAAGTGATGCTTCTGATATCTTGGTTGGGATTTTACAAGAAAACCCAGACTCGGATTCTGTTTTAGCGGAACTGGCTTTGTGCGAAATGTCTATACAGGGAAAAGAATCCAAGGCATTAGAAAGTGTCAGAAAGGCCATTTCTCTCGAACCCAATTATGCTTTTTATCATGGTATAGAGGCACTAATATTATTAGAATTGCGGCAGGATAAATCGGCCATTGTATCTGCGGAAAAGGCAATCGCGATGGATCCCGTATTGACTTTAGGCTATGTGGCTCTAAGCCAATGTTACGCTCGATTGAACCAGTGGAAGAAAGTTGAAATTTTCTCAAGAAAGGCCTTGGAAATTGATCCTGACCTGACAGGAGCACGGAATTTACTTTTAATTGCACTTAGAAATCAAAATAAAAATGAAGAGCATGATCACCACCTAAGCGGTTTACTCTCTGAAGATCCAGAGGACAGCTTCACTCACTCAAATGCCGGTTGGTCTGCTTTGCAGAAAGGAGATGTCAAACAAGCGGAAATTCACTTTAGAGAATCGTTGAGGTTGAATCCAAATTCTGAACATGCTCGAGATGGATTGTTGAATTCATTCAAAAGTCGATCCAAGGTATACAGTTTATATTTAAAGTATTGTTTTTTCATGCAGCGCTTCTCTGCAGCGGGACAATGGGCAATCATAATAGGTTTATTTATAGGGGTAAGGATTGGACGCGAAATTTTGAACAACTTCCATCCATTGGCTGCAGTTGCTCTAGGAGTCGCTTATTTATTATTTGCTTTGTGGGTATGGGTAGCCTCTGGAATTGGAAACTTTATTGTTTTATTGGATAAAAATGCTCGATTTGCCCTTAAAAAGTGCGAAGTTTGGGATGGAATTTTTGTTGGAGGAGCCATTATAACTGGAATTTTATGTGCGATTGTAGGAGTTTTTCATCACTCGTTATGGTTGACTGTCTCTATTTTGTTGGCAGCTTCTTGCATTCCAGCCTCTATGTTGTTTGTCAATAATAGTAAAAAAGGGAAATATCTTTTTGGAAGCTTGTTTGCTTATTTGTATTCCGTCTTAATTGCTATCATTGTGGCTACTTTTACTGGCAACGAAAGTTTTATAAACAGTGTCTCTGCTATGATGCAATTAGGACTTTTTGGAGCCTTTATATCTACATGGCTAGGAGGTATCCAGTCCTTAAATCAAAGAGCCTAATCTGTTTATTTGAGTGGTTTTAGAGCTTTGGGAATGTTTGACCCAGATGGATTGGAACTTTCGACAATTCTTTCGCTGATATACTGTACTTTATGGTATTTATCTCTGTAAGGAAATATGAAGAAGTGAATTCTTTCTAAAGGATTTCTACTCATGGAGCTCCGAAATGCGGATTTCCATTTTCCATCCTGATGCACCCCAATTTGAATGGCATCAGAAACTTTCCTATGTTTTGCCTGCACCGTAGATTCTGAATGTTTTGAATTTGTTTTTTCTGCAGAATCTCCTGGGTACATTTCACTTATCTCAACCGCAGCATTCTGCTCTGAATTAGGGTAATTTAAGATCATACTTTCCATCGGTAAAGAAGGGTAAAAATTATCATTGATTTTCATGGCCACGTTTTGAGTAGTAAAATTATAAAACCTCATCTGACCCCGCTTAAATAAATCCAAATCGTTAGGGTAAACCAATACTTTAGACAAGCCACGATTGTTTTTAAATACGATCAAAAGTTGATCCTTAGAATCTAACAACAATTTGAACTTGGCGACGGTCGTTTTTTTAAAAGTTCCGTCTTTATTTTTCTTAACAGTAAAAAAAGTTGAATTTTGAGACCCTTCATAACTGAGAGAGTCCGACATTCTGGAAGTAAATAGATTTACTTTCATAGGCTCCATACCAACTTTTGATTGGTAGTAAAGATTGGTCATATTACCGCCCCACGAAAAGGCCTTTATCTTTGTTTTGACATTTAAATCCGGATTTTGAGCATACAAAATATACACAAGACCAAGTAAAAGATAAAACGGGACGAATGTTTTTTTCATATTAGGATTTAAAATTTAATTTAATGGATTCATCCATAAGAATAAGTGAGAGATAGAATACCTATTATAACATATAAAAATATCTATTTTCAAAACCTAGTTTGCTTTTAAAGACAAAAGAGTAAATTGCGATCTCATTTCGTAGGGAAAGGTTTGATTTAAATTTCACTAGATGACAACCAACGAACGGAAACGATTTGAAATTTTCGTCCCATTGTTTTGTTGATAGCACTCAAGTTAATGTCATAGGGTCTGTTGGATGAATCCATGTATTCTGGGATCCTTTGAACCACTGCTTCACAAATTATATGAGACTTTATTTCCCCACTCGTGGAGTCCTTGCTTTCTCCATAGGAGCGTATCGTAAATGTATCTGATCTTGCACTGATTACAGGACTAATAATTCGAAGGAGATCGTTTTGAAGAAGCCATGAATTGTTACCGATCCCTGTTTTAGGTAATAGATTCTGGCTATTTGAAGTGGAATTCCATAGCTTCGTTAGATTCGTATTATTACCCATGTTAGAAACATTGTTGACTACTGAATCCATGGCACTTTGAAGGGCACCAGAAGATCCGAGCGCATTTGCTTCAAGTCTGCGATTTACAAAATCAGAAATACTTTGAAAAGGCCCTCTTCTTTTGATTTGCGAAACAATTTCATCTGCTAATTGATTGATTTCAGAGCTTGTAAAAGTTCTGAATCCATTCCAACTAGCGGGATCATTCGTATTGGAAACACTTTGAATTTCAGGACCCATTGGATTTCCAAAGCGAGGAATTTTTGGGGATGAGTTGTTTAAGAGATTCAGGTTTCCATTGGATGCATTGTAGTACTTTTTATCCTTAATTTTATCAATTTTACTATTCTTATTAATGGAGGATAATAGAATTTTCCAAGCAGTTTGACTCGTTGAATTGATATTAAATCCTCCATTTACAAACATGCGCGAGGCAACTTGTTCAGAATGGTTCAAATTCTCCATGTAATCAGACTCAGAATCATTAGAAGATTTAAAAAACTCGAATCTTGAATTAGGCAATACAATTTGGTCCGACTCAATATCTTCATGACGGACCTCTTTGAAAGGTGGATAAGCTGTATTCCCTTTATTAGGGATTGTTGAAAAAAAGTATTTATCAAACAAAGCATCATTGTAGAGCCAAGACCAATCCGCTGTGTTTACTTCGTTGTTGAATCGATCTGAATCGGATCCTGCAGTGTAAATTCTGGACATCCGTGCATTGTTTGCGGAAGATCCATTAGAGAAAGGAGGAGCATAGGAATTTCCGACAGTATACAAGGGAGCAGAGTCAAAGATCCCAATTTCTGAGTGCATAAAATCACCCACTGATCTGAGTGGTTGAATTGGAACTTGCTTTGCTACTAAAATGTCGGTTCCTGGTGTATCTATTTCATTTCCCCATTTTGGATTGCCAGTTAAACTCGCAGGTGAATGCCAAGCTGCAATGTCATTCCAATCTGTATCTGTCTTAAAATCTGAATGCCACAAATCCGAGTGTCCAGAGTTCGTAGAGGGTGTAAAGTGCCACGCCATGGGATTGAATTGTCCGTAAATGGGAAGATCGCCGTTCAATCCATCCGTAGTTTTCAGATTCATAAAAATATTTAAGGGGAAGTAGGTTTTGTTATTAGCCCATTCCCAAGATTCAGTAATCCCTCCCATTGAGTAGTCGGCTCTACGTGGGTAGTAAAAATTTTGACCTTCACTTTCATTGTATCTGAAAGAAGACCCCAGCCGTACCAAAGATCCAAGCGTTGCTTCCGGTTCTGTATCCGAGTCATGAATCAAAAAGGTTGCATTGTTTTCTAAACTTAAAGTGTCGTTACTATCCAATATTGAAAGATAAAATCTACCTCCCATCCGAAAGGCCACTGGATCCTCAGACTCAGGGAAATCTGAAGAGTAAAGACTAAAGCCGTGAATCCTTATTTTTTCAGCCCACGGTCTTCCACCATCGAACATATTGTTTCCTGAGTTACTAACAAAGCTGTTAGGGATCATTGAAATCCCACGCACTCCAAAATCATCGGCTACATTATTCGTGGCAATGTTTCCATTCGAATAGTCGTTGGGAAATAAAAAGACTCTACTGAAAGTTTGAAGATTGTTTAGTCCATAATTCCAACCAGTTTGACAATTATGGATTCTTGTGGAGCCTGTTGTATCAATATTTAATAATCCGAAACTTTTAACCTCTCCTGGTTCTAAAGACACGTTGGTAATATAATGTGCAAGGCTTCTGAAACCGTTGAGGTTGTTGTTTTCTTTGAGGAATGCATAAAAATCAGCTCTTTCGGAGTTGTTGTTTTTAGGAACGACCTCAGCATTCGTGTAAGTTGGAGCTCCACTATGAGTCATTCCTTTAAAATTGAAAATTTGGGAGGGGGCCCATTCGGGTTTGCTGTATTCAACTGTGTAGGAAAAACCAGGATCGAAATGAATTCGATAATTCGAAGCCGAAAGTTTTACGTTGTATGGATTCCACAAAACAAATTGCGGAACAATTTCAAAGTTTAAATGATGAAAGTTGTCTGAAGAACTCCCCTGTATACTTCCGCTCCAATTAGACATTGCATTCAACCTAATCCGGAATAAAACTTGGGTCACTACAGGAGCGATTGGATGAAAACCTGGATCAAATCGGTTTCCATCCTTATCCAGTAAAGATCCCTCAAGAGTTGAAACATGAGTGAATTCTTTTTCAGGGAGAAATTTTCTCATATTGCCATTGGAATCTTTGACAGTAGAATCAGGGGAAATTTCAGGTTTGTATGAATTTGAGGGATATTCAATCTTTTTGTAGTGATTGTAATAATCAGCCAAAACATCCCACTTGACTGATTGAATGGTCTTTGTTACTCCAGCATTCGGATCAGAAATAGTCTCTTGGAAAACATATTTATTTTGAAGTGAATCTTTAAAATCAGAATCTAAAGCTCTGCTTAAATCTACCTTTAGGCCTCCGTTTTTAGTATCTGTAAACAGAAGTCTGCTTGATACTGATAAATCATGAAAATACTTACCCTGGTCTTGTTTGTTCTCGGTGATAAAATCTATAGAGTTTGGAGACAATAGGGAGTCTATCCTGCTTATATTAGACTCATAAATTTCTTTCAATTCAGGCAAAATTTCAATGGGATTTCGGTGGGGAAATGAAAATAGTAGATCGTCTACAAGGGCTTTTTTATAACTCGAATTTTCATCCTTGTTATAATCATCAAAGGAATTAGGAATGCTTACTTTTGCTTTAATTCCTTCGTCAATGACTCCCCAAGCATAGGCACCAATTTGATTTCCTTCACGGTCTTTGACAGGAATTTTCTCAACCTCAAATTGATATTCATCTATTTTCCCTGAATCTGGATTTGAAATTAAAAGAATTGAGTCCTCTTTATTTTGGGTTGAATCTGCATCCTTTAGATTCATCAATCGATCCTGTTTGTCATCGGAACCCTTATTAGAAACCAACCAACCTAAAAACTCTTTTTTCTCAGGCAACTCCGGATTGTAATTACTCGTATTCCAAACTCCTGTCCAATGGGATTTTTGCGAGGCTGCATGAATCCCACTATCTCCACTTCCGTCCAGTAGATCTGCCTTTGCAGATACACGCTGATCGGGTCCCATTGTTTTCTGCAACTCTGATAAAGCAATTCCAAGACCAAGCAAGGCATTCAATTTCGCTTTCTCTTGATTCTTATCATTGACAGAATTTTGAGTCTCCGTTCTAAGCATACTAGACATTGCCAAGATCATGACAAGTATTAGAGAGGACAGGAATAAGGCCACAATCAGAGCGAAGCCTTTATTAGAGGTTTTGGGCATAGCTATAGAAAAGATTGAATCCGTTTAAATTTCAAACCATAGGAAAGTAAAAATGCAGTAAAAGAATTTTAGGCTTTGTTTTTCTTTTTATGAGCGTGGAATTCTGGCCAAGTCAAAGTTCCATCCTTATTTGTATCCGCATCAGGATTTAATTTGAAATATTTGTCTTTCCAATCAGAAGCGCCACTGTCTGCATCTTGAACTTTTTCAACCGTTTTGGATCCTGGATTTTTAACTTTAGCAGGAACCGTTTTCATAATTTTAGATTTTAGCTTTTGTTTGATGGCATCAAACTCAGGGTTGTTGGCTAGATTTTTCCATTCATGTTTGTCATTTTTGTGGTTGTACAGTTCCTCGCTACCATCGGAATAATGAATGTAGCGATAATCTTTGGATCTAGCTGCCAAATGCTGCTTTTGTGGAGATTTACTTTTCCAGCTTGCTTGAATACTAATTGCCACATCCGGTCCTGACCAATCTGTAGTTTCTGGGTTTAGCAAGAAAGGTTTTAAGCTATTTCCATCCAATTCCACTCCTTGATCATTTCGTTTGTGATCTTTATTCCAATCACACAAGTCTTTTACAGTTGGGAAAATATCTAAAAGACTCACAGGATGACTGACTTGACTACCCGCATATGCTGAATTTCTGGGATCTTTTATTATCAAGGGCACTTTAGTGCTCTCTTCCCAAAGAGTGTATTTCCAAAGCTCCTCTTTCTCGCTGATATGGTAACCATGGTCGCTGAATAGTAAAACAATCGTGTTTTCTTTGAATCTACTGTTTTCTATTGCGTCCAAGGCTACACCTACTTGATCATCAGCAAATTTGATAGATGCCAAATAAGCCTGAGTATAGGCTTTTAAGGCATCCTCTTTAGTTGGGTAACCACTTACAAGGCCATCAAAAGCCCTTTGTCCACGACTCTTTGAATTATTCAAATTTGCACTTCCTATATCATCTCGGTCATTTTCTTGGGTGATTGGAAGTTTGATTTTATCAACAGGAAACAAGTTGAAATACTTTTCTGGAACCACGAGTGGTGTGTGAGGACGGATCAATCCATATCCTATGAAAAATGGTTTAGAATTTGGATTTTCATCAAGCTCTTGGATTGTTTTTTTCAACCATTCCGCGCTTTTCTCATCGGTCAATAGGTCTCTATCTTCAGCACTGTTATATTTGAACGCAGTTTTACCAACCCAACCCGAATTGTGCCATCCGGTAAATCCTGAGGTCTTGTCAGTTGAAGGAACAGAAGGCACATCAGACAAAGGAGCAAAAGTAGCATCCAAAGCACCCAACTCAGCCATTGCTTTTGGGTTGGAAGGATGGATCACGTTTTTTTTGCCATCCCAAGCCATCGGTCCGTAATCCGCAGGAATTCCTTTTTTAGTCCACATATTCGGTCTAGATGTGTGGAGAACTTTGCCGGTTTGCAATGCAGTGTAATCATTGTCTTTAGCGTATTCACCGAGCGTTTTATTGTTTTTAATGATCGGGTTGTTCATCCAATTATCAAATCCCCAGCATCCTGAATTCCAAGGAGCTATGCCTGTCATAAAACTAGCTCTAGATGGCGAACAAACAGCAACCGTAGTATGGGCATTCGTAAAGAGAACTCCAGACCTAGCGAGACGGTCTATATTTGGTGTATCCGCCTGAGGATGTCCCCCTAAAACACCGATATAATCGTTTAAATCATCCAAAACAATCATCAAAACATTCGGCTTTTCTTGAGAATGCAACGATGGGTTGAAGATGAATAAATTAAGAGTAATTAAATTTCCAAGTAAAAAAAAGAGGTTCAATTTCATAATTGTATTATAATAGTATAAATAAATAATAAGTCAACAGTCACAAATAAAATAAACTTTCATTCGTTATACTGAGGCTGCAAAAGCTTGGATGCTAAGTGAGTAAATTTTAAGATTAAAAAAAGACTCAATGATATTTCCTAAATTCCTTATGAATTAAAGTGCCTTTGATTCTCTGCTTAAATACCCATTTATTAGGAAAACATGAATGAATTCTTCTGAATAGATCCTTACATTATCAAATGTATTTTTGGGGTTGTGGAGCATTTATTACGAAAATTAGATTTCCAGACTCTAAATAGGCTACCAGTAGAATCTGGTTAACTCCCAGCTATTAAAAAACTCTAGTTGCAGAAGATTCATCGCATGGGAGGATAAAATGCACTTTTATAATTCTTATTATTTATATAAATATCGTTATTAAATTTTAAAAATAAATATTATTTTAATTACAAATAAAGATGCTAATTAATGTTAAATAGTGTTTTATGATTTTAAATACATAAATATGAATATAATTTTAAAATAAAACTTGTCAAATTACGTAAAATAGTGAACTTTGGATTTGTGGATGTAATACAGGACAGCCAAGTTGATTTTGAAAATGAAAGACTTCTCTTTCTTCAATCGCTTCAGTCGGGCCAGTTTTTTGAAAATTTGTTCGATTGTGTTCCAGGAGTATTCTATTTTGTGAAAAATAAGAAAGGACAATTTATTGCTTGTAGCTTAGGTTTTGCAAAAGCTTTAAGTTGCCAGTCTGTTGAAGATTTATTAGGAAAAACGGACTATGACTTTACCCCTAATTTTTTGGCGGATGGGTTTGTTGCGGACGATCGAAAAGTATTAGAATCTAAGAAGCCGATCTACAATAAAGTGGAATTAGTTCCAACTTCAACCGGTTCTCTTGACTGGCTTTCCACTTCTAAGATTCCTTTGATTTCAAAACAAGGCGAGGCGGTTGGAATCGCTGGCATCACAAGAATCCTTTTGGACTCGGAAGCTTTTTATTCCAATTCTCCAGAAATGAGAGAGATCATTCAATATATTAGGGATCATTTCAGTGAGAAGATTTCCATGGCAGAAACTGCAAGTATTGGAAACGTTTCCGTGAGTACTCAAGAGCGATTGTTTAAAAGCACATTCAATATAACACCCAACATGTTCTTAAGAAAAATTAGACTCAATGCAGCTTGTGCCCATTTGAGGAATAGCGACCTCTCAATTCCTAAAATAGCGGTTCAATGTGGATTGAATGACCAGACGAATATGACTCGCGCATTTAGAATCGAACTGAAAATTACCCCATTACAATATCGAAAGCGATTTTCACAAAATAAAGAAAGAGAGAAATGAATAATAGAAGACTTAGAGTTGGATTAGTAGGCGGCGGACAGGGATCCTTCTTTGCTCATCCCCATATAAAAGCCATTCATATGGATGGCAAAGCTGCCGTCGTTGCTGCTGCCTTGAGAAGCAATCCTGAGGCGGCTATAGAAGATGCCAAAAATTGGGCTTTCCCAATCAAAGGGTATGCCTCTTACCAAGAAATGATTCAGGATCAGAAAAATCTTCCTGAGAATGAAAAGTTAGATTATATAGTAATCGTAACTCCAAATCATGCTCATTATGATCCTGCAAAACTAGCACTGGAGGCAGGAATTCCAGTTTTTTGTGAGAAGCCGTTGACATTAAATCTGTCTGAGGCTCAAGACTTAAAGTCTTTGTCTCAAAGTCATCGAGTTCCTTTTGCTGTAGCGCATACCTATCTAGGACATTGGAGCTCTCGATTCAGTCGTTTTTTAGTCCAAAGTGGCTTGATCGGGGAAGTTCGATGGGTGGATTCTTCTTACTTGCAGGGTTGGTTGGCTCATAAATCTGAAGAGGACGGTCAGAAGCAAGCGGCTTGGAGAACCGATCCAAGCAAAACAGGTATCTCTAATTGCGGGGGCGATATTGGAACGCATGCTTACATGCAATTAAGATATTTGACTGGATTAGAAGTTGAGGAGGTCTCTGCAAGGCTTGAGTCCTTTGTAGAAGGGCGCAATTTGGATGATCATTTTACTACCTACTGTAAACTTTCCAATGGCTCTAAGGCCCTTATTCGAGCCTCTCAAATCGCAATTGGACATAAGAATAATTTTACAATTGAAATCAATGGCAGTCATGGATCTTTAATTTGGAAACAAGAGGAGTCTGAATGTGTCCGCGTTCTTTTACCGGATCAGCCTGATCGGATTTACTGGAGAGGCGATGTTTTTCCCAATGATGGTTTCTTAAATGACATTCCTGAGGATTTGTTGGAAGAATCCACTTTGCCATCAGGACATTCTGAAGGATTTCATGATGCTTTAGCTCGTTTGCACCGATCTTTTGCTCAGGATGTCCGATCCTACAATAATAATGATGATTTTCATTGTGATGGTTCTAAGTATGCCAACGTTGAAGATGGTCGATTGGGAGTTGCTTTTATCAATGCAGCCGTATCCTCAAATCAAGAGGATGGCGCTTGGAAAACAATTCAATAAGATTTTACTAACAATTCAAAAATTTCAAATATTATGCCAAGACAGATTACATTATTCACCGGCCAGTGGGCTGACTTATCCATTGAAGAACTTGCCCCTCGCATTAAAGAGATGGGCTACGACGGGGTTGAACTCGCATGCTGGGGAGATCACTTTGATGTGAAGTCTGCGCTTCAAGATCCTGAATATTGCGACCAGAAATGGGCACTCTTAAAGAAGCACGGATTGGAATGTTATTCCATCAGCAATCACTTGGTTGGTCAGGCTGTATGCGACCTCATTGACGAGAGACATCAATCAATCCTGAGTCCTGAAATCTTTGGGGAGGGAGATCCAGAGAGCGTTCGAAAAAGGGCAGCAGAGGAAATGATGCAGACTGCTAGAGCAGCCCGAAAATTCATGGATGCCCGACCTGGTGGGTCTCCTGAAAAAGTGGTTGTGAATGGATTCACAGGTTCTTCTATTTGGCATTTACTATATTCCTTTCCTCCAGTTACTCCGGGCCAAATAAAGGGTGGATTTGTAGACTTTTCAGAGCGTTGGAATCCAATTTTAGAGGTATTCCAAGAAGAAAATGTTTATTTTGCATTAGAGGTTCATCCAACAGAAATTGCATTTGATATTGCGAGTGCCCACACCGCTTTAGATGCAATTAACAATCATCCTAATTTTGGCTTTAACTACGATCCCAGTCACTTAGGTTATCAAGGGGTTGACTATGTAAAATTCATTCGAGAATTTAGAGATCGCATTTTTCATTGTCATATAAAGGATGCATGGTGGAATCACGGCAATGGCGATGTCGGTGTATTTGGGGGTCATACTGATTTTGGTGATCCTCGCAGATTTTGGGATTTTAGATCTCCGGGGCGCGGAGATATTAATTTTGAAGAAATTATTGTAGCATTGAATGATATCCACTACGCAGGTCCTCTGTCCATAGAATGGGAGGACATCCGTATGGATCGCTTTTCGGGGGCTACCGAGGCTTGCCAATTCACCAAAAACTTAGATTTTGCTCCATCAGATGTCGCGTTTGATGCAGCATTTGATAAAGAAAAACAATAAACCTAAATGCCTCAGTTGACTCGCTGATTTATCATCAATCTTATGGACTGCAATAACATACGAAAATCTTCGATGTAGCCAGAGGCTACTACTTTAGAATTTCGTAAGTCATTTCGAATCATAATATTGATGATATTCTCTACTCTCAACTGAGTTATTTAGGATAAAATCTAGTCAGGAAATTTGTTTGGAAAATTTGGATCGAATCGCCATTAGAGAAGTGATGTAAATAATTTGCTAGAAGCGTTACAGATCTCTTTGTAATAGGATTTGCTCTTTCAATGCGTAAGGATAATTGGGGGCAATTTTCAAAGCTTTTTTTAGCAAATCCATTGCTTTATCACGTTTGCCTTGAATTCTAAATAGAGTTGCTAAAGAGACATAGGCATTTGGCTTATAGGGACTTAAATGGATTGCCTGGTTGTAAGCTTTTATGGCTAAGTCAAATTTACCCATCCTAGAAGCTGTAACGCCTAAATTTAAAAAGGCATTGCGGTGGTTGGGTTCCAATTCGATTGATTTTTTCAGAGATTCAATTGCTTTTTTAAATTGTTTTAGATTACAAAAGGCCAGTCCAATATTTGAATGGGCATCTGCAAGATTTGGATTCAATGAAAGGGCCTTATCAAAATGATCTATGGCCTTTTTCGAATCGCCATTTAGGATTAAATGACTGCCTAAATTGTTCCAAGCTCTTGCATTTTTTGGCTGTTTTTGAGTAATGTCCTCCCATATTTTCTCAGTGGATTGATACACTTTATTTCTCTCAATGGTATTGAACCCCAAAAAAACAAGAGTACCAAAATAAAGGAGGAATCCTATTTTATTAAAATTTTTATTCGGTTTTATTTTAGAAACCACATAAATAGATAATACCAAAAAACTTATGAGTGCAGCTAAAGGAAGTACAAATCTATGCTCGGCTGCGACTGAGGTTTGTATGGGAACAAATGACGATGTGGGTCCTAGAACTAAGAACAAAAAAAGAATCGGATAAAAAATTTTCCATTTTTTAAAAAATGCAGACCACAAGCTAACAATCAAAATGACTGACAAACTCAATCCATAGGCCCAAAATTCCTTGATGGATACCTCGGGGGCCATATAGTCAATACAAAGATTTAAAGGCCACAGGCTCAGGCTTATATATTTCCAAATAAATTTCCACTGCATCATAAAATAATCTGAAGAGGAAATAAGACTCGTTCCAACACTGGCATTTCTAGGGTACAAATACATCCAGAGAGCAAGAATCAGCCAAGTTGAAAACAAACCCATCAATAGAATTCTTTTTTCTTTAAATTGTCTTTTAAAAGAAATCCCGTAGACATTTGAATAAAGAAGCATGACAGCAATTGGAGCTGTAAACATAGATTCCTTACTGCTCATTCCCAATGCACAAAAGACAATTGCATAGCTATAATTCCTGTAAGAAGGATTTTTTAAGACTGCAATCGAGTAATACAAAGTCAGGATATAAAAAAGGATCATGAAACCTTCAGCTCGTTGAACTGTATAGGTAACTACATTGGTTCCTAAGGGGTGCACCAACCAAAGAGAGGAAATAACAAAAGCTAAGTAAATGGTCGTGGATCGGATGAAAAATAAGTCCTCTAGGAGCCTCTGAAGAAGTTTAAAAAGAAAGCAGGCGGAGAGAATGTGAATACTCAGATTGAATAAATGGTATCCCCGAACGTTTAAATCCCCAACCGCATAGTTTAAAGCAAGGCTTAAACATACAACAGGTCTACCCCAAGGAGTTTCATCTTCTCCGACCTGCATTATATTTTGGATAGGCCATAAAGATCGGATGGCAGGATTTTCAACGATCCCCAAAATATCATCAAATAAAAATGGGGTTTCAATCGCTCCAGTATAACAAATCAGAGCTAGCAAAATATAAATTTTCCAGTAATGGCGAATCAATAAGTGATCAATCATAGATTTGTTTAGTCTTAGACGTTTGTATATAATTCAACAAACTATGAGGGTTCAACACAAAAGCGGAGTCTCTCGAACGAGAGAGAGGATTGTTTAGAAAAGCAAATTTGATTTTCATATATGAAATTCATCTACTGAATTTTTCAGAAATATAAAGAAGCAAAAAAATAAAGAGGGTCTTTTTTCAAACCTTGTTAACCTTTGGGAGTTATTGTTGTAATACTATTTGAAAATTCAATAAAGTACTATTATATTATAATAGGATAAAATAAATTATGTTTAGACTCTTTTATTCGAAATAATAAAAACAAAAAGATCCAATGAATACAGAATTAAATATGAAAAAAATAACAATCGCTGCGTCTATCTGGCTGATTGTCTTTTTGACAAATCTCCTAAACGCAGATGATATTATATCAATTCTTAGTAAAAAACAAAACCAGCATTTAAGTATCTGCGAAAAAGGTACGATCCGGTTTTCAAAATCTTTCAACACAGATGTTGAATTTATATTAGAACCGTCTGATACAGGAACTTTTAGAATTTACCATAAGAACAGCCATCTTTACCTAAATCCAATCAGTTCCTACAACTTTGGAGAGGTTGGCCTAAAACCACTGGAAAATTCATCTCCTTATTTTTTATGGGAAATCATTGAAATTGAGGGATCAGAGCATTCGCATTTAAGGAATGTGGGGAGTGGGTTTTATTTAGCCTCATTCGATTCTTCGGCACTCGTTCATGCAAAAGGGAAGAATGAAACATTACGATTTGATGCTTATCAGTTCGCAATAGATAGAATTCCGGATAGCGATGGAGATGGCTATCTAGATTCTCAAGATTCTTTTCCAGAAAATGGATCGGAGTGGATCGATTCAGATTTTGATGGATTGGGGAATAATTCGGACTCAGACGACGACAATGATGGGGTGGATGATGAGAACGATGAGGAACCGCTCCATTACAGTAGGGATATTACGAAATTTATTCTTCACAACGTTAAAACGGATACCCGCTTGACTTTAGATTCTAGTGGGCAACCTGTTTTAACCAGTCAAAAGGATTCCAGCACCTATTTTCAAAAAGACTATATGTTTGATTATGGTGGTTTTGAAATCAGACATGTTGAAACCGGATCTTGCTTGACGACAACCCAAAGATGGAATTGGGGAAAAGTGGGAATGGCTGAACCAAATGGTGAGTCGGATTTTATATGGATCTTTGAAAAAATCCCAGGAACGGAAAACGTTCGATTGCTCAACGCAGGGAGCGATTTATATGCCTTTAAATTTAATAATGAAATCAAACAAGCAGTCTTAGCGCATTGGATGCCCTCTGAGTGGAGGGTAGAATATATCACAAGTTCTACGAAGGATTCTGACAACGATTCTTTTACAGATATTGAAGAGTATGAACTTGGATCTGATCCTTTTGATGCAAATGTGACTGTTTTTGACTATGACAATGACGGGATTAGTGATGTTGCTGATTTAGATGATGACAACGACGGAATCAGTGACAAAGATGAGATTTCCATGGGCACATGCAGATTATTGGCAGACAGCGATGGGGATGGCTTGGATGATTTAAGTGACTTAAACCCATTGGAGCCTGATTTTCTTAATCTGCCGAGCCATTTTCAAGCTGGCACTCCTCATGATGGTGAAAAACCAAATATTCTTTTTATTTTAGTGGATGATTTGAATGATTTTATCTCTCCATTAAATCCTGAAATACCAGTAATCACACCCAATCTCGATTTACTTGCATCCAAATCTACTATTTTTAAAAGAGCCTACTCCAATGCACCTGTCTGTGGTCCTTCAAGAGCGAGTATATTTTCAGGGATTTTACCTAGTGTCTCAGGGAAATATATAAAAGGGAATTGGTATGATCATGAGGTGTTGACCAATAGTTACACCATTATGGAACAATTATCTAGGCATGGATACCATTCTGCTGGGGTTGGAAAGTTACTACACAAGGAGGTTCCAGCTCTTTGGGATGATTCTGGTTTGAAAGGGGATTATTCTCCGTTAGCAGCTAATAAAGAGGGTTGGACTGTGCATCCAGAAATGCCAGCACGCTTCAGTGAAGTTGCTGGTCCCTTGGATGGTATTTTCACTTCTTTAGAAAATGTGCCTGTTATTGATGGGATAAAAGGATGGAGAACCTCCAACTACAGGAAACTGTATGATTTTACAGGGGATAATCCAGATTTGTTACCGGACGAAACTTCAGTTGAATGGGCAAAAAATATAATGAAACAAAGGAGCCAAGGCTCCATCGAAAAGCCATTCTTTTTAAGTGTTGGACTGATTCGTCCTCACACCCCCTTGGTCGCTCCTCAAGAATACTTTGACATGTATCCACTGGATAGTTTTGAGATTCCAGATTTCGATGAAGCTGATGATGCAGATACTCATCTGGAAGATCTATACATTGGAGAATCGAAAGGTAGAGCGATCTTCAATTCTCTTATGGATTCCTATGAAACTAAAGAAGAGGCTATGGAGCAATTAAAGCTTTATTATCAAGCCTATTTGGCCTGTATCACTTTTATGGATAAACAAGTAGGAGATCTTATTTCTGGTTTGGAAACCTATGGCTTGGATAAGAATACAGTGGTAGTATTCACCAGTGACCATGGATACACTCTCGGAGAGAAGCAGTACCTTATGAAATATAATTTATGGGAAAGCTCAACACGGGTCCCTCTTATCATTCATGACCCAAGGCATGGATTCGCTCAGGAAATTGATGAAGTCGTTAGTTTAATTGATCTTTATCCAACATTGACTCAACTAGGGGACGCACAAAAGATGGATAATTTGATAACAGAGAAGGGTCACAAACCAAATGGCCGTAGTTTATTACCGCTCCTTTGGGGAACTGAAGCAAGCGTTGACAGTTCTGATTACTCAGAGCGTTATGCTCTGTCTCAAGTAACTGCTTTAAAGTCCATCGGATCCTTAGGAAATCGATACGCATACAATTCTTCCGGAACGGCTATTCGGTCAAAAGATTGGAGATATATTTTATATGCGAATGGCAAAGAGGAACTGTATTGTCACAACGCTGAGAATTATGATCTTTACGATCCAAATGAGAGAACGAATTTATCTGATGAACCTTTTTGTGAAAATGTAAAATTGGAATTGAGACAAAAATTACAGGCTCTACTCATAAGCGCAAAAGAATAGAGACAGTTTCAAAGGATGCACTTGGAATTGCAATTTGGAGAAAATTTCCAAAATTCAGCTTCCAAGTGCTTCCATTGAGTTTTGATGGATACATCTAAGATTTTGCAGAAATTTTTTTTTGTGGATGTGAATCTTTATAACTCATATTTGGTCAAAAAGGCTCGTAGTAAAATTTTACTCTAAAGGAGGGGATAGAGGGAAAGCAACGCGTGATAAAGACTTTTCCTGTGCTTTGGAAGGTAAAAAATCTTATTTTCATAGGAACCGTTGTTCACAGCATGATTTCCGGTCATAAACATCTATTTCGAAGTTCCACAAATGAATTGTGCCCAACATGGGTCAAAGAAGACTCCTTCATGCCCGACTTTGTAAATAGTGCGGGATTGGACGGAGCTTGTAAAACATTGTAAATCTCAAATTCTTCAAATCCGACATCATCAGAAAGAATAAATAAGAGATTTGTTTGAGATTTAGCTTTTTTAGCGAATAGAATTGGATCAGAATTCTTAAAATTTTTTGAAAGAAAGGGTTCTTGTGAAGCTTTGATTTAAAAACTTCCATTTATAAAAAATTAAAATTCAATAATTTTTGGTTTATTCGGGTGAATTCTAGGGTGGGAGTATTTTTACAAAGACTTGAATTTTCAATGCTTTTAGCAGAAGACTCTAAAATCAAATTAGGAAGCCTTCCTTTTTTTTAAGATCTTAATAAATAGCAGCGCATAGACAGTCATGTTTAAAAGAGTGAAATCCTTTTCTTAATTCTTCTTAAAAACCTCTTGGAATCTAGCGACAGAATGTTCAGAATGAGTTCATGGCTCATACGATTCAGAAACCTTTAGCTTTTGTTACCAATGATGATGGGATTCATACATTGTTTTTACACGAATTGGTGCATGCCCTACAAAAAGATTTTGAAGTTTGTGTAGTGGCACCCAAAAAAGAACAAAGTTGGGTAGGAAGGGCTGTGAGCAGAGGCGATGATATTGAAGTCCAAGAATTTCCAGGCCTTGGTTGCTCTGCATGGACTGTGGACGGAACACCCACGGATTGTTCCAACATTGGTTTGTCTCATTTGTGCCCTCGCAAACCTGATATCGTAATCTCTGGAATCAATTTAGGGTTCAATTATGCTTTTCCGATGATCTTAAGTTCAGGCACGGTTGCTGGTGCGATAGAAGGAGCTTTGTGGGGGATCCCTGCTCTGGCTCTGAGTAAAGCAATCCCCAAAGAGGAATTTGAAAAAACTCGTCTGAGTGGTGGAAAATTGAATGGCCTAGCTTTGGAGGGCCTTCGGTTTGCAGCAGATCACTCAAGGGTTCTGGCTCTCCAGGTTATGAAGCTAGAACCCGAGGGTATTTCTGTCCATAATGTCAATTTTCCAGAGGTAGTTACTTCGACAACGCAAATAGTTAAAACGTATCCAGCCAAGTTAAATCTAGGTCCCCTTTTTCAGAAAAATGAGGAGCATGATGATACTTATGAATTTAGCTTTAAGGCAACGAATACAGACGATGAGGATCCCTCTAGCGACCTTTTCAATGTAAAACGCGGATTTATAAGTCACAGTGTTTTAGATTATTCTAGGCTTTGTCCAGATGGATCCGCCTACCAATTTCAATAGATAAGGAAGTTTCTTTTATGAGTAAAAAAGATTCTTCTTCTTTTTTTAAAGAGATTCAATCTGCCAAAAAAATCTTGGTTTTGGATCTTGGTTTCTTGGGAGACTCTATCCATCTTATTCCGTCTTTAAATTGTATTCGAAAGTCTATACCTAAGGCTGAGTTGCATGTGATGATAGCAGATCATGTGAAGGATTTATTAACGCTTACACCTTGGGTGGATAAAGTTTGGGGTTATCCAAGATTCCCAAAAGGTCCGAAGTGGTATCAAGATTTTGGGCGTATTTCTGCTTTAAGGACTGAGAAATTTGACGCTGTAATCAACTTAAATGGTTCGGATCGCTCCAGTATTTTAACAGTCAGTTCTGGATCAAAAAAAAGACTAGGTCGGGTTCCTGAAAAAATGAACCCAATGTGGAAAAGTTGCTTCACTCACATTGTAAACGTAGCCTATGGTCATTCTGGAGTGTTTCAGCAAAGATACGATTGCCTTCAAGAGAGCGGTTTTCCTGATGTCGGAATTCACTTTAATCTCGTAGTTCCAGAAAATCTTTTAACAATAAATCCAATTCAGTCATTGAGAGAGAATTACATTCATGTAAGCCCTTTTACTCCCGTTAATGATCGAGAAATTCCTTACAAGCAGTTGGCAGGTTTGTTGCATGAATTGAGTGATAAATACCCTCAATATAAAATCTTACTGACTTGTTCTCCGAATGAAAGAGAAACAGGAAAGCTGAAAAAACTGACCCGAGCCTTTCATTTTGATAACTGGGAGACCCTCCCAGACAAACTTTCCATTACTCAGTTGGGTGCCATCATTCAAAAGTCTGTTATTCACTTAGGAGGGGATACTGGATCTTTACACTTAGCCAATGCGCTTGGAAAGAAGACGGTTTCATGGTTTCATGAAAATAAGTTGAATCAAATGCATTGGATGCCAAAGGGGAAGAATCATCGATCCGTCATAGGATCCCTCAGTAATTTAGGACTCGTTGGAATTTCCAACAGTGAAATTTTAGAAAGAGTAGAGGAACTCATCAACGAAATCCACTCAGTTGTAAATTAAATATGGACACAATTAATATAGGTTATGTAGGAGCAGGAGGAAACACTCGCTCTAGGCATATTCCTGAATTTTCAAAAATCAAAGGAGTGAAACACTTCGGGGTCTCTAATAGAAGTTTTGAGTCCAGCCAGTCCGTTGCCAATGATTTCGGAATTGATGAAATCTTTTTGGATTGGAGAGATCTTGTCAACCATCCCAATATTCACGCGGTTTGCATTGGAACCTGGCCAGATATGCACGCCGAAATTTCAATAGCGGCTTTAGCTGCGGGGAAGCATGTTTTGTGTGAAGCAAGGATGGCTCGTTCTTTGATCGAGGCAGAGTCTATGAGTGCAGCCTATAAAGAGTCCAAAGGATTGGTTTTTCAGATTGTTCCAGCACCTTTCTCTTTTCAGTTCGATAAGACCATAAAGCGATTTTTCAAAGAGAATACCTATGGATTATTGAGGTATGCGAACGTTGTCAACACAAACAGTTCTTATTCCAGTGCTGAAACTCCAATGAGCTGGAGACAAGATATTTTGAAAAGTGGTAAAAACATCCTAACCATGGGTATTTTTTACGAAACTTTCAGTCGATGGATTGATGAAAACCCCGAGTGGCTCATTGCCCATGGTGATACGTATACACAAGTTCGTTATTCTTTGTTAAGTAGGCAATTAGAAAATGTTCGAATCCCTGACATAGTTAGTATTCTCTCTGGATATAAATCGGGGACAAGAGTCGATTATCATTTTGGTGGATTGACCCACGGATCCGGCAAAGCAGAAATCACACTGACTTTTGAAGAAGCTACTTTCATACTTAACTTCAATCAAGATTCTTTTATGATTTACACTCATGAGTTCCCCGAAGGTCGCGAATATTTAGTCAAAAAGGAAGATCAAGCGGGGTGGTCGGTGGAAGAAGATTTTGTAAATAGCATTCGTATGGGAACAGCAGTCCATCTCACTTCTGTTGAAAAAGGTCTTGAATACATGAAATTTACAGATTTGGTGCATCAGTCTTGCCGACATTCTGGCATGCGAGTGAACTGGTTTTAGGAAGAATATTATGGTGAAAGAAAATGGATTGAGGGCTTTAGAAGCTGAATTAGGGGATTGTATCGATGTTTCAGAAGAATCCCTGAAGAAAGCTAGCTACGACGGATTAAAAATCGCTTTTTCTCCTAGCGCAGTGATTCGTCCTCGAGTAGACGAACAAGTGAGTAGGGTGCTAAAATTAGCCAATCAGTTTAAAGTTCCGGTTTACACTCGTGGAGCTGCTTCTAATTTAACGGGTTCTGCTGCCCCCGTTCAAAATGGTTGGGTTCTCGACCTATCTCTCCTAAATAAATTTACTATTGATACCGATGTAGGTTATGTCACTGCTCAACCTGGAGTTCCTTTAATTGAATTGCAAAATGCAGTAGAGGCAAAGAATTGGTATTACCCACCAGATCCCTCTTCAAAAAAATGGTGCACAATCGGGGGTAACATTGCTTGCAATGCTGGGGGTCTTCGATGTGTTAAGTATGGTGTAACTCGTGATTACGTAGTTGCCCTTAAAGGATATTTACCCAATGGCGAAGCGGCAAGTTGGGCTAGGAAAACTAGAAAATTCTCAGCAGGTTATAATATTCGAGACCTTTGGATTGGATCTGAGGGAACCCTAGGGGTGATCACCGAAGCCACTTTAAGATTGATTCCCAAACCAGAGAAAAAAAACACAATCTTAGCTGCTTTTGAATCTGAAAGAAAGTCCTTGGAGGCCTCTTTTGAAATTGTTAAAAATCGAATTCAACCCTCTATTATGGAATTTTTGGATCGTTTGACTGTGGAAGGCGCAGAAAAAGCGACAGGACGTCCAGTTTTCAAAGGACGACCTGGGAGGTCTGTACTTTTACTTGAAGTGGACGGAAGTGCGATACAGGTAGAAGAAGGAACAAAAAATTTATTATCCGTTCTAAAATCTTTGACGGACTCCATCTCAGTTGCAGAGGGTGAGGATGAAAATCTTTGGGAAGTCCGAAGGACATGTTCCAGCGCAATGTTTGAATTAGGAAATCGAAAACTCAATGAAGATGTTGCGGTTCCATTGCAAGAGCTCGTTCCTCTTTATGAAAAAATAGAAATTCTTCGTGAGGAA
The DNA here is from genome assembly GCA_913049555.1 of uncultured Opitutia bacterium. Classification (GTDB taxonomy): domain Bacteria; phylum Verrucomicrobiota; class Verrucomicrobiia; order Opitutales; family CAJWYM01; genus CAJWYM01. The sequence continues at coordinate 43,576 of CAJWYM010000021.1, forward strand.
TCGGGTTGTAATATCGCTGTATTTGGTCACGCAGGGGATGGGAATTTACACGTCAATATCATGTATGATCGTAAGAACCCCAGTGAATGCGAAAGAGCAGAATGGGCAGTGAACCAATTGATGCATACAGTGGTTCAATTAGGAGGAACCATCAGCGGAGAGCATGGGATTGGACTCGCCAAGAGTGCTTTTATGTCCATTCAGTTTTCAAAAGCTGAAATATCCGCAATGCGATCCATTAAAAGAGCTTTAGATCCCAATAACATCTTAAATCCAGGGAAAATTTTTGATATTTTTGAACCATGGAATTATTCTCAAGTCAATGTGACCCAACCATGGGATCATAAAAAACATTGATTTTAATTGTTAAGGATTTCATAAATGCCCTTGGACCTTGTTTGATTTCTCTAGGCAAAATTAACTTTTTATGGGCTCAATATTAGAAGATTTGAGCTCTCAATATTATAAAAAATGAAGTGGTTTGAATTAGGAGATGATTTTACATTTACCCAGAATGGGTTGCAGGAAACTTTAGATGGGGGACAAAGTTTTTTATGGATTCAAGATAGAAAGACAAAAGACTGGATCGGTCAGATTGATGGGATTCCCTTCTCTATTCGCCATCAGGCCTCAAATCGAATAGAAGTTTGCAGTAGCTCTAAAAAGGAGGAACAAGAGATTGTATCGATCGCTTGCAAATATATTGGTAAAAACTCTTTTTTTGATAAAATGAAGGACGAACTGCCTTGGCGCTCAGACACTGTTTTAAAAAATGCCATTCACGCTTTTCCAGACCTTAGAATTTTAACCCAAGACCCAGATCTTGTTTTGTTGTCATTTTTATGCAGTTCGAACAAAAGAATCCTACAAATAAAAGAGATGATCCGTCTACTTGCCATTAAGTTTGGCCAAGAGATTTCTCCTGAACAGTTTTGTCCACCCAAATTGTCCACTCTTAGTGAGGTAGAACTCGAGGATCTAAAACTATGCAAATTAGGGTATCGAGCTAAATATGTTAAATCAGTAGGTACTGTTTTAAAAAAGGAACCCGACTTTCATCAAACGATCCGCAAGCTTGATTACGCCACCGCCAAGAAAAAGATGTGTTCACTATTCGGAGTCGGAGAAAAGGTTGCAGATTGTGTTTTACTGTTCGGTTACCAAAAGTGGGAAGCTTTTCCAATCGATACATGGATTTTAAAGTCTCTAGAAGATCTCTATCAACTGAAATCTTTCAATAAAAACCAGATGATACAGTTTGCCCACTTGCATTATGGCCGCTACGCAGGATACGCCCAACAGTTTTTATTCTCCTACATTCGGAGTATTTAGGTGTATATCTAAAAA
>CAJWYM010000022.1 GCA_913049555.1 uncultured Opitutia bacterium
CCATTGCTGCTGGAATCTCGGATGGATTAGGCCTTGGCGACAATGCTAGAGCTGCACTGATTACAAGAGCTGTGAGTGAAATGGTCCGTTTTGGATCTGCAATCGGTGGTCAAGTGGAGAGCTTTTACGGGCTAGGGGGTTTGGGTGATTTGATTGCTACCTGTGGCGGAAACTGGTCTCGTAACAAACAATTCGGTTTTCGAATTGCCAAAGGGGAGCAAGCGATGGAGATCGTTGAAAAACAAAAGACAATCATCGAGGGTTTTCGTTCCACCGATAGTTTTTATAGAATGGCCCAACAAAAAAATTTAGATTTACCGATTTTATCCGCAGTTTTTTCAGTTTTGTATGAGGGGTTGAACCCTGAGTTAGGCTTGCAAAGCCTTATGAAAAGGGGGGTTAAAAAAGAAATATAATGGCTGTGAACTCTGAAGAGGATGTATTTTTTGTCAGCGATTCAGGAATCCACCAAAGAGGCGTTTTCGCAAAATGCTTCATTCCTAGAGAAAGCTATATCGTTGAATATATTGGAGAGCGAATTACTAAAGAGGAATCGATCCAAAGGGCATTGGATTGGGAAAAATACGCTCGGGAGCAAGACAAAGGAGTTGTTTATATATTTGAATTGAATGACGAATATGACATTGATGGCAACAACGAGGAGAATCCAGCTCGTTTAATCAATCATTCCTGCAAAGAAAATGCGGAATCCGTTGTGGTCGATGATAGTATCTGGATCGTTGCGAAGAGAGATATTGAGGAACAGGAGGAGATTACCTTTGACTATGGCTATGATATGGAGCATTTCTTAGATCATAAATGTAACTGTGGTTCAGGCAACTGCTTCGGTTACATCGTTAGAAGAGATCAGCGTAAAAAATTGAAGCGAATGTTGAATGCATCCAAACGAACCGCCCAACAGGTAAGTGCTCTTTTGCTTAAGGAATCTCAAGTTTAAGCGATGAGAGTCCTTATATTAACCTCGAGCACTGGCGGTGGCCATGACATGAGAGCTCGCTCATTCAAGCAATGGACGGAGACCCAAGAGGCCCAGTTTCTTAATATGAGGGTAACGGTTTATCAAACTTTGGAGAGCCTTCATTGGTTGTATAAGTTTGGAGTCGGTTTGTACAATGTAATTCAAAAATTCTATCCTCGCTTTCATCATATTTACTTCAATTATTTAGAAGCTTCTGGTCAATTTCGAAGGGCGGATCAAATCAAAGGCCAAAAGAAATTTCGAGAAATGCTTTTAGATGTGAAGCCGGAGTTGATTGTCAGTACGCATGCTCACTTAAATCATGGGTTTTTTGAATTAGCGAGGAATGTTCTAGGGAAAGAAAATGTAAAGTGTGTCACTTATTGTGGAGAATTGCATGGGGGGTACGGTTTCAGTCGTCACTGGGTAAGTCCGGATGCGGATCTTTTTATTGGTGCTGTCGAAGAAACTTGTGATATGGCTAAATCTCTGGGGATGGATGACCATAAAACGTGGGCGGGTGGATTTATGTTGAATCCTGCTTTTTATGAAAAGCGCCTCACAGAGGAAGAACGTAGAGAGTTTATCCGAGATCGCCTAAGTTTGGATCCGGACCGGTTTATTCTATTACTTGGAACGGGCGCCAATGGTGCTAACAATCATATGCGAATGCTACAAGCTCTTGCTGATAGTTCTCTCGTTCTACAAGTGGTTGTGCTTTGTTCTAAAAACAAAAAGTGTTATGACTATATTGAGAAATGGGCAAAAAAGTTTCCTCGTCTCCATCTGAAACCGTTGGGTTACTTTACGGAAATGGGTCCATTGTTGCAGTCGGTTTCTACGGTTGTGGCCAGATCTGGAACCGGTCTTACGAGTGAGTCTATTATTTCTCAATGTCCGGTTCTGTTTAATGGAGTTGGAGGGGTCATGCCTCAAGAGAGAATTACATTGGATTTTTGTCGAAAGCATAAATTGGGAGTCGAATTGAGGCGTCCTTCCGATATGATCCCCTATCTAAAGAGATGGATTGAAAATCCTAAAAAATTGGAGGTTCGTAGATTGAAGAAAGAAAGAAAGCGTCCACAGAACAATCCTTTGGATATTTTAAAGAAGTTGGATGAATTGGTTTATGGCTCCCAAATGGATCGAAAAAATATTGCTCCCTTTGTTGTGGAAACAAAAAAACTGCCGCCTTCGAAGCAAAACCCGAATCGGGAAGTGGGTTGAAGTTGCAGAGAGTATGAATGATGTTCAAATTTCAGGGCACTTGTATCTTCATGCTGTCTTAACAGCACTCGAAGATCTTTTAAAACATACATCCAAAGCTAGAAAAATACTGGGAGCTCAAAAGTTTTCGGTGGTGGTCGATTGTCTGGAGGCAAAAAATAAAAGCCTTCTCATTTTATTTGAAAATGGAAAGGCTCAAGTCCGATCCAGTTCCGATGAAACTGCGGATGTGTATTTAGTTTTCAAAGAATATCAATCAGTGGTGCATTTTTTTGAAGGCTCTGGAATTGTGCTTCCAAAAGTTCGAATCGGATGGCGTAGGCCTTGGTATTTGATTACAGTCGTGCGTTTGTTATTGATTATGAAAAGTCATTTGGAGCCTGCGGAAAAGAGCATTGAGAAATCCAGAGAGTTGACAATCTCTCATGCGAGATTATTGCTAGGGGTTGGTTTGCAATCCATGAAAGAGCTCTCAGAGATAGAAAGTTTTTCTCAAAGAATCGTTCAGTCCTTACCGAATGGATTGGCATTGTTTGCTATTGAAAAAGAAACGATTTTGGCGTGGATTCGAGTGGATTCCGGTAAAATCACAGTGGGTAAGGGAGCTCCTGATAGAAAGCCAGACGTTCTCTTGCGTTTCAAAAGTGCCAAAACGGCATTGTCTATTTTAAAATCTAAATTACCTCAGCTTGAGGCGGTGGGTAAGACGGATCTGGAGGTGTCGGGTATGATTCCTCTTGCGGATGGTATTGGGTACATTGTCGATCGTTTGTCTAGATATATAAAAGTATAAGTGTATGAGTGGAGATTGGAAATTAGTTAAAGAGTATAATGATATTGTTTATGAGAAGATTGATGGGATTGCCAGAGTTACCATAAATCGACCTCATAAGAGAAATGCATTCAGGCCCGAAACCGTTTTCGAGATGTTTGATGCATTTTGCGATGCGAGAGAGGATTCCTCAATCGGCGTTGTTTTGTTGACCGGAGCAGGTCCGCATAGTGATGGTAAATATGCATTCTGTTCTGGGGGGGATCAAAGTATTCGAGGAGAGGCTGGATATTTAGGAAAGGACGGGGTACCTCGCTTGAATGTTTTAGATCTACAAAAGCTGATTCGCTCGATACCAAAAGTGGTGATTGCCCTTGTTTCTGGGTATGCAATTGGAGGAGGTCATGTATTGCATGTAATTTGCGATCTTACGATCGCTTCTGAAAATGCAATTTTTGGTCAAACGGGTCCTCTCGTTGGTAGCTTTGATGGTGGTTTTGGTTCCAGTTATTTGGCCCGAATTGTTGGGCAAAAGAAGGCTCGGGAAATTTGGTATCTTTGTCGTCAGTACAATGCGGAAGAAGCCTATGAAATGGGTCTTGTTAATAAAGTAGTGCCTCAAGAGGAATTAGAGGCGGAGGGAATCCGATGGGGTCAGGAAGTGATGGAGAAAAGTCCCTTGGCGATCCGTTGTCTCAAATCTGCGTTCAATGCCGATTTAGATGGACAGGCAGGGATACAAGAATTGGCAGGGAATGCGACTTTGCTTTATTATTTGTCTGAAGAGGGCTCTGAGGGTAAAAAATCTTTTCTGGAGAAGAGAAAACCTAATTTTACCAATTATCCTTGGCTTCCATGATCTTAGAGGAATGAAAAATCGTGTAGTCATATTGGGTTGCGGTTATGTAGGGCTAGCAATTGTCAAAAACCTATTGGCTCAGGGATTGGAGGTTTATGCATTGACTCGTAACGAAGCTCGTATTGAAGAACTTAAAAAGATGGGAGTTTTCACGGTATCTTCTCGGATCGATTCTACGGAATGGCACAATGAACTGGATCCTAACATAGAAAATGTCATTGATTGCGTAAGTGCTGCTGAATCCTCTGTGGATGGCTATAGGCAGTCTTACTACAATGGATTAAAATCGATTTTGGAATGGCGCACACATTCAGACAAATCTTCCAAAGGACAGTCCTTTATCTACACTAGCAGTACTTCGGTTTATCCTCAATTAGATGGCTCTTGGGTTCATGAGGGCAGCGATGTTTACCATGGAGACTTTGAGAGAACTAATATTTTGCTAGAATCAGAACAACTAGCGGTTTCTTTGAGCTCTTTTTTTGAAAGATGTGTTGTCCTCCGTTTGGCGGGAATTTACGGTCCGCAAAGGCATTCATTGATCCAACAATTGAAGCATGGGCAAATCGAGTTTCCCGGAGATGGAAATAGTTGGTTGAACTTGATTCATCGTCAAGATATCGCCTCTGCTGTTGAAGGCATCCTCAAGTCTGATTGTTCCGTGCATGGGATTTACAATCTCACGGATAATGAGAAATATACGAAGAAGCAAATCATTGAATGGACTGCTGAAAAACTAGGGATCGGGTCTGTTTCTTTCAGTGGCAAGGCATCTAGTGCGAGGCGTAGTTTTTTACCAAATGGGCAAATGCCAAATCGACGGATTTCCAATGAAAAATTTAAAAAACAATTCCACTGGAAACCCAATTATAATTCATTTATGGATGGGTATTTAGAAATACTTAAACAGTAGAGAGGTGCCTTTTTTCCTTTTTAGATTTGGGATTCGCAATTGCAATCTTATGGAACGTGGCTATTGTTATTTTCATGCCTCCTTACCTGATTCATTTCAATTTAAAGTTCTTAAATGGGTTCCCATTTCCAGAAACTTTGTGGAGGAGTGTTCCCCCTTCCTTTTCTCTGGTAGGGGTTGGGATGCAACAAAATCATAAAAATTGGTTTTAATGAGAAATGTCAAATCCGCTTTGCTTGCTTTGCATGAGGAACTCGGACGTTTGAAATTATTGGGCGAGGACACGGTATTTGTTTCTGATGAAACTTTGCGTAGCTTTAAGATGTATTTTCAAAGCTCGAAATCCCTTCAGGCTTCTAAAGTCCCATCCCCAAAAGTTGCTAGTTCTCCAGTTAAAAAAGTGGTAGTGAAACCAGTCCCTCAATCGCCACTTCCTTCAATTCCAAAACCTGAAATTTTTGAACTGCCACCTGGAAATAAAGAAGAACAATGGAAGTGGTTGCGAAATCGAGTTCTGAATTGTTCCGTTTGCAAAGAGAATGTGATGCCAGGCAAGCAATTAGTTTTTGGTTTGGGTTCTTTAAATGCGGATCTATTTTTCGTTGGTGAAGCTCCCTCTGAGGAGGATGCTCTTGTGGGTCAGCCATTTGTTGGAGATGCTGGAGATCTCTTAACCAAGATCTTACAAGCGATGGGGTTGGAACGAGAGCAGGTTTATATCGGAAATGTTTTAAATTGGAAGCCAGATGCTGGAGCTGGTTTTGGAAACCGAGCTCCCACTAAAGAGGAGTTAGAGTTTTGTGGCCCTTACTTAAAAGCACAAATTGATATCGTTCAACCGAAGCTTGTTGTAGCTCTTGGGGCGACTGCTGTAAATGGGATTTTAGGGATGGATAAAAAAAGGAAATTGAAGGATATCCGCGGTCAGATTTTGGAATACAATGGGTATCCACTCATGATCACTTATCATCCTGCCTATGTCCTTAGAAATGGAACGAAAAAAACAAAACGAACCATTTGGGAAGATCTTCTGGTCGTTATGGAGAAAGTTCAGATGCCTATCAGCGACAAGCAAAAGCGATTTTTTACCTGAAAGCCATTGGTTTTATCTAAAGAAGGATTTGGAGCAACCACATAGAGAAGTCTCAATCAGTAGCATTTGAATATTGAAATTACAAAAATAGTGCCTGATCTTTGCGAATTTAACTTTTGATTGTTTTCATTGCCCTAGAAGGAAGTTCTTTTAGGAAGAGTAATTTAGCTGAAATTTAAAAAACTTTTTTAAAATCACTTGCTTATTTTATCAAACCTGATTTTATTGAATTTTCGTTTCTTTGGAAGCGGGCGGCTAGCTCAGTTGGTTAGAGCACCTGGTTTACACCCAGGGGGTCACAGGTTCGAATCCTGTGCCGCCCACCATTTTCTCCATTTTAACTTCCTTTGATGCTTTAAACCTCTTGTGATCTAGTAATTCACATTCGTAATTGCCTGTTTTTTAGTTTTATTATTTATTTTTTTTATAGGTAACTTGGTCCGTCAATCTTTTGATTATCAGCTCCATTCTAATCCTTTGCTTAGTACCTTTCTAGGGCCTCCTAAGATCGATCTTGACTTTGAGTGGGCATTTTAATGAAAAAATAATGTAGTAATTCATTTATCAATGAATTTAAATCATACAATCCATGACTCAATTAGAAAGAATTCACCTTGAAATCATTCGTGCAGTTCATCAGGAAGGGACGATGACTGCTGCTGCTGATGCGATTCATTTAACACAGTCAGCACTTAGCCACAGCATGAGGAAGCTAGAAGATCAATTGGGAGTCAAACTATGGCTTCGGGAGGGTCGTCAATTGAAGCCGACTCAGGCTGGATCTTATTTATTAAAAGTATCCAATCGCTTGCTTCCACAACTCACACATACTGAAGAAAGGTTGAAGCAATTTGCTCAAGGCCAACGAGGTTCCTTACGAATTGGGATGGAGTGTCATCCTTGCTACCAGTGGCTTCAAAAAATTACGGCTCCATACCTTAAAGATTGGCCCTCTATAGATTTGGATGTAAAACAAGCTTTTCAATTTGGAGGTGTGGGCGCTCTATTTGCACATGAAATTGATTTACTGGTGACACCCGATCCTTATAGAAAGAAGGATCTCTACTTTGAGCCTGTTTTCGACTATGAACAAGTTTTGGTTGTGGGCCCCGATCACCCATTAAAAGATGAAGAGCACATCATCCCTAGACAGTTGGGAGATGAAATTTTATTTACTTATCCGGTATCCCCGGAACGCCTGGATATATATACTCATTTTTTAAATCCATCGGGGGTGACGGTTAGAAAGCAAAAAGAAGTGGAAACTACAGATATGATGTTTCAATTAGTAGCTTGCAATCGAGGAGTTACAGCGCTGCCCCGCTGGCTAGTCGAGGAGTATGCAGAGAAATATCCGATTTTTCCAGTTCGTATGGGCAAAAAAGGGGTATCCAAACAAATATTCCTTGGGATTAGAACAGAGGACTCTAAGGTTGAGTATATGGATGCATTTATGAAACTAGCTAGAAATTACCCAAATTCAGAGGGGTAGCTTAGAGAAGAACTTGAGCCAACATACGAAGGCCTGTAATCAACAAGACCACAGAAAATACCTTCTTTAACTTCACTGCATCCAATTTACTTGCCAAAGAAACACCAACTGGAGCGAATAAGATTGTTAGAGGAACAATCAAAAAAAAACCAGGCAGGTTTACCAATCCCAATGATCCAAAGGGGGCGTCTGCGGGAGTGTTCCCAAAAATTAACAAAATGATAGCACCAGGGAATGAAATCAGGAAGCCGATTGCGGAAGCGGTGCCAACAGACTTGTGAGTCGGATAGTTGAATCTTGTTAGAACCGGAACAGAGAGCGTTCCACCACCAATCCCTACCATAGCGCTGAAAAAGCCAATGGATGAACTGATTACGATTTGCCCCGCCTTTCCTGGCAATGGATAGGATCGCAGGGATTTCCCTTTAGAAAATAGCATATTCATTGCAGATAAGATAGCAATTATGCCGAACAAAGTGGTCAGCCAAATACCATGGATACGAGTTACGAGCAGGCTGCCAAACAATACCCCAAAAATAATGAATACCGCCCATCGACTTAAAATTTGAAAATCGACATTTCCCTTTTTATGGTGTGAAAGAATGGAGCTAATGGATGTGGGAATGATGGTAGCTAATGAAGTGGCAGTAGCGACTGACATCGCCGATTGAGTGGATACCCCGAAGCTTTGAAATAAGAAAAAAAGAACGGGTACAATTACAATGCCTCCTCCTACTCCAAGCAATCCAGCTAAAAATCCAGCAAAGGCTCCAGTTCCAATTAGAGCCATGATTGCTAAAGCATTCTGTGTGATTATTTCTAGGATCCCCATTCATCTATCATTCAATTATTCAATGAGTTTAGCAAGCAGCCTCAGTCAAAAGTTCTTCTCTTACGATTTCAGCCCCTGCTCGTAAAGCACTGAGTTTAGACCTAGCCAATTCACGAGAGAGGGGAGCCATTCCACAATTTGTACATGGATAAAGTTTTTCGGCATCCACATACTTTAGAGCTTCTCGTAACGTTGCTGCCACTTCTTCAGGAGTTTCCACAGTAGGGGTGGAAACATCAATGGCACCAACCATGACTTTCTTACCTCGAATGCGTTCCAGAACTTCAAAAGGAACTCGAGAACCATGGCATTCTAATGAAATAATATCAATCTTGGATTGTTGTAATTTTGGGAACACCTCCTCGTATTGCCGCCACTCGGGGCCAAGTGTTTTTTTCCAATCTGTATTTGCTTGAATCCCATAGCCATAGCAGACATGAACTGCTGTTTCGCACTGAAGGCCCTGAATGGCTCTCTCAAGGCAAGCAATCCCCCAATTATTTACATCTTCTATAAACACATTGAATGCGGGCTCATCGAATTGAATGATATCAATTCCAACAGCCTCCAGTTCTTTTGCTTCCTGATTTAAAATTTTAGCAAATTCCCAAGCGAGCTCTTTGCGACTATTATAATAGGTATCATAGAGGGTATCCACCATGGTCATCGGACCAGGCAATGCCCATTTAATGGGTTGATCCGTTTGAGATCGAAAAAATTTGGCATCTTCAACAAATACCGAAATCGGTCTGCTCACTGGACCAACGACTGTTGGCACGCTTGCATCATATCGATCACGAATTTTAACCGTTTTACGCTTTTTAAAATCTACTCCCTCTAGGTTTTCGATGAAGGTCGTAACAAAGTGTTGTCGGGTTTGTTCTCCATCGCTCACGATGTCTATGCCTGTTTGCCGTTGTTCTTGTAGAGTAATTCGGAGAGCATCTTGTTTTCCTTTAGCCAATTCCTGGCCGCCAAGTTTCCAGGGGGACCAAAGTTTTTCAGGATCTGCAAGCCAGGAGGGTTTCGGTAAGCTACCAGCTGTGGATGTAGGTAATAATGTTTTCATTCTGATAAAATGGGTTCTTTGATAATCTTAGGCTGCATAATTCGAAGACCATTGCTCCAACAAAGATCGGTATGGATTTATAAAGTGTTCTTCAGCAAATTTTCCTTGCTTGATTGCCAATTGACTCCTTTCTTTCCGATCATAGACAATTTGAGTCAGCGAGTGATCCGAGTGTTTTAATTTAGGCTGATAATGGTTTCCAGCAGTAGAATTGGCATTGTAGATTTCGGGCCGATAAATTTTTTGAAAAGTTTCCATCGTGCTGATGGTTCCTATCAACTCGATGTTTGAATAATCACTGAGTAAATCTCCAAAAAAGTAGAATGCCAATGGAGCTGCAGCATTGGGTGGGATAAAGTAGCGAACATGGAGACCCATTTTCATAAAATACTTTTCTGTCAATGAAGATTCATTCGGTTGGTACTCAAAACCCAAGACTGGGTGTTGATTTTCTGTCCGGGTGTAGGTCTTATTATCCGATACGCTGAGGCAGATTACTGGAAGTTTACTGAAATGCTTTTTATAAGTATCTGAGAAAATAAAATCTTTAAAGAGCTTTCCATGAAGTTCTCCAAAGTCATCCGGTATACTGAATTGGGATTTATCTTTATTGTGCTCCAGTAAGCGAATACTGAAATCATAATCCCGGATGTAAGAAGAAAAATTATTTCCGACAATTCCCTCAATGCGCTTGTTCCATTTATGATCTCTAATGTAGGTCTTTAAAATTTCAATGGATGGAAAATGATGGCCTTTGCCGTCCACATCGACATCCACAGAAATGATTTCCAAATCAAGACTATAGCGATCCCCTCTAGGGTTGTCCCAATGTGCCAATGCATTGAAACGCCGCTCGATCATTTTCAGAGTATTGCGTAAGTTCTCTTGGCGACTTTCTCCCCTCGCTAAATTTGCAAAATTAGTGCTAATTCTCGTGTTCTTGGAGGGTCGATAGTTTTCATCAAAACAAATCTTCTGAATCTTATATTGAAATGCTTTGCCTTGAGTCTCTTGGCATTCAGCATCTGTAGAAATATCTGGCACTGTATTCATGGTTCTTTTTAGAATTGAGTTGTCTTTAATTTTGGAACACTCATGGAATGAATGCTGTAAAACTTCCATTATAACAGCAGCAATCGATAAATAAAAATGATATTAAATCATCAATCCATGAGCAATTTTCATAGATCAAATTGCAAGCATAGGAATTAGAAGAGACCTTTCTTAGTGAGCCGCTGAAATCAAAGGTTCTGAATCAGGTAATCAAATATAGAAGTAGCTTTTCTTTCGGATTCTAAATTATTGGGGCCGATCAAGACCGGCCAAAAATTTTTATCTTTTGGTTTACAACCGTGGGATCCTTTAACCAGATCTGTGTTGAGAGGGATGACATCCATCAATGTTCTAAATCCAAGCTTCTTTTTAATTAAAGTAGACAGGATCTTGAGCTTCGGTAAAGTAATTTCTGAATCAATAAACAACTCACAGGGGTCGTACCCAAACTTTCTGTGAATATCAATGCAGCGAGCAAAATCTGGGGCTTTTTTATCATTTTCCCAGTAATAATAACTGAACCAAGAATTCTCTTTTGCAATAGCAACGAGATCCCCAGAGCGAAAGTGGTTGAGGCCCGCTTTTTTCAATGAGTCGTCGTATAAAATTTCAGAGACTCCTTCTATTCTTGAAAGTGCCTCTATGACCTCTTTTTTGAGGGTTGGGTCGTTTAAATAAATATGGGCAATCTGATGGTCGGTAATGGCAAATACTTTGGAGGCCCCACAATCTAAAAGTTCCAGTCCCAATTCATCTTTGATTGTCAGCCAGTTTTTAGATCTAAAAAGACGATTTATGTGAATGCAATGATTCGTTTCTGAGATGCCATATTCAGAGAGCAAGAAGGGCTGTATCTCTCTTTCTTTGTAAAATTGAACAAGATCTCCTACAATCTTGTCTATTGCTCGAACATCTTCTTGTATTTTAGGATCATTAGGCCCCAATCTTTGTAAGTTGTAGTCAAGATGCGGAAGATATACTAAAGAGAGGTCTGGGGAGTATTTTTCTTCTACCCATTTAGCTGATTCAGCAATCCATTTAGACGATGGAAGGCCAGCCATAGGTCCCCAGAAAGATGGAAAGGGAAACTCCCCAAGATCGTTTTTTATGGTGTCTCGAATACTCAGGGGCTGGCTGTAAATATCAAATACCTTCTTACCGTCGCTTAAATATAAAGGTCTAGGAGTGATGGAATAGTCAGCACTGGAATACATGTTGTACCACCAAAAAAGTTGAGCGCAGGTAAAATTCTTTTTTTGATTGCGGATGGCTTCCCAAAGTTTTTCTCCTCGAACCAGCCGATTGGACTGTTTCCAGAAATGATGTTCATGGAGGGTTCTGTCATACCATCCATTTGCCACGATGCCGTGTTCAGATGGATTTTGACCAGTCAAGTAGGTCGCCTGAGCGGTACAGGTAACCGCAGGGATGTTCGGTTCAATCAGTCCTAGAGAGTAGGACTCAATCTGTTTGTTTGTGTAAGGGGTGTGGGGACCAATAAGATCTTTGCAAAGTCCTACAATATTTATAACAACCGATCGCATAGGGACTCGTATAAATCCTTTTTTACTGTTTTAAATGGATTTCTTTTACTTCTCTGAATGCCTGAGCCATTTTGAATTTGTCAATTTTGTGGACATTTTTCATGGAACCAATCTGGGTTAGGAGAGGAATCGATAGTTCGCCTCCAAGGTGTTCTCTAAATTCCTCAATGCCCTCGATCACTACGCGCTTTCCGTTTGTGTCATAATCGTCTAAGTGTTCGTTGTATAAAGTAAACTCAAAATGGATCAATAAATTTAAAATTCTGTTTTTATCGATTTCACTTAACATTCCAATATTGTGGGCATAGCAAATGTCTACAGCGATTCCTATACTGACTGCCTCTCCATGATTGATGGCAAATGAAGAAATTTGCTCGAGTTTATGGGCAGACCAATGGCCAAAATCTAAAGGGCGGCTGGATCCAATTTCAAAGGGGTCCCCAGAGTTGCAAATGTGGTCAAAGTGTAAAGAGGCACTTTGATAAATGAGTTCTTCGACCACTTCCTTTTTTTGGAGTTTTATGGCCTCTTTATTCTTTTCAATCCAAGAAAAAAAACATTCTTTCTTAATCAAGGAAACTTTAATCGCTTCGGCCAATCCTTCTCTAAACAAGGCGTATGGAATGTGTTCTAAAAAATGGGAATCATTGATCACACATTTGGGGATGGAAAAATTACCGATCCAGTTCTTTTTTCCCAAGCGGTTGACCCCATTTTTTACACCAACCCCACTGTCAGCTTGAGCCAAACAGGTCGTTGGAACTCTGATGATTCTAATCCCACGGTGAGCCGTCGAGGCCGCAAATCCTACTGCATCCATTAAAGAACCCCCACCTATAGCAATTATATAAGAGTGTCTGCAGAGGTGCTCCTTCTCGATATGCCCCCAAATTTTCTCAATGTAACGCCAATCATTCTTGATTGCCTCTCCTCCTGGTAGTTCTAAAATTTTGGGTATCGAGACAAATGAATCGTTGTGATTTTCAAACCAGCTTTGAATCGTGTTTTCGAGTTTTGGCATGAATGTAAGCAAGTTTCTGTCTAGCAGAACCAAGGCTTTAACTGGTCTGTTGTCCTCGAAAGCATTGAGAAGGGTTTCGTTCTCCTTAGAAAACAAAGATCGTGTGAAGAATACTTTGTGTTCTTGCTCTATTTGGATTTTTTCAGTGAGTTTCTTTTGAAAAGTTTTTGGATGAATCATAATTATTCCTTATTAAGTAGCTGGAATGAAACGTTGCAAGTATTTCCCTACAGGGATGAAAGCGAGTAATAAAATTGCATAGAGATTGTAGAATCCGCTGAGAGCGATGGCATCGATAAAAGGAATCAGACTGAGCAATGTGCCAATCATCTTTTCAATGGGTCGGATGCGAGAAGTATTCCAAATTAGGAAAATGAATACAAAAGCGAGCGTTACAGAAACAAAGTTCACTCTCCAGTTTTCCACATATAAAAAAACCGTCAGGATTGGCGAAATAAGTAGACCCAATGCTAGGGACTTATTCTTAATGAGAGAGGACTTGTTTGCCTCGTTTCTAGCTAATAAAGACAATCCAATGATATACAAACCTAGCAAGATCCCGGGCAGAACGGTGATATGAGAAACGGAAACTTGGTAACAGCTTCCGGCAACAACCCATAGGAAGGTTCTGCATCCGCCCATAAACAATACGGAGAAAGGCGTGAATTTATGCAACCAAGTGTAAATAAGCAGGCAACTGCACAAAGCGCCCACTGCTATAAAATTCGCTTGGCAGATGGTTGTAAGCAGCGAGAATCCTGCCAAGAGGGTCAAAAAACCTAAAAGATAGGTGGTTGAAACACTGATTTTTCCCTGAGGGATCGGTCTATCTGTCCTATGCTTTTGGTCAAAAGAAGCATCTTTTGCATCATTTAAGATACAGCCACTCATGTAAAGCAATGAGGCACCCAGAAGGATTGGAAGAAGTTGTATTGTGTTCTTATATTCCCAGTTTCCAAAATTATAAACGGTCACCAAGCAGAAGGCAGCGATTACGTTTGTCCAGACACTAGGAAGATTGGATACCCTTCCAAGTAATAGAAATGTCTGAATTTTTGAGAGCATGATTGGTGTCAAATTTGAACTGAGTTTTGGGCTAATCTATTAAATGGGAACTTAAAATCTTGAATGCCACTAATAACATAAGTTGTTGAGAATGTAAAAAATTACCCTTTATTTGTCGCACATATACAAGAAAATGACGCGATCAGTTACAATATAATTTCAAAAAAAGGACTCTGAATGAACCTTTAAGTCACGCTTAAGAAGCGAAAAGTCTGTTATTAAAGACTGTCGATTGGTTACCCCTCAAGATTCAGGGTATTCAAGGCCCAAAGGTATTCCTGTTCCATTTGTTCGACCACTGAGAGTTCTTTGAATTGGGAAGGTAAAACCTCCCAAGTATAGGTCTCCAATTCGATGTGTTTTGTAGTGTGGGGATTTTTGATAAGATAATCCAAGGTATCTTGGGTATGGTCGCTGGTGCTTTGTAAAGGTTTTTCTGGTAAGGTATGGAGGGGGATGTGAAAGTGAATCCGCCATTCGCTCTCGACAAGCGCAAATTGGGATGGATCCAGTGCTTGGTCCAAGTCTTCTACTCGATTGATTTGTCCGAATTTATTCATTGCGACGACTTGATGTAAGTATTTTTCTTCAACAAAGGGATGAATTGCTTTTAAAAATGCAGGAGAATAGCGACCTTTTATCGCGGAACTTAAATGGAGTTTACTGATCCGAATCGATTCTTTCTCAAAGAGCGATAAAGATTCCCAAGCATTTTCAAATTGGATGGCCATATGGCAGGTATCATAATTGACCCCTATGGTTTTTTGAACGGAATGATCTTGAGCGAATGAACGAAACGCATGGATGAATCGGATCGTTTCTTCAGTCGTTTCAAAGAGACCAAGAGGCTCTGGCTCTAAACCCAAATGTAGATCGTAACCACTTCGATCTGCTACTTTCAAAATATGTTGGTGGCATTTTAACAAGTTCTCAAAAATCAGAGTCTGCTGCTCTGCATTGTTTATAAATCTTTTAAAAGAACCGGGAAGTGTACTGATACTCAGGTCTTGGCTTTGGGGCTCCAATTCAACAATTAGATCGAAAAGTAAATTTGTATAACTCAATCGATCTGAGCAGGTCCAATCCGGCCAATAAACTTGTTCCTTAATTCGACCTTTATTGAAGTCGGCAAATGGGAAGCCGTTAATTGTAAAAACGTAGCAATTGTGTTTTTTGAGCCATCGTTTGAATTTTTGGAGGGTTTTTGGATGTGAGAGTTCTTGAGCGGATTTGTAACTCAATCGCAATCCTATGGCAAAAGCCTTTTGTTTAGAAGCGATTCTGTAGCGAAGCGGTAAAGTGAAAGTTTTTAAAGAATGAAGAGTTTCTTCCAGATCCTTGCCAGGGTGCACATTGGTACAGTAAGCAAGGTGGGAATTAGATGAGAGTCTCATAGGAATCGATTTTTAAGAAGGTCTCAGGCAGATGTCAATGGACTAAGATTCCTCAAACCCAAATCGCTCCCACTGAAAAATAAGTATGAGTTTTTAATAAATAGGATTCAAGTCGGTCAAAAGGAAATAGGATTTATGAACATTCAATCCCTCCTATTGTTATAAAATGTTTCAGGAATCATTTTGATTTCAGCTTTGCCTATTGCTTAGAATTGGATGAAAAAAGCAAATTTTAAATCATTTAAAATACGGACAATTGAAGGATTCATCCATATGATTTCAAAAAACTATCTGGGGTCGTATTGCTTGTATAAATCCATTTAAAAGGATGCATTTATAATTTAAACTTAGGATTTTGGGACAAAAACTGATTGGGATTCTGGAAGATGATTCGGTCAATAGTTTCATCATTATGGCCTCTGTGCTTCATCTCAATGGCTGTTTTTGGAACAGCCAATGGATCACTCACTCCCCAGTCACAGGCACAATTCAACCAGATATTGTCCAAGCCATTGACTTCTAGTAAGTCAACGGCTCTTGCTTTGCTGCATTTCGAATCTGGGTAGAGTGTAACCCCAGCCCAATACCCAAGATCCTTCACCATTTGAATTGTGTGCTCCTCCACGTGATCGATGATGACTTTTGACGGATCTACCTGTGAATGATTCTCCAAAACATCCAGAATGAGTTTTGTCCCTTTTTTCTTATCTTCCAAGTGAGGAGTGTGTATCAGGATCATTTGATTGTGTTTGCATGCAAAATCTACTTGCATTTCAAAAACCGTCAATTCGTTTTTAGTATTGCGATTGAGTCCAATTTCCCCAATTCCCAAGACATTGTCAGCCTCAATAAATTCGGGAATGATTGAAATGACTTCCTCTGCTAATTTTATATCTTCAGCTTCCTTTGCATTGATGCACAACCAACTGTAATGGGGAAGTTGAAACTTTTTAGCGCGATTGGGTTCGTACTGAGTGAGTTGTAGGAAATAATCATAAAATCCTTGAACACTCGTGCGATCAAATCCAGCCCAAAAAGAGGGTTCGCAAACCGCAGCACAGCCAGCAGTGATCATTGCTTGATAATCGTCGGTAGTCCGACTTACCATGTGGGCATGAGGCTCTATATACCTCATTGAATTTGCTCCGGTTTACTCCACGCACCAGAGGCTGGTTTGTTGTCTGATGAGAGGATCGGGTCTGTAGATGGATCGCTGAAATGATCTAGGATATCTTTGGCTTTTTCGGTGCTCATGGAAGATAAATGATTCAATGCTTTAAGGAAAGCAACATTTCGAGGGTCCTCTAACTCCCCATGACGTTGAATGCGGTCTAGGTAGGCTGCAATTTCAACTAGGTTGTAACGATTTGGCATAAAACCATGTTCAGTAATGGGGAATTCTGCTTTCATCCTTTAATATAATTAAGAGCTTTTAGTAAAAGATTATCAATTTATTAGAAATTACAAGACTTATTAATCAAATGTAATTCTTAAGTCCACTCATCCTATGGCTATTAATTAGACCGTCAAATAGTCCATACTAGGGATCAAATAATCTATGTAAAATTATTTTTTAAAGTATATAATGGAGGGTGAATTCTTTTTTCTATTCGTTTTTAGATCGATGGTAACGGGAATGTAAAAAGAATATATAAATTGAAATTTAAGCTTATTTTACTACTTTAACAACTATGTGCTTTTTTGGTCCAATACCCCGAATGATTGTTTGTTCTTTCATTTTTCACTTACTATCAGGAGTTAATGTTTGTGCCTCCACAGACAAAATTGTAGACACAGATATACGTTTGTATGGATGGGATCCGATCTCTCGGTCCTCCTCTGGAAATTTTGAGGGTAGTAAAAGAAAAAATATCACTAAAAAGAAATTTTTCTACAAGGCTGGAGAAAGTTACAAACCTATTGTAATAGAACAGGGCGTTACGAGTTCTAAATTTAGATACGTAGGTCCGACCAAATTTGTAATGTATACAAAAACTAAGGGAGAGTTTGTATCAATCTCCTCGGCAAAGATTTCTTTAGATGCAAAAGATGTGATCGTTTTGGTTATTTTTATTCCAAATGCAAAAAATTTAAACCCGCTCAATTGTATCACTGTAGAGCAAAGTCATTTAGATGCTGGCCAACTTCTTTTTATAAATTTAGCTAAAGCGAAGATCCAATTTCGCCTAGGGCCGAATTTTGAATCTTCTCTCAATCCATTGGACAAAATTGTTTTTAACATGACAAAAATACCAGACCCTGGGGAGAGACTAGTAGCAGCAATTCAAGAAAAAAATGAAAAATGGAAAATCTTTAAGACTCTTTTCTTTTTAAAGCCCCAAAATAACCAAGCAAATCTTGTGGTGTTTTATCCTTTCACTCTCAACGGAAAAGTGCGTCATTCTTTTCACGTAATACCCGTAAAAAAAGGGAGTGATTCTTAGGACGCTTTAAAATGATCTCAGAAAATAGAATTTGTAAAAAAGAATTGAGGGGATTTGCACTCATTCTTGCTTTGATGATCATGTCTTTGATTCTCGTTCTTTCATTGAGCCTCTCGTCAATGATAAAGAGTTCAATTGCTCAGGCAAAGGGACTGAGTGACGACCACAAAATTCGACTTACTGCCAGACTTGCGATTCAAGATGCAATCGGGACTTTGCAAAAAGAAGCTGGAAAAGACCAAGTGGTTACCTCGATGGCATCTATTAAGGATACTAAAATTTCTAACATAAAAGTGGAGGGTGTTGAGAATCCTTATTGGACAGGACTGTGGAATGCAGAAGATCGATCTTTTATTCGATGGTTGGTTTCCAGCCCTGATTCTAAGGATTACTCGCAACTGAGTCCATTGTCTACTCCATCCTCGGACTCTGTTGAGATGGTTCCAGCAAAAGGAGTTCATGGAAATTCAAGAGCAGTCACAGTGCCTTTGCAAATATTGGAGGATGAGAACGGAAAAGAGTTTGGAAGGATCGCTTGGTGGGTGAGTGATGAGTCAGTCAAAGGGAAACTCAACGCAATAGACCCAAAATACACCTCTAGTTCTGAATCCAACTACATCCATTTACCGGGCAAAACGGGCATGGAACTGAGTGGTGAAAACGGTCGAGGACTTTTAAGTCAAACAAATGAGGTTTATCAGGAATTATATAAAGTTTTATCTTTTGACTCGTACAATTTGGTCAAGAAAAATGAGGTAGAATTAAAAAATTACTGGCATGATTACACGGCTCATTCAAAAGGGGTTTTATCCAATACAAAAGAGGGGGGATTGCGGAAAGATCTGACTCGGGCTTTGGCTCTAAATTCAACGGAACTGACAGGTCCTATTTTTGTGAATAAGAAAAATAAGGATCTTTGGAGTGGTTGTGGGCCCGATTGGGAATTACTAAGATCTTTCTTTAATATGAGAGCGGATTCAAATGGTAAAGTCCAAGTGCGTCCACACCAGATTAATTCAGGGGGATTGCCATTACTGGTCAATCGCCAACAACGGTTTGGAGCCGTTCAAAATGGGATCTATCCACTCATTTCACGGATGCAGATTTATTTTTATCCGGTTTTGGTTCCTGATGGATCCGATTACAAAGCAAGGATGTATCATGTTCCAGTGATTGCTTTGTGGAATCCTTATGACGTAACTTTAAAGGCGGTGGATTATGTGGTTACCGTTACTTTAGGGGATGTAGACCATTTTAATTGGGCTTATGAAATTAAAGACAAAACAACTCCTGTAGCTAATATTATAGCGAGTGGAGTTTTTGAGGACATCATTCATACGACTAGAGCAGGAGGGTTGTTTCAAACGCAATTGACTTACCGACTCAAATGCCCTGATATTCCTCCCGGAGAGGCAATAGCATTTGGAGTGAGAGATAAAAATGTCGCGATTCCATCTGACAGAACAGTGCCAGTAGACCTTCATCCTGATGATAAGTTTATCTATGGTTGTTTTGAGGAATCAGTGGACTCTTTCCCTCTCTCTCTTCCCTACAACAACTACGAGATGCAGGTCTATGCAGACTGTTCAGAATTGTATCCTCAATCTTCGGTTCGGATTTTTAGAGAGCCTGCAAGTGTCAGTAGTTACAAAGATGCGGGCACTCAAATTTATGCGTTCGGTAGTTCAAAATTGGGAGAAGTTCCTCTACATGCTACAAAACATAAAAAGAAAATAGCTATTGGGGATCAAACTCCAGTTTTAGATCCCTGTCAGATTAGAGACCCTTCAGGGATAAATGATTCAACTCCGTTTTCAGTAAATCTACCAAATAAATGGCCGGTCTATGGTTGGGAATGGTCTCATTATTTACCAGAGACTAATTTTTCCTACAATCCGATTGCAGATTTTCTACCCCCAAATCGCATTTATGGAGCTCGCAATCTTCGAGCTCCTTTTGTTTCAAAGCTAAGACAACACAGAGATGCGAATGACTTATCCTCCGATATTGGAAATAACAGCAATTATGTCTACATGTCTAAGAATGTTCAAAATGTGCAAAGCGATGTGGATCAACAAGTTGCCTTTGAAGCTTTGAGTGGGGGACAAACTTATGTTGGGTATTCTGAGAATTCTTCTGTTGGTCAACTCAAGTCCATTTTATATCATGCACTGAGTGAGGATGAAGTGGTCCATTCTGTAGGACAATTGAGGCACTGCAATTTGTTTGAATTTATTTGGGCCACCAATACTCAGATAGGAAATTCCCAGTCCTTGGCCTTTGTGCCTAGAGACGTAGATCCTGAAAGTCTATTTGATATGACTTCCGCGGCCCAACCCTATTTTGCCAGACAATTTATGGTCATAGGAGATGTCAATTATATTGCCAACGATTCACTTTGGGATCGGTACTATTTTTCCACTTTAGAGCCCCCTTCTGATCCATTTGAAATAAAGAACACCAAGTTAATTCACAGACCATTTCCAGGAGAACCTAAGGAGGATATTTTTGAATTTGACAAATCCTCTGCGCATTTGATGTTGAATGGAGCATTCAATGTAAATTCAACCTCAGTAGAAGCATGGAAAGGATTGATTGCATCCTTTTATTTTAATGATGCACAGACTGCAAATTATAAGATTAAAGAAAAGGCGTTGTATTCATTATTTCCCAACCTTCAAGCAGATGAATTCGATGAGGATCCAATTTCTTTAGAAGCATTTGCAGGTTACAGGGCCTTAAATTCCTCAGAAATTCAGAATTTAGCAGAAAAAATTGTGGAGCAGGTCAAGTTGAGAGGACCTTTTATGAGCTTGGCTGAGTTTGTGAATCGCAAACTAAATAAAGTAAATCCTTTTGCCCAGATGCCAAAAACAGTTTTAGAAAAAGCCAACAACCCGGAATATATGGGTGCTTTGGATTCAGCAATTTATAACAGTGGGATCAATCGCACTCTAGATGCTGTCAAGGTTCTAGAATCTGAGATTCATACAAGTTACTTCGACGGGTCAGGAAATTTTGTTCCTAATAGACAGCCTTTCAATCGTGGAGCAGATATGGGATCAAGCATGCAGGGACTATCAAGTTACCTCCAACAGGGGGATCTGTTAGAAAAACTGGGTAGTTTACTGACCGTTCGATCTGATACTTTTATTATCAGAGGTTATGGAGAATTGGTAGATGCAGTGACTGGAAAGAGGACTGGTAAGCATTGCGAAGCGGTCGTTCAGAGGGTTCCGGATCCGGTTGAACCTGATTTGATCAACCCTTACGAACCCAGAGCCCAGTCAACGATGGGTAGAAAGTTTAAAATGATTCATTTTCGATGGTTGAGCCCTGATCAATTATAGAGGTGGCAGAATTGTTCATTGCCTAACTGCTTTTAATACACGCAACTCAACCACCTCACAATTTATGCAAAAAGAACTTATAAAATCAAGAATATTAGGGGAAGGATTTTTTGGAATTTTCCAAATTTATCCTTATTGACTAAGTGGTCGTTTTTTCGGTTTTTCTTAGGCAATTTGAACTCTCTTTATAGTTTGAGCCAAAAATAGATTCAGGGATCCTTTTAATCTCATAGGACTGAAATGTTTAATAAGGAATACAATAGAATTTAAGGTTGCAGAAATTTCAATGAGACCTAAATTAAAAACTTTATCTCCTATTTATAAAACCCCAATGAAAATTCTTAAGTTCTTAATTCTAGGATTTATAGTTCCTTTTGCAACGGCTGAAGAGGTTGCCAAGGTGATTGATCTGGGCACGACTTTGTCCCCCAGTCAAGTGGAGACTTTAGTAAAAAAACTAATCAGCGATCAGGGTTTTTATTCCATAGATTCAAAGACTTTGTTGATTTATGATGAGGAAAAAAATGCGTCTAAAATTGAAAAATTAGTGCTCTCTCTGAGACATAAGGAAGCACAAGCTGTGATTCCATTGAAAAGTATTTCTTTTGCAAGCATTGAGAAATTGATCCATCCCAAACTTTCTAACTTTGGAAGTCTTGGGTTTTTAGAGAATGAGAATGCCGTGATTGTCTATGATACCCCCGAAAAAATCGAACAAATCAAACAAATGATCAATCAGGTCGATCGCCCTCGTTTGAATGTGAGGGTCCTTGTTGATTTTGTAGGAAATCGCAATGAGGAATCAGTAAATATTGGGGTGGGCCTTGGTAAGTCTCAAGATGGAACTCTTTTAAAAATGGAAAATGGTCGGGTCGTTGATCACGCATTGAATGGATTCAGCCTGAAAGGTTCCAAGTTGAAATCTAATTCAGATAGCAATCGTCAAATGCAGTTGCTGGTTCAAAGCGGTAAGCAAGCTAGCCTATTTGTAGGAACAGAGGAAATCGATCCAGTTCAGTTGTCTGCGTATTTTAAAAGTCATCGATTGGAGATTTTTGAAAACGGGGCTTGGAGAACCTATCAATGGAAAAATGATCAGGAATTAAACATGAGAAGAATCGGTGCTTCGATGCAGGTTCAACCATTTGCTTATCAGAATGGAAAGATTTCAGTCGATGTTTTTCCTCAATTTTCTGTTAAAGATCGTATCGGGAAAGAACAATCCGTTCGTATCGAGGAACTGGTTTCCACCGTTCAAGTGGAGGAAGGTCAAAAAATTCATCTTGGAAGCTTAATGCAAAATAAAAAAGGCAAGCTTTCCCAAATTTTTTCAGGTTTTGGTTGGAATAACAGTTCCAACCAATCCTTTATGAATGTTTATCTAACCGCTTATTTGAAGTAAATGAGAAAGAATGGCTCAAGTTAGAATGCAAGGTATCTGAATCATTGAACCTAAAATCTAAATTTTCTGAATAATTTTCTTCTTACACTAAGCTCTTCGCTGAAATGTTTTCTGGAAATTATTCAAGTTCCGATTCGTGGTCTTTTTAGTGCTTTAAATAATTTCTCTAAATTCCTCTCTTTTTTAACTTTATCTCTCAATGAATGTTTGATGTTTAGGAGGCTTTAAATCCAAGCGTTCTCAACGCTTTTTATCCATAAATCATTCCATCTAAATCTTTTAAAAGGGGAAAATTAGATGGATTTAACAAGTATCTATGAATGAACACCAAAATCATGATTATGAAAAAGCCATTCAGTCCATTTTTAATTATTTTTTTATCCCTGTTTTTTTTGACTTCAGCGATAGAAGCTAAAAAGAAAACCAATGTGATTGTCATCTTGTATGATGATATGGGTTACTCGGATCCTGAGTACATGGGTGGGGAGGCTCTAATGCCTAATTTGTCAAAGTTAGCTAAAAATGGGGTTACTTTTTTAAACTGTATGAACAATGCTAAATGCGCTCCCACTCGCTGTGCACTCATGTCTGGAATGAATAGTATGAAACTCGATGTTCAGGGTGAGAAAGGAGGGGATTTTATTAAAAACAATGCTGCATCCGTTGCTGAAGTTTTGCAGAAAGATGGTTATACTACAATTCTTGCAGGAAAGTGGCATATAAGAACTCCTGTATTAGAAGCCGGTTTTCAATACAGGTTCGGGGAGCGCTACCATGCATCTTATTTTAAAGATTCTATTCGGTATTTGATGAACCAAGACGAGTTGGTAGATAAAAACACATTGCCTGATGACTATTACAGTACGATTGCCTATACGGACTATGCAATGGATACTGTGAAAAAACAAGCCATCGACAAAGAAAAGCCCTTTTTTCTCTACTATGCCGTTCATACCCCCCATTTCAATTTTTCTGCTCCCAAAGAGTATATTGACAAGTATAAGGGTCGATATGATGAGGGATTCAATGTTCTGAGTGAAAAGCGCTATCAAAGAATGATTGATAAAGGAATTGTGGATCCTTCCCTGTATGAATTGGCTCCGCTCTCTCATGATGGAGAGCAAACGAAGTTGTTCCATTGGGGAGATTTCAATTCAAGAGAGCAAAAATATTTCGCACGCAAACTTGAAGTCATTGCAGGCATGCTGGACATTGCTGATGAACAAGTGGGTAGATTGATTGAGATGTTAAAAGAAACTGGTCAATTGGATAACACAATGATCGTATTTCTGTCTGACAATGGAGCTTGTCCTGTTCGGGGGACATTTGGCGGACCCAACCCTAACAAAGCAAATGATGAAATGCTTAATAAGATGGGGGAACCAGGGTTCAAAAGTGCAGGTGACAGTGGAACTGCGATTGCAGCTTTTCAGAACACCCCTTTGCGTGGGGGTAAACAATCTTTATGGGGCGGAGGAATGAGAACCTCTATGATCATTCACTGGCCCGAGGGAATGACTCCGGATGCATCAGATGGTTATGTTCGCGAACCTGTACAAATTATGGATATAGCACCTACTATCTATGAAGCCACTGGATTGAAGTATCCTAATAAAATAGGCGAAAGGATTTTAGATCCAATGGATGGTACGAGTCTCAAACCTCTTTTAACGGGTGGAAAACTTCCTGATCGTGATTTTTGGTTTTCTTTTCGCTACTACAGGATGGCAAGATCCGGCAAATACAAAGCTGTTGGTTTTCTGCCAAATTACGATAAAAAGAACGCTCTTTGGCAATTATTTGATTTAGAAAAAGACCCCAGTGAGATGAGTGATCTTTCACAATCGATGCCCGAAATGACGGAAAAATTAAAAAAGAGGGCTCTTTCCCTTCACGATAAATTTAAAAAGAAGTCCAAACTTAAAAAAAATTTATAGGGGTCAGTCTAAAGATTTTCCGAAACAACTTAAAATTCAATCCCAGCTGAACGATGACTCATTTTTTAATTATATTTCTCACGATCTTCACTTCGGGTTTATTATTTTGTAAGCCCAATGTCATTTTGATATTGGTGGACGATATGGGGTATTCGGATCCCGGATATATGGGTGGTGAATCGGAAACTCCTAACTTGGAGAAACTCTCCACAGATGGAATTACTTTTTTAAATTGTTTCAACAACGCTAAATGTGCTCCATCCCGGGCATCATTAATGACAGGAATGAGTTGCCAGCGGGTAAAAGCCTTTAAATCTGCAGGTAATATTGAAACAAATCATGCGACTACAATTGCAGAAATTTTAGCCTCTGAGGGGTATACAACGATTTTATCCGGCAAGTGGCACATAAATCCCTCGCCTTTGGATATAGGATTCCAATTTCATTATGGCGCAAAGTTGACCCCTATGTATTTCAAAAGGGATGTTTTGGGAGTTCCGGGTGGAAAAAGACCTGGACCTTTGACTTTGGAAGGAGAGGAGGTTTCAGCCAACTCATTGCCTGATGATTGGTACGGAACTACGGCCTATACCGACTATGCGATTGAAAAAATTGATAAAGAGGCAATCAGTCAGGGGAAACCATTTTTTGTTTATTTAGCCTTAAATGCCCCTCATTTTCCGCTCTCAGCCCCCAAAGAAGTGGTCGATAAATATGAGGGTATTTTTGATCTTGGAACGGATAAGATTCGCTTGCAAAGGTATCAGCGAATGATTCAACGTGGGATTTTAGATCCAGATAGTATTGATCTGCCAGAAATGAATAAAGATTTAGAGGGAAACATTCCTCAATGGGATTCTTTCAACAATAAAGAGCAAAGATTGTTTAAAAGAAAACTTCAATTGATAGCAGGTATGGTGGATGTGATTGATCAGGAGGTGGGTAAATTGGTTCATTTTTTAAAACAAAAGAATCAGTTTGAGAATACATTATTCATATTTCTTTCTGACAATGGAGCCTCTGCGGAATCTGGAATTTATGGCGGCTGTCCCTTGGATACCATGACGGATGAAGATATAGATAAGCTGGGTACTCGAGAGGGAATTTTAGTTAATAATAACAGTGGAACCATTGTAGCAAATGTTCAAAATACTCCTTATAGAGGGAATAAAACTAGTTTGTGGGAAGGGGGTATGAAAACTTCCATGATTGTTCATTGGCCAGAGAAAATTTCTTTTGAGGCTGCTAAATCTTATAACAGAACCCCTGTTTCAATTTATGATTTAGCGCCAACAATTTATGATGCAACCGGGGTTAGTTATCCAAGTCAGATCCACGGTAGAAAATTGAATCACATGGATGGAGTCAGTATTATCCCACTTTTGGAATCTGTAGAATTGAAAAATCGCAATCTTCGTTTTGCTTACAAGCGGGATCAAGTAATCCGAAATAAAGAATTTAAACTTTATGGGAATCGTGGAAAAAAATCTACCTTATGGCAATTGTTTGATCTGCGCAACGATGAGAGTGAAATCAAGGATGTTTTTAGTGAAAATCCTGAAATTGCCGAGTCTATGATCAATGATTGGCGGGATTTTGATTCTAAATACGAGATTGTATCCGGTTATGACCAGTTTTTTAGCTCCAACTCAAAAAAGAAAAAATCCAAAAATTGAGAGCAATTAAACAAATTTACCTGATTAAAAGGATCAAATAGTCCATAATTGTAATCTAAAAGTCCATTTAAATTTTTTATTCTTAAATTATTATTAAACCAGAAACATTTACTTAGATCTGATTGATTCAATGCAACAAATAACTTTAATTTCCCTATTTATATTATTTCAACTTTTAATAGGAAAGTCTTTTGCTGATGAAAAAAAAATCAGTGGATCGAAACCCAATATTTTATGGATAACGGGAGAGGATATGAGCGCAAGATGGCTGGGTTGTTATGGAAACAAGCAGATAGAAACCCCTAACTTTGATAAGTTTGCCAGTGAAGGTTTTTTGTATTCGAATTGTTTCACTCAGTCTCCTGTATGTGCTCCTGCAAGGAGCGGTTGGATTACGGGAATCCATCCTACCTCCTTGGGAACTGTAT
The DNA here is from genome assembly GCA_913049555.1 of uncultured Opitutia bacterium. Taxonomy (GTDB): domain Bacteria; phylum Verrucomicrobiota; class Verrucomicrobiia; order Opitutales; family CAJWYM01; genus CAJWYM01. The sequence goes on from CAJWYM010000022.1 coordinate 26,551, forward strand.
ATATGCGAAGCAAAAATCCAATTCCAGAGCGCTTGAAGCTTTACCCTGATCAATTACGTGCCAACGGATACTTTGTAGCTAATTGGACTAAAACAGACTACAACTTTTCAAATAGACGGGAAAAAGGCCACAACGGTGGTGGAGAAAATCAAGGTACTTGCGGTCACTATTTAAAAACTTGGGATCATTATGGCAAATTTGCTTGGGAAAATCCAGATCGGGAGCTCAATCAACCTTTTTTTCAGGTAGTTAACACCGCGGGCTGTCATGAATCTTTTCTACACAGGTCCAGCAATACGAATACTCACCCTAAAAGTAAGATTACCGTGAATCCAGAGGAAATGAAACTGGCTGCCTATCATCCAGATATTCCGGAGATGAGAATGGACTATGCTAGATACACTGTAGGAGTCATGAAGGCAGACAATAGTCTTGGTGCAATATTAAATAAATTAAAGCAAGATGGACTCTCAGAAAATACGATTGTTGTTTACGCCTCGGATCATGGAGGGGTTATTGGTAGAAGCAAACGATTTTTGTTCGATTCTGGAACTCACTCCGCTCTGATCATTCGCATCCCGGAAAAGTTCAAGTATTTATGGCCTGATCAGAATGTCGGAGTTGTGGTAGATCGTTTGGTAAGTTTTATTGATATGCCAAAAACTTGGTTGAGTATTACTGGATCTGCAGTTCCAAAAGAAATGCAAGGCAATATTTTTCTAGGCAAAGACGAGGAAGAACCAAGGCAGTTCGTTCACATGGGAAGGCAAAGAATGGACGAGGTGCCTGATATGCAAAGAGGAATTCGAGATGGACGTTATTTGTATATACGCAATTTTGAACCCTTTCGCCCCAATGGACAACACCTAGCTTATCTTTGGAAGGCTCCCTCTATGAATGCTTGGGAAAAGCATCACTTGGCAGGAAAAACCGACGCAATCACAGGTGCTTTTTTCAAACCAAAGCCCGTGGAACAACTTTTTGATTGCCTTCAAGATCCTGACAATGTGGCCAATCTTGCTGGAAATCCAGACTATGCGGACCGTTTGAAGCAAATGAGAACTTCACTCAAAGATAGACAAGTGGCCATCCATGATTGCGGTTATTTGCCGGAGGATATGTTATTGGCCCGCTCAAAAAAGCACCAAATGCCGATCTATGATTTGATTCGAACTCCAGATTTTTTTGATCAAGTAAAGTATATGGAGGCCGCTGATTTAGCTAATTTTGCTTCTATTGAGGATGCTTCCGCCTTGTTTGATTTGCTAGAGTCTGAGGATGAAGCACTCCGCTATTGGGGAACTGTTGGATTTTTACATCTAGGTAAAGAAGCAGCTACCCCCGCGGTCTTAGCAAAAATGACAGGATTTTTAAAAACAGAAGTTGAGAATTTTAGCACTCTGGACATCCGAGTAACTGCCGCCTTGTATTTGGGACTTTTAGGCAAGGAGAAAAATGAAGTCATCCATTGCTTAGCTGAGTCGATTGTGGTGGCTGAAAGTCTCAGGGCTTGGGGAAATGTATTTCTATTAGGAAAACAAATAGAAGGGATTGCTGAAGTTTTGAGCAATATGAAATTAAAATCAAAAGACAAGGAGCGGTTGGCAGTGTTTCAATCCCGCTTAAAAAATAAAATTTAAATTGGATAAATTAGAAATTATATGAAAAAAAAACAGTTTGTACTTTCATGCTTGTTAATTATTGGTGTCTCTATTTTTGGCCAGAGTTCATCCCCAAATGTTGTTTTTATTTTAACAGACGACCAAAGATGGGATGCCTTGAGCTGTATGGGCAATCCTTATTTAAAGACTCCAAATATTGATCGTCTTGCTCAAGAAGGCGTTCTTTTTAAAAATCATTTCTGCACCACTTCTTTATGTTCTCCGAGTCGGGCCTCAATTTTAGGGGGTTTGTATGCGCATGCACATGGTGTGGTTAATAATTTTACTGATTATCCTAAAGATTTGCCTACTTTTCCACGTCAACTGCAAGAGGCCGGGTATTCTACAGCTTATATCGGAAAATGGCACATGGGTGAGGCAGATGACAGCAAAAGGCCAGGATTTGATCATTTCATTACCCACCGTGGACAGGGAAAATACTTTGATACAGAGTTTAGGGAGAACAGTGGGCCAAGAAAAGTAGTTCCTGGATATTACACAAATGTCGTAACAGATATGGCGATTGATTGGATCGATTCGTTGAAAAATGAGGAGCCCTTTTTGCTAATGTTAGGCCACAAGGCTCCTCATAGTTTTTATTATCCAGAAAAAAAATACGAACGTGTTTTTGATTCAATCCGGGTTCCTTATCCAGAGACTGCTTTTGAATTGAGTAACAAACCCAAGTGGATCACTGAGAGATTAAACACTTGGCATGGGATCTACGGACCTTTATTTGATTGGAGGAAAGATTTCCCAGACTCATCCGCCTCAGGGATGCTTGCATTCGAGAATATGATTCGGGCTTATTGGGGGACATTACTTTCAGTGGATGACTCTGTGGGTCGACTTTACAAAAAGTTGGATCGCATGGGAGTTTTGGACAATACATTGTTTATATTTACGAGCGATAATGGTTTGCTCAATGGGGAGCATGGAATGGTTGACAAAAGAACGGGGCATGAACCTTCGATTCGCATTCCCCTTGTCGTTCGTTACCCCAAGCTTGTTTCCCCTAAATTCCCTAAAATAATTGAACAACAAACGCTCACTCTCGATTTTGCTGCTTCTATTTTGGATATTTGCGATCAAAAACCACTCCCAATGACACAAGGCAGTTCCTGGAAAAAATTGATCACTGATGGAGATTCAGATTGGAGGACAAGTTGGTATTACGAATACAACTATGAATATCAATTTCCATACACTCCCAACGTGCGAGCCCTGAGAACCGATCAATGGAAGTTCATTCGGTATCCACATGGAGATGGTTCTGAAGACAAACATATGGCAGAGTTGTACAATCTCAATGAGGATCCCAATGAGAAGTTGAATCTAATACGAGATCCAAATTACAAAGACCTGATTCAAAAACTCAGCAAGGAATTAGATCAGCTCATATTAGCAGCCAATCCAGATAAAGAGGATTGGATGCCGATCGATCAGGGCATAAAGGGAAATCTACCAGACGAAGAGATCCGTTAGATTCCAAAAGTGATTCAAGAAAAAGGTTTAGAAATCAAACGGGTAAGCAGTTAAAAGCTAAGTTTCTGTAGCGATTTTAAAAATAATCAGGGGAAAAATTACAATGAACACAACTAAAACTATGAACTTCTTACACAAAACACGAATCGTTTTGATTTTTATTTTTTCCATTCATTGTGCGCTTTTAATCAATGCTAATGGGAATGAGAAAAAACCTTTGAATGTTCTATTCATTGCTGCAGATGATCTTAATTGTGCCATTAGTTCTTATGGTTGCGAAGAAGCCATCACTCCAAACTTTGACCGCCTAGCTGCAATGGGTGTTCAGTTTGACAATGCTTATTGCCAACAAGCTCTATGTGGTCCCAGTCGAAATAGTGTTATGACTGGAATGCGACCTAATAGTATCACTTGCTATGGTTTAGGGGATTTATTTCGTGTTTACCAACCGAATAGAACTTCGCTGGGTGAATTTTTTATAAATCAGGGGTATTATTCGGGTAGAGTGGGTAAAATTTATCACTATGGAAATCCTGATCGAATTGGTACGGATGGTAGAGACGATAAATTGAGTTGGTCAGAGCGTTTCAATCCGGTAGGTATTGACAAGACTATGGAGGAGAAGATTGTTCGCTTTCCGGGCGGACGCACCGGTAAAAAGGGAGGATTGGGGATTTCCATGTCTTATTGGGACCCGATCAGTGAAGACGACGATCATACAGATGGTAAAGTCGCCACTCAAGCGATTCAAATGATTGAATCTAACAAAGACCGCCCCTTCTTTATTGCTGCAGGTTTTTTCAATCCTCATTGTCCTCATGTTGCTCCTAAGAAGTATTTTGATTTGTATGATATCAATGCCATTCAAATGCCTGACCTAGAGCTTGCCAAAAAAGATCTGGAGGATGTTCCTCCTCTGGCTTTAAAGAAGGATTTGAAAGGTTGGCCATTTTGGAGGCAAAATGTAACTCTGGATGAAGCAAAACAATCCAAGTTGGCTTATTTGGCTACCATTTCTTTCGTGGATGCTCAGGTAGGTCGATTGTTGGATGCCCTTGAAAAAAACAATCTAATGGATCGAACGGTGATCGTTTTTTGGTCGGATCATGGTTATTTTATAGGGGAAAAGGGACTTTGGTTTAAGCGCAAAGCTTTTGAGCTCTCAGCTCGAGTTCCTCTGTATATAATGGCTCCAGGGATTAAGGGTGGGGTTGCCTGCAAGAGGACTGTTGAATTGATTGATCTTTTTCCAACGATTGTGGATTATGCCGGTTTTGAAGTTCCAACTGGATTGGATGGAGTCAGTCTGAGGCCTCTTTTAGAAAATCCAAATAGGAATTGGGAACGGCCGGCCTTTACTCAAGTTCATCATTCGTCCGAAGAACAAGGCTATTCTATGAGAAATGAAAAATGGCGCTACACGGAATGGAATCGAGGAAAAGATGGGGTTGAATTATACAATCATGAAATGGATCCGGATGAAGTTCACAACCTAGCAAAGAATCCAGAATTCAGTTCGGTTGTAAATTCAATGAGCAAAGAACTAAGAATTTACAGCGATACCTATAAACCAAAACCAGCTAAAAAGAAAAAAGTGATCAAAAAGGATGGATGATTTTAAATTTATCCTCTAATAATTTTCAGACTTCAATTTTGATGGGCTGGATCGTTTAAAATTTTCATTAATAGTTAAAATTTATCAAATAATCCATATGTTTAGTCTAAAAATCCATACTATTTCAGCTGTTTGCAATTATATTGTAGGTTCCCATTTTTCTCTTCCTAAATTAATCTCTCTCAAATCCGCTTAAATTTCCAATCTTTCGCATCATGAATCCTTTATTACTGTTTATTATATTCGCTTGTTTCTCTGTATGTTTTGGGTTTGACCGAAGTCAAATCGACACGGACCCAGATACCTCCCCGTTGAATCCCGAGGTATCTCGTAACAAAATTTTTGTCAAAGAACCTTTTCAAGTAGATTTGGTTGCTTCGGAGCCTCTAGTCAATGAACCGATTTGTATGGTTTGGGGTGGTGACGGCTCTTTGTATGTAGTGGAACTTCGAGGATATATGCAAGACCTAGACAATACTGGAGCTCAAGCTCCTGTAGGAAGAGTGGTTCGTTTGGTAGATGAAAATCAAGATGGGATCTGGGACAAAAAGTCTGTATTCATCGATGAATTAGTGGAACCTAGAGCTTTACTTGCAGTCAAAGGTGGAATCTTAGTGGGCGCTCCACCGAACATATTCTTTTGTAAAGATACCAATGGAGATGGGGTTGCAGATGTTCAGAAATCAATCTATGACAAGTTCGGTTCCAGAAATGGGAATGTGGAGCACAAACACAACGGTCTTATGTGGGGATTGGACAACTGGATTTATAATGCCAAAACTTCGGATCGTTACCAATACATTCCTGACGATCAGGGTGGAAAAATCATTCAAGGAAAAACAGGTTTTCGAGGTCAGTGGGGAATTACCCAAGACAACGTTGGGAATCTATATTCTACAATCAATTCAAATCCATGGACTGGAGAGATGATAGGATTGGATTATTTAATGCATGACAACTTGAGTTTTGATCCAATGTTCAATGATCTTGCAAGGATTGAGCCTGATTTTAAAACGGTTTGGCCGATTCAAGGAACTGCCGATGCTCAAGCAGGGAGAGGGATTTTAAGAAAAGAGGATCGTTCTTTGATTAAATTTACGGCTATTGGAGGCCAAACGCTTTTTCGGGGTGACAAGCTTGGTGAGGAGATGGTGGGTCAATATTTTATTCCGGAACCAGTGGGTCGTCTTGTAAGGCGAGGCATTTTTCTTGAAGATGAAGATGGTTTTAAAACTTTGACCAATCCTGAAAAAGAGAATCAGGTTGAGTTTCTTGCTTCCAAAGACCCAAATTTCCGTCCTGTCTACTCTTATACGGGTCCTGATGGATGTTTGTATATTATAGATATGTATCGTGGGATTATTCAGGATGGAAATTGGACAAAAGAGGGATCCTATCTCCGAAAAGAAATCAAGCGAAGAAATCTGGATAAGAATATTCAGAGGGGTCGAATTTACCGAGTTATCAAAAAGGGGTTCGAAGCAGATCGTATCCCTAAAATGGACTTTTTCTCCAATGAACAGTTGATCTCAGCATTGGCTCACCCGAATGGTTGGTGGCGAGATGAAGCCCAAAAACGTTTGGTGCTTGCAAAGGACCGTTCTGTGGTTCCTGAACTAAAGAAACTTTTGTCTGAGGAGAATTCTGGCTTGGGTAGATTGCATGCTATATGGACTCTACAGGGTCTAAATGCTTGGGATAAAGATTTAGCACGAATCGCTGTTAAAGATGAAGATTGGCGAGTGCAAGTAGCTGCTATTAGAGCCAGTGAAAATTCTATGCTAAATGATACGGAGTTTGTGCAGTTGTTTGATGATATGGAGGTCTCCAATGTTAGAGTTGCCAAGCAACTTATTTTGTCATTAGGCCTTTGCAACAGTAAAAAAGGGGTTTCAAAACCTGTGAAATCGACCGCCAGTCAAATCGTTTCCAAAGTATCCATGAAGCATTTTACGAATGAACTCATTGTTCTGTCTACAGTTGTATCTATGAAAGGCAAAGAGATTCAAATGTTAGCCAACATTTATGAGAGTAATACTCCAGCATCTCAATCTGAAACTTGGATTCGTATTTTGTCTCGAGTGATTTTAAAGTCAGGCAATGCTGAGACCGTTGAATATTTGGTGAATGGTGCCCTCAAAAAGGATCTTGAATTTCAAAAAATGGTGATTCATTCGATTGCGGATGCTATCCCTCAGAATAAAACCAGAAAACGGCTTCAAGTGAATTTAGTTCGGTTTGACAGTAAACCAGAGGCTTTAACCCAATTAGCCAAAATCAGCAAACTGGATACTGAGACAGCAAAAAAAATGAAGGTTGCGATGCGATGGTTCACTTGGCCTGGAGAATCTCGATTTGATCAGGAGTTTGCAGTGCCTCCAATGGTTGCATGGGAAAAGGAATTGTATTCGCAAGGCAGCACGATTTATTCAGGGCTCTGCTCCGCTTGTCATGGCAAAGAGGGTGAGGGAGTTAAAATGGGAGCCAATCAGTATCTTGCACCTGCATTTGCTGGTAACAAACGGGTCGGAGGCAAACAGGATGTGGTCACCCGAATATTACTACATGGAATGACTGGTCCAATTGACAACGTTACTTACGGGGGCTTGATGGCATCAATGGGTAACAATGATGACAAATGGCTTGCTGCAGTTCTTACTTACATTCGTCGATCTTGGGGGAACGAGGCCTCAACAATTTCTGAACATGATGTGAGAGCTATTAGAAGGAAATATGTGGATCGAAAAACCCCTTGGACTCAAAAAGAGTTAGCGGTGAAATCGAAGAAAAAATAGCACTGATGTCACCCGCTTATCCGTTTCCATTGATTAAAATATTTTTAATCATTACCTATATTCATAGTCTGGTTTTCGCTAATGGAAATGTTCAGTCTTACCAAGCTGAAGAGCAAGCCATAGCAAAACAAATCACCCAATTGCTTTTAAAGCAAAAGCAATTGAAGATCGATATTAAGTATATGAAAAATGCATCGGATGTTGAGTCCGCTGTGGATTCCATTGTTGTTGTTCCTCCAAAAAAAGAACGTTCTCTCTTAATTTTTTCTAAAACTACTGGGTTCCGACATGGTTCTATCGAGTTAGGAACCGCAGTGTTCCAAAAAGTAGCCGAGAAAACTGGAGCATTTACAGTGGAGGTCAGTGAAAATATGGATGATATAAACACTGAGAATCTAGCTCGTTTTGATGCAATTATGATGTTAAACACAACAGGCAATCCCATTCATAGAAAAGATCCAAGAAAAGCATTTGATAATTTTTTAAAAGAAGGAAAGGGTTTGATTGGGATTCATGCGGCGACTGATTGTCATTCCAATTGGAAAGAGTATATGTCAGCGATGGGAGGACTTTTTGCAGGTCATCCTTGGTTTTCAAAAAGCTTAGTGACTCTTTGCAATGAAGATCCTAACCATCCATGCGCTCACATGATCCCCCAAGGATACAAGATTAAAGATGAAATATATCAATACCAAGACGATAAATATTTCACAAGAGATGCATTGAGAATTTTGGTCAGTCTGGATCTTCATGGTGAGGATATGTTTCGCGATAAAGCCAAAAGGAAAGATCATGATTATGCGGTTTCTTGGATTCGAGAATACGGAAAAGGAAAGGTTTTTTATACCAATCTTGGTCACAATGAAAGTACCTTTATGAACCCGATCGCTCTTCAGCATATGGTATCTGGAATACAATATGCATTTGGTGATATAGAAGCGGATGCTACTCCTTCTGCAAAAATTGGCAAGCTTCCCAAGGCTCCTCCCGCTGAGTTTTTAAGGAATTAGAATTTGTGAATTGAATTCAAACGACAAATTCTTTTCAGAATTCCCTATAAATTTATAAAGAATTTTTTATTTTAAACCATTATTTTAAATTATGAGATTTATGCATTTATTCTTTCCGATCTTTAATGATTCTTTGAGGTTTAATAAAAGATTTGAATTTCCTTGTGTTTTAGATTTTGGATCCAAACAAATAAAAATTGGAAAGCATGTCTAAAATCTCTTGATTGATTATGAAACTACGAAATACAGTCTCTTTCTTTTTGTTAATCCTCTCGCTTTCCTTGGTTCAAGGCAAACAGAGCTCCCCAAATATTGTTTTAATTATGGCAGATGACATGGGCTATGAGTGTATCGGTGCTCATGGGGGAACTTCTTACGAAACCCCGAGGATTGACAAACTTGCCGATGAAGGAATGCTCTTTGAGCAATGTCATGCACAGGCAATTTGCACCCCCTCTCGAGTGAAAATTATGACAGGAACCAGCAATGTGGTGAATTACATCAAATTCGGTAAATTAGACAGAAAGTTAAAAACTTTTGCTCATTATTTTCAAGAAGCTGGATATGCAACAGGGATCATGGGTAAATGGCAACTGGGTCAAGAGGATGACTCTCCGATTCATTTTGGATTTGATGAAGCTTACATGTGGAGACACAGTTTGAAAAGTTCCGTCGAAGGATTCAATGGTGATAATAGGGATTCTCGCTTTGCGAGTCCATGGATGCAACATACTCAAATAATAGAGGGTAAAATTGAATCTAAAACCAAGCAGTATCCCTATAAATATGGCCCGGACTTAAGTTCTGATTTTGCTTGTGATTTTATTGAAAAAAATAAAGACAAACCTTTCCTGCTGTACTATCCCATGGCTCTTGTGCATTGCCCCTTTGATTCTACTCCTGATTCAGAAGATTGGGAATCGAACAATCTGGGTAGCCTCACTTACAAAGGGGATGAAAAATATTTTGCTGATATGATGGCTTACACGGACAAAATTGTCGGTAAGATTGTTGACAAACTGGAAGCTTTGGATCTAAGAGAAAATACCTTAATTATTTTTACGGGTGACAACGGGACCGACAAACCGATTGTTTCTAATATGGGGGATACCAAAATTGTAGGTTCTAAGGGGAAGCCGATCGAGTGGGGAACTCATGTGCCCTTTGTTGCCAGTTGGCCTAGAGAAATTCCTCCTAATTCTAAAAATTCAGACTTGATTGATTTTAGTGATGTTTTACCTACTATGTGTGCTGCAGCTGGTATAGAGGTTCCCAATTCCCCAGAATTGACGGGTATCAGTTTTCTACCTCAGCTTATGGGTGAAAAAGGTTCTCCAAGGGAATGGCTGTATTGTTGGTATCATCCAAGAGAAAAAAATCCAGTTACCGTTTTTAGTCGATCCTTGAACTACAAATTGTACAACACGGGCAAATTTTTCAACATCTCCAAAGATGTCCTTGAAAAAAATCCTCTTGAAGAAAGCGACCTTTCAGAAGTGGCTTGGTCGGAACGAAAAAAATTACAAGATGTGCTGGATCGTTTTGAGGATCTAGAAATCAATCGTGAAAAAAATAAACGGTGAAATGATGAAAAATAGTAGAAGAATTCAAAAGATTAGGAAAATAGATGTATAATTTAAAGAGTATGAATAATGAAAGATTGTCTCAAAGCTTTGGTTGGAATTCTATGAAGTGTTGGTTTCTAGTTATTCCTATCGCCAGTTTGTTTGTTTCCAGCCTTGCTGCTGGAATTGCCATTCCTAATGAGGAGGCCGTTCAACCTGATTACTTGACATCGGAAGATCTAGAATTAATTGAAAAGTCACTCAACAAAAAAAATCTAAAAGAGGGAAAAGCTTTGTATGGTCAGGCTTGTTTTGCCTGTCATGGTCATAAATTAGAGGGTGCTACAGGACCGAACTTGGTTGATGGAGAATGGTTGCATGGGGGAAGACCATCCAACTTGTATCAAAGTATTTCCAAAGGTTTCAGCGAGAAAGGAATGATGGCTTTTGACACCATGTATTCTAGTAAACAAAGAGAAAATTTGGTGGCTTATCTTCTATCTAAATCTTCTGGACTTAAAGATTTGGAGTTTGAACTTCGGCCTGGGGCAGAAGGTCTTGAAAGTGGATTGAGTCAGGAAATGTACAAAACGGGACCCATGCCTCAACAGCTTCTTCATTTTGATATGATGGAATCCGAAGAACCTGCTGTGATTTCATTCATTGGTAAAATCTTTTTCTCCTCTAAAGTTAATTTTGGTCTTCTGGTGACTGCGAATAGTGATTTAAGAATTACTATGGCAAATGATATTTTGATGGAGAATTTAAATGGGGAAGGAACCGATTTCACAGATCAGACTCGGAGATCTTGCGGTGCCGGATGGTTCCCCTTCAGGATCGATTACTTATACCGAGGAAAGTCTAGTAAAATAACTGCCACCGTATCGCCTAGGAAATTGGATAAATTGGAATTATCTCTGGATACTAAGAAACTTAAAACTCCTAAATTTTATGAAAGTATTGATGAAATGGCGAGAGTGGTTCGGTTTCATTTTAAAGATCTACCACCGATGTCACTTGCTGTAGGGGTTCCCGGAGGAAAACACTATGCTATGTTGGATGCCGAGCTTGGAGGCCTCCTATCCGTATGGAAAGGTGAAAAATTTGTAGAGACCTCAGGGCAAAGAAATAAAAGAGCTGGAAATCCAGCCATTTTAGGAAACAAACCTGTATTTAGCTCAGAAGAGGGCGTTTATTTGTGGGATGCCAAAAATGATACGCCCTTAGAATATATTGCCTATGACGTAGACGAGCAGGTTGTATTTCATTATGAGCACAAGGGGGTTGGGATTTCCATTACTCCTCAATTGAAAGGAAAGACATTTGGAATGGCATTTGAATTCAAAGACCCATTGAAATCCCCCTTGGTCTTAAAACTTGGGGAATCTAAATTGAAAGTTAACGGAGGCACCGTTAAAGATGGCTTGGTTCATCTGCCCCAAGGTCACTCAAATTCACTCAGTCTAAGTTTATAAGGATTTTATCATGAGAAAAAAAACATTTAAATCTTACCTACTGCTTTTGTTAGCCATCAATCCTTTATGGTCTGAGGCTCCTTTAGGTTATGAAATTGAGACTATAGCATTGCCCAACGTCAAGAAATTCAACGTTGCTGGAATGGATGTTCACCCAGATGGGACTGTCTATTTATGCACTCGTGAGGGAGCCATTTGGAAAAGGTCACAAAAGGAGTGGTCTCGATTTGCTCAAGGTTTGCATGAACCCTGTGGATTGAAAGTAGTCGATCACGGAAATATTCTTGTAAGTCAGAAGCCTGAGCTTACAAGAGTGCTCGATCGAAACGGAGATGGCTATGCGGATCGTTATGAGAGTATTACTACTGACTTTACTTTTTGGGGAAATTATCATGAATTTCATTATGGTCCCATCATGGATGAGAAAGGAAATCTCTTTGCAACCCTCAATCTCCAAACGAATGGTTATCAATATCAAGGAAATGCAATGGGAAGTTCTGGGGGATATCGAGGTTGGCTCTACCAAGTCAAACCCGATGGAACTTTTATACCCTTTGCATATGGTCTTCGATCTCCTGCTGGAATTGGTTGGGGCCCAGAAAAAACGATTCTCACCACTGACAATCAGGGAGGATGGATGGGCTCGTCTCGACTCAATGTCACTGAGAAAGGTAAGTTTTACGGGGCCCCTGTGTCTCAGATCGATATTGAGGGTTGGACTCCCGATCGGGTAGAAAAGGAGATGACCGTTGATGACTTTGATAAATTGCAGGAAGATCCAGCTTGTTGGGTCCCTCATATCGAAATTGCAAATTCACCGGGAAATCCAATTTTGGACAATACGAATGGTAAATTTGGTCCTTTCGGGGGAGATATTTTTATTGGGGATCAAAGCAATTCCAATATTTTTAGAGCAATGCTTGAAAAGGTGAACGGAAAATGGCAAGGGGCAATCACGAATTTTATTACTGGTCTGCAATGTGGTGCAATAAGAATCAGCTTTGCTCCTGATGGATCTTTGTGGGTTGGACAAACAGCCCGTGGATGGGCCTCTAAAGGTGGAAAGCCATTTGGAGTTCAAAGAATTACTTTTGATCCGGAAGTGATGCCTTTTGAGATTCAAAAAGTGAATATCACACCCAAGGGATTCAAGGTAACTTTCACTGAGCCTTGTGACAAAAAGAGTTTGAGAGATATTCATGGTTCTGCATATTGGTATGCTTACAATTCTGGTTATGGTTCTCAGAAAATTCGAACGGAGAGTTTTGAAAAAGCTCCTTATAATCTCAGCGAGGATGGTAGAACCTTAGTCATTGATACCAATTTGAGCGAAAGATTAGTATTTGAATTTGATTTAGGAAAATTAAAATCAAAAAGTGGTAAAAGTATGGTAAATCAAAAGTTTTTCTACACTGTTAGAGAAATCCCCACCAAAGAGGGAGTTTAGTAGATTCTTAAAATCTTGGTCGGTCTATTGTCCTTTCATTGGATTCCAGTATTTTAAGCATCCCTTTCTATCAATAGAAATTCTAATTATGAACCATTCTTTCTATGTCTTTAAAAGATAATTTTCTCTCTAGAAACGCTGTAGTATTGGGCTTGTTTTTATTTGCACTCTGGACGCTTGAAGCTTCTGAAAAACCAAATGTCATTGTAGTATTGGTCGATGATATGGGTTTTTCTGACTTGGGTTGTTATGGGTCTGAGATTAAGACACCCAATTTAGATCAGCTTGCAGCCTCTGGGATTAGATACACCGCAGCTCACAATGTTTCCAAGTGCTATCCTTCACGCGCTGCTCTATTGTCAGGTCTCTATTTTCAACGTTCAGACAGGGAGTATTCGAATTCCGCTTTGTTTGGAGAAGTTCTAAGACCGATTGGATATAGAACCCTATGGTCTGGAAAAAATCATAGTAATACTGATCCCAGAACCCGAGGATTCGATCGCTTTTATGGGCTCATGGGAGGCGCTAGCAATCATTTCAATCCTGGAGATAAAGCCAGACCTGGGGAGGGAATACCGGCTGGAGCTAAAAAAGGAAAGTGGATCATTGGTGACAAGGAGATTCGTGGTTTTGTTCCAGAAGATAAGTCTTGGTATTCCACAGACGCTATGACAGATGCAGCTATGAGTTGGTTGAAAGAATACGAAGACGAGCAAAAACCTTTCTTTCTCTACCTCTCTTATACAGCCCCTCATTATCCTCTTCATGCGAAACCAGAGGATATTGCTAGGTATAAAGGCGTTTATGATTTGGGCTATGACGTTATCCGTAATGCTAGATATCGCAAACAGATTGAAATTGGAATGTTTGACGAAAAAACTACCCCTTTGTCCATTGCGGATCAAACAACTCCTTGGAATCGATTAGAGGAGGATGAAAGAGCCAAGGAAATTCTTCGCATGGAGATCTATGCAGCAATGATCGATTGCATCGATCAAAATATTGGACGGTTGGTATCCTACTTAAAAAGTGTGAAGAAATTTGAAAATACTCTCATTTTATTTGCTTCTGATAACGGTGCTTGTGCAAGCACTGATAAACCCGCAAAAGGAGATCGTTCGGGGGCCTTTGGAGGTGTGAATAGTTATGAGTGCACAGGACTTTCTTGGGCGAATGTATCGAACACTCCTTTTCGTTTTTATAAGTTGAATTCTTACGAAGGGGGGACGACGACTTCAATGATTGCTCATTGGCCCAAAGGCATAAGTCAGAAAAATACTTTTAACCATGAGAACATTCATTTCGTTGATATTATGCCAACCATTATGGAAATAACGGGTGCCTCTTATCCGGGTGAGGCAAAAAAGGTGGCGCTCAATCAACCGGATGGGGTCAGTCTTGTTCCCACGTTTTCTGGTGAAAATCTAAATAGAAATAAGCCCGTTTTTTATGAGTACAACAATGGTGCTGCCATTCAAGAGGGCTCTTTGAAATTAGTTCGCAATAAAAATTGGGAGCTTTATGATTTGTCAAAAGACAGGACGGAGACGAAGAATATTATCCATGAATTTCCTGAGGTTTATCGAGATTTAGAATCTAAATGGCAGAAGTGGTATTTGCAATTAACAGGACTCGATTACAAGGAGTCTAAAAATTCTAAAAAGAGAAAATGAAACGATGAGTTTTTTTGTTATTAATTTCGCTGTTTGCTCTTTTATAACAAGTCAGTTGTCTTTAACAAACTTCAATGGATTGAAGAAAGGAATCTTTTTTTAATATGAAAATTTTTTTACTATTTATATTAGTTTGGATGTCTTATTTATCTGCGCTTGAAAGACCCAATGTTGTTTTGATTCTCGTGGATGATATGGGATACTCGGATTTGGGTTGCTGGGGATCTGAGATAAAAACTCCTCACCTAGATAATTTGGCCAAAGGAGGGGTTCGTTTTACCCAAATGTACAACACCGCTAAATGTTTCACCACAAGAAGCGAATTGATCACTGGCGCTTACTATGAAAGTGCTCCAAGTTTCTCGAATATTTCAATTGCTGATGTATTGAAACCCTCAGGTTATTATTCCATGTGGTCAGGAAAGCATCACAATAATAAAAATCCTTTGACTCTGGGTTTTGATAAATTTTACGGTTTTTTAGGAGGAGCGATCAATTTCTGGAACCCAAGTCGAGTCGTAAGGGATGGCGATGGAACCGTTGCCCAAATGAAAAGAATTAAGGATTACACTTGGGGGATTGATGGTAAAGAAATCAAACCATTTATTCCTCCTAAAGATTGGTATGCGACGGATGCATTTACTGACCGAGCAATCGACTGGTTGGATCAAGTTCCAGATAAAAGTCCATTCTTTTTATACTTGGCTTACAACTCCCCACATTGGCCTTTACATGCAAAATCTGAAGATATTTCTAAATACAAAGGTGTTTATGATTCTGGTTACGGGGAGGTCCGAAAAGAGCGTTATGAAAAAATGGTTGAAATGGGTATTTTTAATAAAGAAACAACTCCTTTGAGTCCAACTTCCCATGAAATTTGGCTTTCTTTATCTGAGGAAGACCGGAAATTAGAGGCGGAAAGAATGGAGGTGCATGCCGCTATGGTAGATAATGTAGATCAAAATGTAGGAAGAATTATAGAAAAGTTGAAATCGCTGGATTGTTTTGAAAATACCTTAATTCTTTTTCTAAGTGACAATGGAGGAAGTCCAGAAAATGTGAGAGGGGATGGAATTGAAGGGGCTGGAGGCCCATTAGGGACTGTTGGAAGTTATGATTCTATTGGGAAAAGTTGGGCCAACGTAATCAATACTCCTATGTTTCAATGGAAGGGGAAGCCTTATGAAGGCGGGATTAACACGCCAATGATTGCACATTGGCCGGCAGGGATTGAGAATCAAAATCGAATTTCTCATGAGGCTGTTCATTTGGTAGATTTTGTTCCTACTATGTTGGAACTCACTCATTCGGAATACCCATTAAGTTTAGAGGGAAAAGAGGTGCTTCCTTTGTCGGGACGAAGCTTTATGAGAGTTTTGAAAGACCAAGAAATAGAGGCACGTAAGGACGCTCTTTATTTTCTTTACAGAGGCAGAGCGATTCGTGAGGGGAATTGGAAAGCATTGAAAGAGAGGCAAAAAAATTGGGAATTGTATGATTTAGCAACAGATAAGACGGAAACTAAAAATTTGGCAGCTAAATACCCAGAAAAGTTAGCTTCCTTGTCCAATCAATGGGAGTCTTGGTATCTCAAAGAAACAGGCAAAAAATACGACCCTGATTTAAAAAATAAACAAAAGACCAAAAAGTAGAGTAACCGGAACCATTTTAAAGAAAGCATGCAACGTGGGATTCCTGTGGATGGATTCCATATCTTTTGCAATACTCCACAATGGTATTAATGAGAGCTGTTTATTTTTCTGCTTTTTTCCCTTTTTTCCTGTTAAAATTTTACTCATTTCTTTGACGTTGATTTAGGGGATCCCAATCGGATTTTCTGGCCACCGAAAGTTACCACAATTCCATCTCCTAGTTCTTACCTCTATTCCAAATTGGGTCTCGAGTAAAATACCTCTCAAAGACAATAGCTCCTGTTTGAGAATAATTAGAGGGCTTTACCCTCTACTTCTCCAATGAGTGATTTTTACCCTGAGTAAGCTTTGTGCAAATCAAAAACTCCACAGCAAATAATATTTTTTGGTATTTCTTTCATCGACAGTCATTGTAACGTTTTTGAAGATTGATTTCTAGATAGGGTTCACCGGTCGCTTATAAAGTAGATTCGAGCAAATCTTTATTAAAAATCTTTTGTTGTTTTTATCTGAAAATTTTGAGAAAAAATCAGGGAAAATAATTTTTGTCCTATTTATTATAAAATTTACTGGTTTCTACAATGAGTTTCTCATTTTAGGGCAATATAAATGGAGAGAATTTAAATCTAGAACGATGAAACTTATTAAATAAATTCCGTTATGATTCTTAGAGTATCAGAGCCTAATGTGCCGATACCAGATCGGATTGTGATCGTCTTTTGATCGGGCCAAATATAGGCTCTATCGTGAGATTTATAAAATCGCATTTGACTCCCTAGAT
>CAJWYM010000023.1 GCA_913049555.1 uncultured Opitutia bacterium
TGCCGAGTATACTTTGAAATATATCCATTGAAGTGGGTTAAACAATAAATGGATTCATCTATGGTAACAAGTATTAAGCAATGAATGAGTTCATGGAATAAAATGACTTTTTTTCATTTTATTAGTTATAAAAAGAACCAAAGTCAACATTACCCAATGTTATTGTTGCTTATCGCCGCCCCAAACATGACAGGTGTTTAGAGTTTTAATCGGAAATATGTTACCAATATAATACAAAAGATACTGATTTATTTCTAATAGGCTTAGGCTTAAATGATCCGAGTTATAGCAAAGATTGTATCATTTATTCAAAAACTAGAGAGTTGGAATTAATAATAGATTTTAAAACAGCTTCAAAATTTAATTGTCCAGCTTGTTCTCATAAAAACAGCAAGTCTCGAGATAGCAAAGAGAAGACTTGGCGATATTTTAACTTTTTTAAAAACACAAAAGAACTTCGCGTTCCACGATTTATTTTGTCCTGAACATGGATTAATTACTCGTAACCATCTATGAAGTCGACCTAGAAATAAGCTTACTTTATTATCCTTGATAGAGCTATTCCTAAATCTATTACAAATTTGGTGCTAGCTCTTGCTAGGACGAGGCTTGTTTTTTGAAGGCCTTTTTAGAGGATTGGGAAGTATTGTGTGTTTTGATTTATGATTGCCAAAGGATCTTTGTCATTCTCTTGGGATTTCGTTGTTTTATATTCTGGAAAATGGGGGTTTTTGGTGTAAGTCTAGGGAGTCATGTCTCCGATTATTACTAAGAGTATAAAAAAGCATTTGCTGGCGGTCTTTTATTTATACTGGTGGCAATTTTCGATTGTTGTTTTGCTGATGGCTCTCTCAGCAGTTGCTAATGCGGTTTGGCCTTTTGTGCTTAAATTGATTGTGGATTCTTTGGAGCTTTCTAATGAGTTTGGGGTGCCCCCAGATTGGAACGAATTGACAACGCTCTTTGCTCTTTTTGTTTTTCTTTTTGCTGCAGGTTATTTTATGGTTGCGGCCATGCAGTTTGCGTGGTCTTTTCTGCTTTTTCCAGTTGCAAAGACAATCAAGTCGACTTTTTTCAATCATCTTCTGGGGCATTCTCACAGTTATCTGGTACATCATTTGGCTGGCTCTATTGGTCGAAAAATCAGCTATGCTGCCGGCTCTTTTGAAATGCTGGCAGTGCTCATAATTTTCTTTATGGTTCCTGGCTTTCTACAATTTTGTATAGCGGGCTCCCTCTACATGCATGCCAATGCTTATTTAGGCCTGCTTTTTCTCTTCTGGCTTGCTTTGTATTTGCCCATCCTAGTTTTTGTTTCGAGGAAAATAGGAAAGTTGTGGGGCATCCATGCGGATGCGGATTCGGCTGCTTCGGGTCGCATGTTGGATGCTATCAGTAATTTTTTGACCGTCAAAACCTTCAGTAGAAATCACTTTGAAGAGTCCCATGTGAATGATTTTTTGGACACTGAAATTCTTGCCTACAAGAGGGCTTGTATTTTGGAATCTTACATGAAATTGTTTCAGGCGGTTGCGATCAGTTTGCTGGGCATTCTCTCTTTTGCTCTTGGTTTTTATTTGTATAAAAAAGGTGAAATTTCTACGGGGGATGGAATCATGATCGGAGGTTTGTGGATCATGCTTAAGTCTTCTCTGCAGCATTTGGATTGGTCCGTCCAAGAAATGTTCAAACAATTTGGGGTTTTAAAGGACGCTTTGTCCTCTTTGAGTGTGGAACATGAGATCACAGATTCTTCCGATGCGGTCGATCTAAAAGTGACGGAGTCGAAAATTGATTTCGAGGGAGTCTGTTTTGATTATCTGGGGAGCAAACAAGTTTATGATAATTTTAATTTAACGATTCAAGCAAAGGGAAAAATTGGGATCGTTGGCAGATCGGGATCTGGAAAGACTACTTTTGTGAATCTTCTTCTAAGATTCTACGAGATTGGTCGGGGAGTCATTAAGATTGATGGCCAAGATATAAGCAGGGTGAAACAAGATAGCTTGCGTGCAAACATAACAGTGGTTCCTCAGGAACCTTTGCTTTTTCATCGGTCCATTTATGAGAATATTCACTACGCTCGACCGGCCGCAAGTCGTGAAGAAGTGGTTGAGGCCTGCGAACTGGCATATTGTAGGGATTTTATTGAGAAGTTACCTGAGCAATACGAATCTATTGTCGGGGAGCGGGGGATCAAACTTTCAGGGGGACAAAGGCAGAGAATTGCCATTGCTAGAGCTATTCTGAAGCAATCTCCGATTTTAATTTTTGATGAGGCTACGGCTGCACTGGATTCTGAGAGTGAACAGTTCATCCAAATGGCTTTTGATCGGATCATAGAGGAAAAAACAGTGATCGTGATCGCCCATCGTTTGTCTACTTTAAAAAGAATGGACAAAGTCATTGTTTTCGATGAGGGACAAATTGTGGAAATGGGGGAGCATAGGGATTTGATTCATCAGGGAGGGCATTATGCAAAACTCTGGGATCTCCAGTCGGGTGGTTTTATTGATTTTGAAAGGGATGTTGAGGGGCCCGTTAAGATCTACTGATGACAGGAGTTTTCGGTATCAGTTGAAGGATTGAATCTGAAAGATTGGGTTAGGCTTGAGTTTTTCAAATCAAGAATTTTTCCTTATTGAACTGAATGGATGAAATTAAATTTCTCGAACTAGGGATAAATAGCTTTTACGGCGGATCGTCTTAGAAGTTCTCCTAAATCAAGCTCCTTGAACTTTGAATTATTTATGGAAATCTTCTCGGATTCGAAAGATTCTCTTTTGGATATTAACATTTCATTTCGTTCTAATATCTTTTGCTAGAATTTCATTTTATATTGCATCCTCTGAAATAAAAATGAACGGTTTTGTTCAATGAAAAGTAAAGCCTCTCAGTTTTTTTCAAGAATCTGAAGATTTTATTGGGTCTCAAGCATTCGCTGTCGAGGCGTCCTATTTCTTTACATTTTCGATGTAGTTTCAATTTTTTTAAAAAATGGTGCTTGAAAAATAATAGATCTAAAGTAATGTAAGATAAGTGAAAGAAAAATTATTTTGATTATGTGTCCTTCTATGTTTAACTTAAAAAACTACCCCGTTATGCATTCTCCATTTTTCTTTCTATCTCTATTCTTAGGCATAGGGTCTTTTTGCTGCCTGCTCGCTCAGAACAATCCTATTTCTCCTCTTGCTTTACCGGATAAGATGGTTGAAGCGAAGATACGAATTTACTGTGAACCCTCTCTATCAGGGAGTTATCGAGGGATAGAGACAAAATCCAGCATCGCGGGACTCATATGGGTGGCGGGTAAGGAGTTTTTGGAATCAAAAAAAGTGGATTTGCAGGTCAATTCATCTAAAAATTTATTGAATTATAAAGGATCTCCCACTTTTTCACTTTATAAACTTGGAGAATTGCTTCCTAAAAAGAAGATTGCCTCTTGTGAATTAGATCTAGAGTGGAAGTCTGTTTTCATTGTGATGATTCCTAATATGAATGGAGGTTATTACATGAAACCAATCAACTTGGGTGATGAGGCTTTTGTCTCAGGAACGGCTCAGCTGATTAATTTTTCTGCGGAAACGCTTTCTTCAAATTTAGGGGGGTCGACAATAATTACGGAGGCAAACGGAACGAATCTAATTTCTTTGAAACACGTGAAAAGTTATGAATTCCGTATGTTGCATGCGATTGAAAACAAAAACAAACCTCAAAATTGGCGACTGATTGTTTCTAAAAATGTAAATGCTCGCAGTTCAGATAGGGTTTTAATTTATATTTACAGAAAATTCGGCAATCGAGGTCCTTGGAATTCAAAAATCATATTGAACCCATAATTCTCTTTATTTTCCTCATATGTTCTCTCAGAAAAAGACAATTTTGACCAAAAGTGGATTCGCCTTAATGATCTCTTTGATGGTTATGAGTTTGATCTTGGGATTGATTCTTGCCATGACCTCTATGGTGCGCGTAAGCACTCAAGAAGCGATCCACAAAAAAGCAATCGCTGCAGCTGAAAAGAATGCTTTGTTTGCAGTTCAGGAGGCGATTGGATACCTTCAAAAACTTACGGGTCCAGATCAAAGAGTCACTGCAACGGGTGAAAATTACAGTTCGGACAGAGAGCGGAAAAATTGGACGGGTGTTTGGGATGCGAATCCAAATTCAGCTCAATACACTGAAAATATTGGGTGGTTGAATGGCAATACGCTTTCTTCTTCCAAACAACTCAAACAAACCGTCGATTTCTTGAGGCCCACTGAAAATCAGCTCTCCTTGAAGCAAAACTTTCATTCCCTCTTGAATGAGATGGAGGAAAGTGAGGGAGGATTTGCATGGACGGTCTTGGATGAGGGAGTGAAGTCTAAGATCAATCCAAGATACTTGGAGGATTACTTCAAAAATGAGGCTCAGAGGCCTTTTATTCCTGGGGATTTCGGGGGGAGTAAAATCTTGGGATCTGCAATCAGCCAGTCAGACAAGTTTAAGATATCCCGCTTATTTGATCTAGCCCAATTAGAGAATGGTTTGAATTTAGAAGGGATTGAAAGCAATATGGAAGAGCTATTCAATCATTTTACGGTCTCTTCTCTGGGAGTGCTGTCCAATGTCAAAGAGGGGGGCCTGAAAAAAAACCTCAGTGCAGCCTTCAGCTCCGACGATGCTTTCGAAGAACTGCTAGATTTTGCCGGTGAAGGCTCGGCAGGGGACAGTGTATTTGCTCCTTTGAATCCATCCAACAATCCTTTGGATGATCCAGGGGGTCCTCAATGGAGCCAAATGAGGTCCTTCTATCAATCTTCAGCTTTGATTCAAGGCGATCGGGTTTCCATGAGAGTGCCTTCGGACTCTGAAAGTGGGATCTCTCCAGTGCTTGCTCAAATGAGATTGTTTGTCTATGCAGGTTTGGTTCAAAAACCAGCGGATGCGACTCGGTTTGACTTGTATTGGTTTTTTATACCCTCCATTGCATTGTGGAATCCTTACGACGTAACCCTAGAGATTCCTGATCTTTATTTAAGAGC
The DNA here is from genome assembly GCA_913049555.1 of uncultured Opitutia bacterium. Classification (GTDB taxonomy): domain Bacteria; phylum Verrucomicrobiota; class Verrucomicrobiia; order Opitutales; family CAJWYM01; genus CAJWYM01. Next base: position 5,028 of record CAJWYM010000023.1, read on the forward strand.
GTTTGAACCGAACCGGGATCCTCTTTCAGTGAATGGAATGGGTCAATTTTTTTATGGTGCGGAAGCAATTGGCAAGGTTCCCGGAAATGACAGTTCCTTTTTGGGGCAAGAAGTCAATAAACCGACTTTTAGTGAATCCGTGAAATGGGTTATAAATAATAGGATAAAATCTATCGATGATTTGAAAGCGAAACCTTTTAAAGATGGAAGTTATGGGGCTGGAGATGCAATTCTTCCCCATGAACCTTTTAAGTTCAAGATCCCTGCAAGTTCCATAGCACCCGGTCAAGCAATGGTGTTTGGCTTGCGTGAAAATAAAGAACTTAGAGACAACCCAGATTCAAATGAGTTGATGGATGTTTTTGCGAATGGGAACAGTTACAACAATGGTTTTGGTTTTTATAGAAAAACTTCTTCTTGGATTGAGTGGAACCTTGGAGATTATGACTTGTGGTTGGTTTTGGGAGGCCAAGGAGATCTGTATGAGATGACTTGGGAGTTGAATACAAATAAGGATTTTGCGAACGATACTGTAGTCCAAAGGGTCAAAGATACTTCTATTTGGGGCTTGGTTAAAAATGGATACAAACTGACTTCTAATTTTTATGAAGCTCCTATGTTTGCAAGGGTGGATGCCACAATGCCTATTCCTCTTTGGGATGCTGTGGCTGGGAAAACCGTGGACACAACCCGATACCCCGCTTTTGGCTACTCCTTTTCCTATATTTTCCCGAACAATTCTTTGGATGAATTTACAGGACAAAAAATGATTCAATGGTTGGCTCAACACAATCCTAGAGCGGCTTATGGTGGGAAATCTCCAATGGCAGTTGGTAAATACCAATCGATCGATTGGACTACGGATCGTGGAATTGATCAACAAGCGACTTACTATGGAACCTTCACTACCGATCCTAGTTGGAGTGAGGTTCAAATCAATGCATTTGCGGATGGTGCTGCATTGGGAACTACGGATCAAACCTATGGGCATCCAAGAGCCGTTTTGTTTACCGTCCCAAGAGAGGAGCATGCTTTTGCATCTATCACGGATTTTACCCACACCAATTTCAATAAAAATTATGATTATGATAATTTCCCAAATTATGGGACTACCCGACGTCTGTACAACAATTATCAACCGGCTTATCCTATTGGTAATTCATTTGTAGATGCCAGAATTCCTAACCATTTGACTCGAATACAATGGGCGGATCATCCAGAAAATGTGAAGAAACAGGACGAATTGACCAGTCACCATTACGACTATTCTTATTTGTTGAACGAAGCTTTGTTCGATCGTTTTTTTACCAGTTCTTTAAATTTTAGTGACAGTCAAGGATCCAAGGAACTTGCTTTTCCATTAAAAAACACCCGGCTCATTTCTTTTGGTTCGGAAAAAAAGGCACTTTCAGAATTAAGAGATTTTAACAAGGCAGCTGAGAATCTTATGGTGGATGGCAGCTTGAATATCAATTCTATGTCCCATGTTGCTTGGGAGTCTTTATTCAGTGCTTATTTATCCGTGGATTCTATTGAAACCCATGAGGGTAGAAATTCAGTCTCAAAAGAAGCGCCTTATTCTCGCTTGAATTTACCCCTCCATGGCAGTTCTGGCAATTTTGATCCAGATTCCAATCAAGAAGCATTTTCTGGATTTCGCTGTCTTAGCTCCGATGAAATTTCTAAGTTGTCTACAATTGTAGTTCAAGAAATCAAGGAGACCAAAGGGGGTAAATTTCCATTTTTATCTATGAGCGAATTTGTCAATCGAGATCCTTCTAGCAACCAAGAAAATTATCGAGTTCGTGGACTTTTGCAAAGATCGATCGATCGAGCTGGGTTGAATGATCATTTTTCCGGTTTGGGATACGATGTAGATCCAAATACCGAATATTTGAACGATTATCCAGAGGGGAACTGGCAAGGTTCTGTGCATGCGGGAGTGCCGGGTTATTTGATGCAATCGGATTTGTTATCCAAGCTGGATAGTAGGATGAGTGTTCGTTCGGATACCTTTACTATTCGGGCTTCGGGGATCTTTAGAGACCCTGTCAATGGAGAAATTTTAGCAGAAAAAAAATGTGAGGTCTGTGTGCAAAGAACGCCTCATTTAGTGGATGAAGCACGGAGTAGTTCGGAGAGAAAGTATGAGATTGTTCGTTTCAAGTGGTTGGGACTTTAAAATGAAAGTAGATTCTATGAATTATAAATTAATGATAAGGCTTGTTTTCTTGGTGAGCTCGATCTGTCTATTCACACTGGGTTTTGCCTTTGAAAAAAAGGGTAGACCCAATATTTTATTTTTGACTCTGGATGATATGAATTGGGATTCCATGGGTGTGTATGGATCGAAAGTCCCAAAAATTACTCCTCATATGGATGCTCTAGCCAAAAAAGGGCTTCGTTTTAAGTATGCGTATGTTCAATCTCCAAATTGCTCTCCATCCAGAAATGTTTTCCAGTCCGGTCGTTATCCCCATAACTCGGGATTGGTTGGTTTCTATAATGTGCAACCAAGTTTTAAGACACTGCCGGAGCAGTTGAAAGAGAATGGATACATCACTGCGGTTCTGAATAAGCCTAGGGATTCCAGTATGCACGGTGATTATGATCAATTCTGGGATCACCATGAGATCATGAAAGCGGACAGGAAGCGAGATGCAGCCAGTTACAAAAGGGTTTTTGAAGATTTTCTAGAGAGGGTTCGTGAGGACAAAAAGCCTTTTTATTGTGTGGTCAATGTTGCAGATCCTCACAAACCTTTTTTTGGAGAAGCCGCTTCTAAAAAGGAGGGTATGGATGATTTTGAGCCCAGTAGACTTTACAAGACGAATGAAGTTGAAGTTCCTCCTTTTTTACCTGAGGCCAAAGAGATTCATCAAGAAATCGCGGATTACTACAATTCTGTAAAGAGAGCCGATGATTGCATTGGAAGTGTATTAGAGGCATTTAGGGAAAGTGAATTTAAGGAGAATACAATTGTCATGTTGGTATCCGATCATGGGATGGCTCTACCATTTGCTAAGTCTTCTTTGTATCCAAATGGGGTGCGAACCCCTTGGTTAGTGACTTGGCCAGGGAAGATCAAGCCCAATACTGTGGAAAAAAGGCATATGATTTCGGCCATTGATTTTATGCCAACGATATTAGATCTTTGCGGAATCGATCCGGATCCAACTGTGGATGGTAGGAGTTTCCTTCCTCTGATTCAAGGAAGAGAACAGGCAGGACGCGATAAAGTATTTGTCCAATTTAATGAAAATGCAGGGGGGAATCCTTCCCCAATGAGAGCCGTAATTACCAAGAAATATTGTTACGTTTTCAATGCTTGGTCCAATGGGGAAAGAGCTTTTATGTCGGCATCTAACTTTCATACTTCTTACAAAAAGATGAAAAAAATGGCGGCTACGGATCCTAAAATAGAGGCCAGATTCAATCATCTACAGAAGCGATCTGTGGAAGAATTGTATGCGATTGATAAAGATCCTCATGCTTTGAAAAATCTGATTGATAAATCAGTTTATAAGTCAATTGTGAAGCAGTTGCAAAGCACCTTGGAGAATTGGATGAAAGAGAATCAGGATCCTGCACTAGATGCTTTTCTTATCAAAGAGGATCCCGAAAAACTGAATGCTTGGTTTATGGCTGAAGATAAATCGGCAGAGCTTAGGGCCCAAACGATCCAATGGAAACGATATAAAAATCGGGCAGGGGGAACGGGTAAAAACAAAAAACTTTTTATCAAATAATCGGGGCTTTTCATAAGACCAAATGGAAGAATGTTTTCCTATCCTCAATCATTATAAAAAAGTTTCAATCACTTTAAAATTACGGAAAAACAAAATATATGAATACAAAATGCAAACGATTGTTTTCAATGCTCTGCTTGAGCACTTTACTCTTAAATACAATAGCTTCTGAGAAACCGAATATCGTTTTTATTATCTCGGATCAACACAAGCTTAAAGCAGCTGGTTGTTATGGAGATCCCCTCGCCATCACTCCTCACTTGGATCAACTGGCAAAGCGTGGAGTTCGGTTGAACAATTGTTATGTCAATGCTCCCGTATGTGCGATGAGTCGGGCTTCTTACATGACGGGTATGGAGCCATATGTCAATGGAGCGATCTATCACAAAGCTCCCGTCCAAAAGAATGGAAAAGAGGTAAGATTGGGAGCCGGCTTTTTGAGAGAGACAGGGTATCATAAAGGGATTACTACTCTGGCACAGGTATTTCGCAATCATGGATATTTGACTGCAGCACCAGGCAAAATGCATGTGCATGGAGAGTTGCAGAAAAATATAGATCCCAAGTTTCCAGAGGGCAATGATCTCGGTTTTGATGAAATTAGTTTGAGGTATTATACGAATTTCCCAGGGGGTCATTATTCCGATGTTGTGGGTGTGGACACTTATCACAGATACAGACAACTGAAGGGTTATAAAAGTTCAGGGGGTGTGGACAACCTGAATACTAATTATCTGGCTACCCATGTGGTCGAGGATGAGGAAAATTATGATATGGTAGTCACCCAAAAGGCGGTGGATTATCTTAATAAAAGAGGTGCGGATAAAAAACCATTCTTCTTGCATGTGGGTCTCGAGAAGCCGCATCCGCCTTTCACGACTGCTCAAAGATATCTAGATCTCTTCAATCCAGAGGACTTTGAATTGCCGGAAACCTATGATGAATGGTATACAAAGGGAAAGTTTCCTTGGAGTCCTGATTGGATCCACAGTGGATTGCCAAAAAACAGTCCAAAAAAGGCTAAGAATGCGATCGCCTCCTATTATGCCTGCGTCACCCAGGTGGACGATATGGTGGGACGAATTGTGGAATCTTTAAAAGAGAATGGTTTGTCGGAGAATACGATCGTTATTTACACAACGGATCATGGAGAGCATTTGTTTGAGCACGGTTATCGAGGAAAACACAATATGAATGAAGCTTCTGTGAATGTGCCTTTTATTATTTCTTACCCGAAAGAATTGCCGCAGAATACAACCAACAATTCTTTGGTGAGTTTAGTAGATTTAATGCCTACGTTTTGTGAGATTTTTGACTGGGAAATTCCTTCAAATGCAACAGGCCAATCTTTTTATGGGATTTTGCAAAGTGGGGCCATGAAAAAGGACAGAACCGTTTACTGTGAGTATCGGTCTGGCAACTATAAGGCTTTCCCTAAGGAGAAAGATTTACCCTCAAGAATGGTTCGAAGAGAGGATTTTAAATACATTTATACTCATGGGATCATCGATCAATTTTATCAGGTCGAAAAGGATCCAAATGAGCTGGAGAACTTGGCCTTCTCTCCTGAGTATGAAAAGTTAGTCAAGAAATGGAGGTTTCAAGCTTTGGCAGATTGGAGATTCCCAGATTATTATCCAATGAAATTTGAAAAGGTTGATGGCATGCTTCGCTGGAATTCTTTTGAAGGAGGTGCCACCTCTTACACCCTCCATTACAGTAAAGACAGCAATCCTTTGAATGCTGAAATTGTCAAGGATTCGATCGGAACAAACTCTGTTGATATTCAAAAACCCGGATATTATTGGGTCACTGCCAATCCTGATTATACAAGAACTGTAAAGCGTTTTGGAGAAAGACCGGTTCTTCTTCAAAAGCATTCTTACCAGTTGCCCGTTACAGATGCTGTATGGATCCAATAGATAAAAACTCTAAGCTACTGATGAATTTTCTCTTTGAATTCTGCATTTCAATCGATTTCAAACTTAATAAAAATTTGCTTATGAATTCTTTGGAATTCTTAAAAGTTTCTCATGCAAAAATATTGCCTCTGATTCCCTTTTCAGACTGCATCTTAAAAAAGGCCTCTTGGACAGAAAATTCCCTATCTAAGGAGGTCTTTTGAAAAAAAATGTGGTAGTGATTGTTTCGGATCAACATCAGGAGAAGGCGATGGGGTGCTCAGGTCATCGAATCGTAAAAACTCCCAATATAGATGCATTGGCCGAGTGCGGCGTGCAATTCAATCGTGCCTATTGTGCTTCTCCGCTTTGTGCTCCCTCAAGAGCGGCTTACATAACCTCCAGTTTACCGCACAGAAACTCAGCAATGTATCATATTCATAAAATAGAGGGAGAAGCTACTGCCAGTGGATTTCATCGCTTTCCTGGAATCAAGGAGGAATTTACAAGCATGGGTGATTATTTCAAGTCGCATGACTATGCAACGGCTGCTATAGGAAAAGTTCATGTCCATGGGGAAACGAGAGAATATGATCTGGGCTTCGAGACTCGAATGCTTCGTTTCTATACCTATAATTTTGAAGATTATGAAGAGGCTGTATCAGAGGGAGATTCTGCCCTTGGCAAGAGAAAGCGTCTTCAATATACCTCAAGGGGTGAAGAGGGTTTTCCTTATGACTACAGTTGGACTGGCCAGTATAATAACTTGGACGATCGATGTCCGGCAGTGATTGAGACGATGACAGAAAGTTGTTTGGAGGAAAGGGATATGTTTGATGTCCTGACTACAGAGGCCTCTCTTAAATATATTGAGCAGAACAAGGAAAAGCCGTTTTTACTTCACGTCGGTCTTGAGAAACCCCATCCACCTTGGACTGAAGTGCAAAGATTTATGGATTTGTATTCTGCTGAGGATATTGAGGACGATGCTTTGCCTCTAGCTTGGGATGAGGAAAATCGATCGTTTCTAATGGATTGGTTGCAAGGAACTCCCACAAAAGAAAAAGTCAAAATCGCTCAGGCTTCCTACTACGCAAATATTACTTCCTTGGATGAAAAAGTGGGCAAAATCATTCAGAAACTGAAAGATGAAAACCTCTTCCACAATACCATTGTTGTCTATACCAGTGATCATGGTGAAATGTGCTATGACCATGCACAAATAGAAAAGCATTGCATGTATGAATCTTCGGTAAGAGTGCCTTTAATCCTCTCAGGACCTTCTTTGCCTCAAAATAAAAAGATTCACCGACCGGTTTCTTTAATAGACTTATTGCCAACATTGGGGGAGCTCTGTGAGCTGGAACCTGCTGAAAGTTTTGAGGGAGAATCTGTCGTCCCTTATTTACAAGATGAAAAAGGATTGGATGAGAAATGGATTTACTGTGAGTTCACTCAAGTGGGTTACTCCTCACACCCTCAGGGTTCGGGAAGGAGAGTTCCGATGCGAATGGTGCGAAACGCTGATTATAAATATATTTACACCCATAATTTACCGGATCAGTTGTATGAGGTGGACAGTGAGGAGATCTATTCCAAAGACAATTTAGCTGCAACTCATCGAGGGGTGGTTCAATCCATGAAGGCGATGGCTCTAGCGGGATGGCACAGTGATGGGATGTTAAAAAAACATTCCGAGGAGTTAGATATTGAAGATTTACTCGGGGACAATCATCTGAAGTTTAACTTATCGAATCAGGAAGGCAGAATTAAAGTTCTTCTTGTGCCTGTATCGGAACCTGTAAAGACTTGGGATTCATTTTTGGAAAAATTAGTAAGCCAAAAAATTAGGAAAATAAAAATATTTGTGGGTGCCGAAAATCATTTTCACAAAGCACAACTATTGAGGACTGTAGAAATTTGCAATGAAGATAAAATCGAGATTTTATTGAGTCCTAATCCATCAGAATCTTATGCTTGGCTAGTCGCTGAAAGTGAAGATTCAACCCTCTCTGCCTCCAAAGAAATCAAACTATGAAGAAACATATTTTATCAAAAACTTTAATATTGATTATTTTTACCCAATTAGTTGCATTGTTCGGAACTGAGAAAAAGCCAGACATTGTATTTATATTATTAGATGATTTAAGATACGATGCGATGTCTTTCATGGATCATCCTTATATCCAGACCCCGAACATGGATCAGTTGAGAGCAAGAGGTGCTTGGATTAAGAATGCTTTTGTGACCACTTCTATATGTTGTCCCTCAAGAGCCAGCTTTCTTACAGGTACTTATGCGAGTAGGCATGGGGTCATCGACAACGAAACTGCCGAGTACGATCCTGAGATTACTCCCCCAGTCTCCATGTATTTGCAAGAAGTGGGATACAAAACAGCGATGATCGGAAAGTGGCATATGGGATACTCTGGCAGTCCGAGAAAGGGCTTCGATCATTGGCTCAGTTTTGAGGGGCAAGGGGTTTATAACAATCCAACTTTTAATATCAATGGTGTAGAGTCTATGTTCTCAGGCTACACTACAGATCTTCTAACCGATCATGCGATCGAATTTATCAAAGAACAAGACAAAGAGAAGCCCTACTTTTTGATGTTGTCCCACAAAGCAGTTCATGAGCCTTTTAGACCGGCGATTCGTCATAAGAAGGCTTTCGGGGAAGGGTTGAAGGATCAGGAACCTTTGAGTTTTTCTTCTGATTTTAAAGGAAAACCTCTATGGCAAAGGCGTCAGCGTGTAAAAGATGTTCGGTGGCACTGGAGGACGAAGGATCGAGAACAAGAATCGATCCCAGAGCGGATCGCTCAAGAGGACTTTGGAAAAAGAAGTAAATATGTGGATCAACTTCGATGTGCGGCCGCTGTCGATGAAGGAATTGGAAAAATTTTAGAAACTTTAAAGAAAAGAGGATCTTTGGAGAATACTTTAATTGTCTTTTCAAGTGACAATGGTTACTTCCATGGGGAGCATCGTCGCTGGGATAAGAGGCTTGCTTATGAGGAAAGTCTACGTATCCCAATGCTGATTTCTTATCCAAAGCTGATTGCTGAAAATTCTACGGTGGATGGAATGGTTAATAATATAGATTTTGCTCCTACCATTTTGGAGTACGCGGGCATTCGTATCCCGGAACAGATGCAAGGTCTGTCTATAAAGCCTCTCTTGGAGGGAGAGAAGGAATCTTTGCGTGAAGAGGTGTTTTATGAATATTGGACGGAGCTTGTGCATTCAATTCCGACGATGACTGCGCTTCGAACGGATCGGATCAAGTTGATTTCTTTTCCTGAGTTGGAAGACATTGATGAACTCTATGATCTGGAGAAAGATCCGCATGAAATGACAAATCTGGTTCAGCATCCGGAATATTCTTCGGTGTATGAGAGTATGAAAAAGAGGCTTCAAACTAAGATTCAAGAGGTGGGTTGGAGAGCCGATGTGTTCCCTCATAATTTAGAAAGATTTCGAGGAGAGCGAGGAACTTTGTTTCAATTGACGAGCTCCAATGGAAAGATCTTGGACGGTGCTCAGGGTAGGAATGATTTGAGTATAAAGAATGTTGAATGGAATCAAGGGGCATTCGTTTTTGACGGACAGAGTTCGATCACAGTTCCTTTTTCAAAGACGGAGGATCCTTCACAATGGCCCTTTCATTTAGAAGTAGAATTCTATGCTGAAAAGGATGGTGTTCTTGCTTTCCAAGCGAGTAAAGGTTATGGCTTTAAACTGTTTGTTGAAGAGGGCCGCCCAGGAGTTTCCACGCTTGCAAAAACTTGGGTCGCCACGACAACGACGATTGATGCGGTCGATACCGTGATTGGAGAATGGGCTCATGTTGAAATACTGATTGATTACAACCGATTGTCGATGTGGCTGAATGGTGAGTTGGTGGATACAATGGCTCTGCCTCTTCCGTTAAAACATTATACACACAAACCTCTCCTAATTGGTTCTGGAAATACGATTGATGGATTTGGCGATTTGCCAAAAAATGGATTTGAGGGAAAAATTAAGAATTTCTCTATTTCTAGGAAATTAAAAAAACCTCTTTAGGGAAATCTGGGAAAATTTAATTGGGATCTAGGAGGACAATTTGTATTCTCCCGTCTTGGGATTTTTTTTCAGTTCAAGGTAAGGCATAGAACTGCTCTCGGTCGTAAAAGTAATTTTATTGTTTGAGATTTTGGCAGATCCCTTAAGATTCACGCTTTTGCTGTGAATAATTTTGTAAGTAGCTACCAAGTGTCTGCTCATGTTGTAAAATTCATCTTCTTTTTCTGTGAAATCAAAAAATAGGGTGGGTATGTTGTGTTTTTTGAGCTCGGTATGAATTTTAGTGGGCGTGCTTTGTAGAATTCGGTATTGCTTGAATTTTGGTATAAATAAATGTTTTTGCTCGGAGAATAGAACATAAGTAAAGTCCGCATCCGTAAAGAGTTTTTTTAGAGGAACAAATAAATGAGAGTATAAGTTTGGAATATCCAGATCAATTTTTCCTGCTTTGCTTTCGAGGATAATAATGTGTCTTTTATTGCCATATCGATAGTCAAAAATACCATCTAAATCTGTAATGTGTTGGTAGCCCCATTTGCCACTGCCTGTTTTTTTAAGAAGGATCATGTTTGGATACTTACCAATTTTTAGAACGATATCTTCGGCATTCGCGACGATAAAACCCTCTCTTTCTTTCGGGTTGAATTCATTGTTAAACAAACCACCCAATTTTCCATAGCCCTGATCGTAGGTTTGAAGAAATCGCTTCATAATTCTTCTGGAAACGCGTTCTGCTAAATCTCCTCTAATATTGCTTATTCCCTCTTTATTAAAGGGGTACGCTGCATCTAAAAGGTCGGCAACCGTATAGATGTCGTAGTTTAGTTGATCAATCGTGTAAGTGAGCAATTTTTTTTCGGTGAAAGGAAGCTCTTTGTTGATGGGATGATTGATATGATGATAGTTTACTCTAGGGCGAAAGTGATGGTTCTGGGTGATTGAGTATGCATTTTTATTTTTACCATGAAACTCCCAATGAAAGGGAAAAAATTTTAAAAATGGACTGTCCCAAGCGACTTTTTTTGTATCAGATTCAGTATTCATATCCAATCAGATTAAATCCATTTTGATTGCGAATTCTATTTTGATGGAGGGCTGGCTCTAAAAGACCAAAGAGGGGATGTTTTAGTCCTGAAAATTAGAATGAACTCTTTTGAGTCTAGAGCGGTTAGAGATGAACGAGGATAAGTTGAAGAATAGATAAAAGAACTTTGAGTCAAAGAATCAAAACAAGTCAATCTAGCCAATGAAAACAAAGAAGTGGAGGAACTGAAATTCTTTTGCTCAGCAAAATCAAAGAATCGTCTCTGAAAACTCAAGATGCAGTGAGTGAAGTTAAGTATAATTTTGAATGGTAAAGGATCGTTTAAATAAACACACACAAACTTATAATAGTAGTTTCATGGATAGGATACAACTGTTTAAAACTTGCAGATCTAACTTTGGCGAATAATGTGTTTTTATGAGTGTATTTCAGGTTGAAATATCAAATTTGTTCATCTCCTATGGACATGATTTTCGTGGACATCATGGTATGCCTAGGGGCAATCATCCTGTTGACAGTGTCGAGTCCATTGATTGTGTCCAAGGCTTAGGGATTAAAGGGGATCGCTATTTTAATTATAAAGAAGATTTCAAAGGACAGATTACTTTTTTTGATTCTAGTTTGCATATAGAAATAAAAGAAAAATTCCATCACCCAGATCTTTGTCCGAGTGCTTTTCGGAGAAATGTGATTGTTAAGGGTCTGGACTTAAATTCGCTGATAGGAAAGGAGTTTTCAATCAATGGAGTTCGTCTTTCAGGCAGTGAGGAATGCAAACCTTGCTATTGGATGGATGAAGCGGTTGGCAAGGGAATCGAAGATTTTTTAAAAGGAAGAGGCGGTCTGCGTTGTAGGATTTTGAGTAATGGGAGTTTGTCCCTCGGCAGACAAATGCTTACGGTTCATGAAGGAACAGATCCAAAGCAATAAAGAGCTCATCCGATCCAAAGCCTCTGAACTTGGGATTGATGTCTGTGCATTTGCATCTCCAAAAGCAGACGTTCGAAAAGCCTATTTGGAAAGTTGGTTGTCCTCAAAAAAAGCAGGAAATATGGATTGGATGTATCGGAATGTTGAAATGCGAGGCAACCCTGAGAGTGTTTTGGAGGACACCAAAACAGTGATTATGTTTGGGTTGAATTATTATCAACCGCCTCCCGCACAAAGAGGAAAGATTGCCACCTATGCATTGGGTCGAGATTACCACAAAGTTTTTAAGAAAAAAATTCAAAAATTAGGGACTTACATTGAGGAAAATCTTGGTGGACGAACGAGGACTTTTGTGGACACCGCTCCAATCATGGAAAAACCCTTGGCAGCTTCAACCGGTATGGGATGGCAAGGAAAAAGCACCTTGCTCATTCATAAGAAATTCGGAACTTGGTTGTTTCTAGGAGAGTTGTTCACAAACTTATCGATCGAACACGATCAAGATAGCAGCCAAGGCAAAGGCTATTGCGGAAAGTGCACCCGGTGTCTGGATGCATGTCCAACCAATGCGATTGTCGCTCCTTATCAATTAGATGCTAGGAAATGCATTGCCTATCTAACGATTGAGCACAAGGGCCCGATTCCGATGGAATTTCGAAAACTTATTGGGGATAAAGTCTATGGGTGTGATGATTGCTTGACCGTTTGCCCTTGGAATCGGTGGGCAAAGCAAACTCGGGAGGCAGATTTCAAAGCTAGACCTTTGCCCGATTTGGCAGATACCCTCTCTTGGAAGGATGAAGATTTTCTCAAGGCCTTTGCTGGCTCTGCAGTTTATCGCTTGAAACTGGAGCGTTGGAAGAGAAATGTCTGTGTGGTTCTTGGCAATATTGGAACTAAAAAAGATTTGGTAGCCCTCCAGCAAGTCAAAGGGGAATCTGAGTTGGTGGATGAGCATGCAGATTGGGCGATTAGGCAGATTCAAAATCCTTAGTTTTTTTGGAAGATTTTCGAGGATTGATTTTTGAACTTTGTAGAAGCGTTTTGTTCTATGAAACCATAGGGGTTTACAAGTTCCTTGGAATCAAAGGGACCCATGATGGAATGAAATATCTTACACAAAAAACTAAATTAGAATGGTTTAGAGAATTAAAAGAAAAGCGAAGTAATTTTTTAAAGAATTTTAGAGAAAGTATAGTTGCGATTTTTTTAGGAAAATATAAGAAGATAAACAAATTTCCTCTAAACCAAACACTCATTTGTAAATAATTATGCCATCGTTGGTTGTGAATATTTTAAATTGACAAACACCAAAAAAAATATACAAGGGAAGCGTGTTTCTAAACTTTATCAAGTTTTTTAAAAATAATTGCGATCTTGTTTTCAAATGGATTGTACTTTTTGCTTTTTTTAAAGTATGCCTAGTTTTAAATGCCCAAAAATTTGAAGATATTGCACCAATTCCTTTAGAATCAGTGGGCTCTGTCGGGGACATTTATTTGGATCCAGATTACTATACAAGCAGCTTGAATGAGGAATCTCCTGCGCTATTAGACAGTTTAAATGGGGTTGTTTTTGTTAATAGTTTCGACGATATTGTTAAAGAGGGTCGAGAAGATTTGAATATCGTAATTGAGGATATTCCTATTCTTCAAAATGAAGTTTTTAAAAGCCGAATCATTCCCCTTATTGGTCAACCTGTGAATCTGAAACTATTGGATGAGATCACCAATGAGGTCGTGCTTCATTTTCGAGAAAACAAACGACCGGTAGTCGATGCGATCATTCCTGAACAAGACATTCAAACAGGCACGATTCAAGTTTTAGTTCTTCAATCGAAGCTAGGACAAGTAATTGTTGAGAACAATCGTTACTTTTCTCAAGATCTTTTACTTGGTAAGTTAAGAATTAAAAAAGGAGAGGAACTTGATTCTGCAATTCTAAAGGAAGATTTGGAATGGATTAATGAAAATCCTTTCCGACAAGTGGATCTTGTCTACAGTCGAGGAGAAAATTCTCAAGAGACAGATATTACATTGAATGTTCGAGAAAAGTTGCCTCTTCGAGTGTATGCAGGTTATGAAAACAGTGGCAATGAAGCTACGGGTTTAGACCGATATTTAGCTGGTTTTAACTACGGAAATGTTTTTGGCTTGGATCATACAATCAGTTATCAATACACCACCTCGTCGGATTTGGATAGGTTGACAGGGAACTCTATTACCTACGATATTCCGATCTCTCCCACCTCTAAAATTAATATTCTGGGAAGCTTTGCGGAGAGTCATTTGATGTTTGAGGATTCACTTGGTTTGGACGGTCGTAATTGGCAACTGGGGCTTAGATACACAAAGGAATTGAGGAATCTGGGCCCTCTAGAGCATTCAGTCAATTTTGGATTCGATTTTAAAGAGAGTAAGTCAGAAGTGATCATTTCTGGTTTTGCTGCCGATGAAAATACGACCCATATCAACAACTTTGTTTTCGGATATTATGCAAAATTGAGCGATCCTTTGGGAATTACAAGTTTGTCTACGAATTTATTTTACAGTCCAGGAAATCTAACGGATAAAAATAATGATTTACAGTTCGGAGGGCCCACTTCAAATGCGAATGGATCAGCAATTTCATTCGATCCAAATTCTCAAGCAAATTATACCTATGCTAAGATTGGCTTAGATCGTAAAACTCGATTGCCTTTCTCCTTTATTTGGAATGTTCGTGCGGAATATTTACTCACTTCAACGAATCTTTTACCCTCTGAGCAACTGACCCTTGGGGGCAGCAATACAGTTCGTGGATATCAAGAGGCTGAGTCCAACATGGACACAGGTTACTGGATCAACACTGAAATAGTGGCCCCAGGGTTTTCGCTGGGTAAAATGTTTAAAAGTAAATGGAACGATGAGCTGAATTTATTGTCGTTTTTTGATTATGGATCAGGAAGGAATAAATTTAAAACTGAGGGAGCGGTCAATGATTGGGAAATGTATAGCTCCGGATTGGGGATGCGCTATTTGGTAAATCCGTATTTTAACATGAATATGAGTTGGGGATATCAACTGAAAGATTCCGTTCTTTATCCTGACGATCGTGAGAGAGCCCACATCAGTATTTCATTGACCTATTGACCATCGGGCTAGCAAGGATTCAAATCCTACTAATTTAGCGCATTGTTTGGTGTTTGATAAGAAGTTGGTATATAGTTTTAATCCAAATTAATTTTTTGCGTTTTCGAAGCAAACGTTTCGAATTAAGGACTCCAGTAACGTCCAGTTGCTTAGGTTTCTCCTGATTCTACCCAATCTCCTTTCGATTTAAATGACAATGATGGTCATATAGGGCCATTTCATTGGCGATCTCATAAAAGAGTTTTTGGCCTGTTTTGTTGGATAAAAGGAAATTATTACGAACAAAGACAAAGCTTAAAGATCTAGGATGGGTATCTAGTTTTATTTATAAAAAGAAGAAAAATCTGGAATGAACTTTTTTGAGGATTATATGGAATCCCTTAAAAACAGGATTGCACCATTCTTTATGGGCATTATTTACGAATCCATGAACCATTAGGCATTTGGATCCAAAACCCTTTAGGAGAGGTGTCTCTTATCTGATTGGCCCGTTTGGAACCAATTTTGGAAGGGGATTCTTTTACTTTATCAGCGATTGCATTGTAGACCGTTTCTCGATCCTTATTTTCATCCCGAACCATTTTTTCTTGAGTCGAATTGAGAGAACCTTTGAGTTCAAGGTAGCCTTGGTTGTTTTCACCCACTTGACCCTCTGCTTTTAAGAGGGTAATCTTGGGGAGGCGACTGGTCATATCTTGCTTGATCGATTGCAAGGATTTAGCCTGTAAAGAGCAGGTAATAAAAAAAAGAAGAAATGTGTTTAAAAGGTATTTCATATTCATAATTGGTCTTCTGCGATTTCTTCTGCCTGATTGTCAAGATCTCCAAAAAAATCCTCCAGTTCTTTTTCTATCTTTAAATTTATATCCATGGTTATGTGAACCGTATGCTCTGTTTTGACGGTTCCACATCCAAGTAAAAATAACAAACCGTTGGCTAAGAGTAGGGAGTATAAAAAGGGTTTCATAAGAATGATTGAAGCTAATTTGTAGAGAAGTTCAATTTTTTATTTTTTCCTAGGTCTAATAAAGATTTCATAGATCCATTTAAATTGAGGTTTAAGTCGAGATTTATCTTCTTGTCTCCTTTAAAGCCCATAAAAATATCTTGTTCTTCGAGCGTGCTTTCTCCTAATATTTTTACTTTAAACGGACTCTTTGGAGTTGGAGAAATGTCTATGATTAGATCTTCTAAAGTTAAGTTCTCCAGAGCTTTTTCAGCGGCAGACATCTCTTTGAATTGTCTTGTGTTCTCTGCCATTCCTTTCGTTAACAATCCCTTTGCCAAAAAGGACAATCGATTTGGATGCTTTGGATCTTTAGGGGGTAAAAGTCTGAGACTTCCTTGAAGTGGTATCCACTCATTGTCTTTGATTGCAAAGGGTAGGGTTCCACTTAGATGACCGGTAATGGAACCCTGAAAGTCGGGGATTTGTTTTTGGAGCTCTGTGAGGTTGATGGATTCTAACCACAGTCGAAATTCTCCGCTCTGATTCAGCACAGAGTAATGGGTATCCTTTATTTCAATGGAACCTTCTAGGGTATTTACAGTGAGGTCGATTCTATTTAATTGAGGAGGTTTGAGTTGGTAATCTATGGAACCGATTAAGTCTTGGAATTTCAAGGAGGCTCGATGGAAATTGGGAATCTTAATATTTTGGATTTGAAGAATGGGGTTCTCTTGAGGGGTTTTTACAGTGAAAAAGCAGGATCCTAAATCAAGGTGGAGGTCTAGTTCAGAATTGGAAAGAGAGAGGTTTTGGAGATTCACTTTATTTTTGGAGAATTCTTTTAGTGAAAAATTCTGGGTTGTCAATTGACCAGAAGTAATTTCCCAATCCTCTAGGTTTGGAATTTTTAATGCTTCTAAATGAATCCGCCCATTTACAACTTCGTAAAATTCAAAATTGTAGTCCGGTCCTATCTTTAAGAGCAGGTTTATTTTTCCAACTGGGATTGCTTTTTTCGACCATTGAGTGGATAAAATTTGTTCTGCTAATTGGACTTTTAATTCGATCGGGCTGTTATAGTGAAAGTCTGTTTTTTTATAAGAACGAAGTATCCCCTCCCAATTCATTTTAATTTTTTGCGGCTCTTGTAAGTCGGTTTGCATGAAACCTTCTATTTTGCCAGATTGAAAGGTCTGAGAATGGTCTGAGTATTCGAGTTCATCGATTTTGAGATGAACTTCAATCTTCCCTAAGTGTTTTTCAGTTTTGGGTTCTAGGAGCGTATCGCCAGAAAGATGAAATTGAGGCTTTTGGAGTTTCCATTCTTTCTGTTCATAAAAAGAGCTTAATTGTTCCCCATTGAATTGAGCCTGAAATTCAAGTTTCAGATCTAACGGGTTCAGTTTGAGATTTATTTTAGAGTAAATCTTCTCTTTTGATTGGATTGAAAATGGTAAAGACAACTCTTGCTGGGACAAACTGTAGAGATTCATTAGATCTTCAGGATCCCAGTTACCTGAGGATTCAAGAAAAAAGTTCTTTTCTCGCTGATGAATGGTAAAGTCTACCTTAGAATTTATGAATTGGAACTGAGTGTTTAATTCTAGATTCCTAGTTTCTAAGGACCCTTTGAATGTCGTTGTAAGTCCTAATTTTTCATGATTAAAAGATCCATCTAGGATTTCTATTTGATTAAAAGGAAGGGATCGCAAGAATTCATTGCCTAGCGACTGATAGAGTTCAAATAAAGTTTGATTTTTGAGCTCCTTATTTGCCTCAACAGAATCTTTTTTGTACAAAACGTTCAAATTTTCAATCCAGATTTTATCGACTGTTTTGTCCATAAGTTCTTTCAAATCAAATTCAACCTTTAGATTTTTGACTAAAAGAGCCACCTTATCATTGCTGTAGACTAGATTTGCAAATTGAATTTTTCTAAAGCTTACCTCTTGGATTGTAAATTGAGTGATTTCCGCCGGGGCAACCTTTTTAAGAACCCAGGATAGGACAAGGATTTTATTTGCAAAAACGATGCCCAGTACAATAGATATCAGTGCGATCGTGCAGGCAAAATAGAGCCTGCTTCGTTTTGCTATTCTCTTTTTGTTCATCTTACAAAAGGAATTCTACAAGAGAATTTTTTTCTAGCAAATGATATCCAACGATATGGATCTTGAATTTAGCACCATCCAACAAATGAAAAATACTGGATTGAATTGTGGGTCTGAGCTTACTGTGAATTTTTTATCGGAGCTTTTACTCCAAACTTTTCCTATCCGCTTAAAAGATTTATGAGAATCTTCGAGGAACATAAAGTTCTCATTTTAGAATTGAATCACCCATTAAGCTCTAGTTTCTTTTGCTTGAAACTGTTTTTCTCATTATTCTGGTTTCATTGGATAACGAACTTACGCTCGTTTGAATTCTTTTATTTCAGAGATTTGTCGAAAAACCTGTCCATAATTGGAAGTGTTTTTTTGCTATGTTTAAAAAAGAACATATGACCTCCTTCTTTAAATTCATGGAGTTCAAAGTTAGCAACACCCATCTCTTGGCATTTTTTATTAAAAAATTGATAGTTGTAGGCGGGGACCAAGGAATCTTTATCCCCATGCATAATGAAGATAGGGATTTGACCTTTATTGATATAACTTAGGGGTGAGATTTCTTTTAAAAATAGAGGGTTGTTGTTTTGCTCCTCGGTCAAAAACTTAAGCTTTCCTCTTTTTTCCGCTCGAGTGGAAAAGTCGGTGGGTCCTGCTACAGCGAAAACACATTGCACGGTGGAATCGAATTCGTTGTAAGCCGAGCTTTTAAATTTATCGAATTCGGGTGTTAGACCAATTAAAAGTGCTAGGTGCGCTCCGGCACTGTAGCCTTGAACTCCTATACGCTCAGGATCTCCATTGAATTTAGTAGCTGACTTTTTGAGAAATCGAATGGCTTGTTTTACATCTAAAATGCAACTGGGTAGCGGAGCTTCGCTAATCAAGCGATAAGAAATGGTTGCTGCGAGGTATCCCCTTTGGGCGTAGCGAATGGCTTGGTAACGCATGCCATCTTTATCTCCTTTTGACCAACCGCCTCCATGAATAAAAACTACGATGGGGAGCTTCTTGTCAGATGTTTTCTTTGTTTTGTAAGCGATGCCAATTTGACCCGCTCTTTCATGATCTCCTTCTCGATATTGAAGAACTTCATAACTAATTCCATCAGGCAAAGAAAAATTATCTTTTGGAGCATCTCTTTTACCGAAAAGAGATGAAATGAAAGCGATTGATAGAAGGAAAACTTTAGTAAATGGAAACATTTTAACAAAAATAATTAGAATAAAAGAATCTAATGTGTAATATAATATTACTATATTTTCAAGCTATAATTTTCTTTTACTGTTTTTGCTCTCTTGGGATTTGGATCTTTATTGAGAAAAAGGGCAAAAAAAAGCCTCCACTAGTTTTAACTAGGGAGGTTAAAAAAGTGAATGCTATTTACTGGATGCTCCTACAACTCTTAATGATACTTCAATCTTGTTGCTGACTTTATCTTCTTTTTTGCCAGCCATGATATTGAAATCTGAACGATTGACTGAAAAGTCACTTCTTACAACTAGCAAGTCTCCTTTGAGGTCATTTTTACCCATTCGTGCACCTAATTTGTCCTTAAGGAACATAAATTCAACAGGGACTGTGATTTTTTTGGCAATTCCTTTCATGGTGAAAGTGCCGGTTACGTCAGCAACCAAGGCTTGACCCACATTTTTTAAATTTGATAGAGATTCTGCTTCAAAGGCGATGTTCTTGTGCGTGCTAACATCTAGCCATTTACTCCCCTTTAGGTGATCTAACATCATGGGGTTGCCAACAGTTACTGAGTCGGATGAAATATTTATAATACCGGAAATATTCTCGGGGTTGGCAGGATCAAAATTTATATTCCCACTGACACCATTTGCAAATCCACTGATTTGTTCTAAAGGAGCATCCAATAAAAATTGGGCATTGTTCACATTTTTAGGATCCGTAAAATCAAAAGAGATTCCAAAAGTGCTTAGAGTTGAGAAGCAAGTTAAAACTGAGTAAAGGGCGGTATTTTTAAGGAATTTTTTAATATTCATTTTGAGTTATTGTTGTTTGGGTTTTGTGAAGATCGAGATTGTAAATACACTGGCAGATAGAACTATGCCGAGGGCGAGCAATTCAAGACCGATTACTAGAGCCTCTTTGTGGACTGGATATTCCAATCCTGTGATCTCATCGATTTCTAGAGTGGAAACAGAAGTCTTAGTCCAACCAGTGGATGCCCCGGTAAAAATCCATGAGATGAGGGTGATCAATAAAATCAATAAGGAAACAACCTTTAGTATTTTCGTAATTTTCATAGGTGAGCGCTGTTATATTTCAACTGCAAATTATTCCATTGTAAGTAGAGTATGATTCTCTGAGTTACAAGAGTCAGACAATATTTCTTTTGCGATTTCTTTTTTCATTGAAACTTTTGGATCGTTTATTGGGTCTTGCTGACAATCTTAACAGCAGTCTTTTTGATTTATCGAGAAAAATGCAGAGTTGAAACAAGAAATTGTAACGGAGTTTCTCTTTATATTGCTTGGCAGTTCATTGAAACTACCTATACAATCTACTTCAATGATACAGGCAAAGCTGAGAATAAAATGAAAGATTTGCCTTCCACATTAGGTTATAAAATGCCAGCTGAATGGGAGAGACAAAATGCGACTTGGTTTTCGTGGATCCACAACAACAGTCATTGGAATGAGAATCCAATTGAGATGAAAAAAACTTTGGCTGAAATCATTGCCACCATCAGTCAGTTTCAAAAAGTTTTTGTCAATGCTGCTGATTCCGTTCAGAAGGAACTGAATCACTTTCTTAAAAACCAATTTTTATATGTAGAAAATAATGTGTGCCTCTTCAATCATGAAACCAATGATTTATGGTGTCGCGATCATGGACCTATCTACGTTCGAAATGCTGAGGGATGTCTCGCTCTTGTTAATTGGGGTTTCAATGCATGGGGAGAGAAATTTCCACCTTGGGATTTGGACAATCAGATCCCAAATAAAATTGCCACTCTGCAAGGTTGTAAAAAATTTGATGCTCCAATGATTTTAGAGGGAGGGTCGATCGAAGTGAATGGGGTCGGTGATTTGATTACTACTGAATCGGTATTGTTAAATCCGAATCGGAATCCTCAATTAAGTAGAAGTGAAATCGAAAAACATCTAAGAGATTATCTGGGAGTAAAAAGAATTTTTTGGTTAAAGAGGGGAATTGCTGGAGATGATACCGATGGTCATATTGATGATTTGGTTCGGTTTGTTGATGAAAGGACTTTGGTGGTTGCATCGGAGGCAGATCCTAATGATGTCAATTTTGATGCACTCAATGAATTGTATTCAGATCTCCTATCCATCCTAGAATTGCATAATTTAGATTGGACTGTGCATAAATTACCTATGCCAAAGGCTTGCAATGCAAAAAATTGGAGGTTAGATCGACTTCCTGCTAGTTATACAAATTTTTTAATTATCAATGAGGCAGTGATCGTTCCCGTTTTTGACCAATTAGAATCGGATGCCTATGCCTTGTCATTGCTTGGTAAATTGTTTCCTAAGCGAGAGATTGTGCCTATTGACTGTCGGGTTTCTGTCTTTGAGGGAGGAGCGATTCATTGCTTGAGTCAGCAACAACCCTACGGTCATTTCTAATAAGAACTCAATTTAATTGAGGGGTCTTTGAGGGGCTTATTTTTGTTAGAAAATTGGAATTTTGAATGGTGTCTGCTCTCTATCTCGATGTATAACTTTGCGTTAAACTTTTTTCTTTTACTCTAATTTTTGGACTTACATTATTCTTATTATGAATCTATATAATCTATATAAAAAATGTATACTTGTTGTCTGTCTTGGGTTTATGGTATCTTGCAATGCGGAAGATCCTGTAAAGCCAAGCCTTGAAACTTTGAAGGATGGACATGAACGCGCTACTTTTGCTGGGGGTTGCTTTTGGTGTATGGAAGCTCCCTTTGAAAAGTTAGAAGGGGTTTCTAGTGCGGTTTCTGGGTATGCTGGGGGAACAATTGTGGATCCGACTTACAAACAGGTCTCAAGTGGATCCACCAAACATTTAGAGGTGGTTCAAGTGACTTTTGATCCGAAACTCATTTCTTACGAGGAATTAGTCAGTACTTATTGGCGTTCTATGGATCCCACCGATCTGGGCGGACAATTTGCGGATCGGGGCTACCAATATTCTACGGCCATTTTTTATCACAATGAAGAGCAGATGAAAATTGCGGAAAAATCGAAAAAGGAGTTGTCAAAAACTGGTCCTTTTAAAAAAGAGATTGTGACTCCGATTATAAACTACTCCAACTTTTATCCGGCAGAGGAATATCATCAAGATTACTACCTCAAAAATCCGACACACTACTATGGCTATCGAAAGGGAAGTGGTAGAGAGGGATTCCTTGAAAAGTTCTGGGAGAAGGACTAAAAAAAGATTCCACTCCTTTTTACCATTCCAACCTCTAGTCGATGCTTTAGATCGTTGTATGTAATTTATATTTTTAGTCTATAATACAAAATTATTGAACCCTATAGCCTTGTTTTTTACCATTTATAGAAGTTTAAGAACCCTGAATAAATTGGGAATCTGTTTTACTTTTTGGCGATCGCTCTCTGAATCGAAATTTCAAAATCTTTAATCATTTTTTTTCACAGGCTGGAATTCCATCAACTCTCCTTCATCATTTGAAATGTATGCCTTTGCCTTTAAATGATCGAGTATTTCTCTGGCTAAAGGAGCCAGGAAGACTACTTTGGTTAGAGCATCCGCGATCATGCAGTTAGGAGCAAAAACCGTAACACTGTTTTCTTCTGGGATCGATTCCTTGCTGTAAGGAGAAAGGATTGGATTGGCACTCGTATGGAAGTAGGAACCACTGGTAGCCACAGAACTAGCCTCCATGGGGATTTCGAGTCCTATCATAAATCCATCTAAGGGCATCCGAATGGTCACAGATTTCTGAAGCCATTGATTCATGCGAATATCACCACCTGCATTGATGGTGGCATCGATCGACCTTGGGCATAGAGCTAGGGCACAATCCACTGCGTATCCTTTAGCGATCCCACCAAGATCTACGGCTAGAGGTTTTTTAAAGTAAATGTGGGATTGGGTTAATTCAATATCAGACCAATTTCCTGTATGGAACTTAGTATCGATATGGTTGGGCAAAAGCTCAGCATCTATCATAGCAGAGGCGATAGTGACATCATAAAAACCATCACTCAGTTTACTCATTTCAATCGCTTGATTTAAAACAGCATAAGTGTCGGCTGAAATCAGAACCTTTTCTTGGTGGGCATTTTGATTGATGAGACTCAGTTCGCTTCCTTCATCATGAAAACTCATCAAGTTATGAATACGCTCTAATTCCTTGAAGAGATCTTCGGAAATTTGGATAAGTTCACTCTCAGGAACTCTACCAGTTAAGCTTACTTCTACGTAAGTTCCTAATATTGGTTTGCATCGTTGAATGGATTTGGAGGGAGCTATTTTCATTGGGGATAAGCTTACAAATTAATTTGCTTTTGTAAAAACAAAGCGGTGTCTCCAATTTCCCCTAATTGAAGACTAACCGATCACACATAGAAGAAAAGTAAAAAGGATAAGATAAAATTCCAAATGAACAGTGTTTTAAAATTGGATCCCAAGTTTGCATGCGTCGGTTGATTTCATCTGTTCAATGGATTTAGGATAGATTCGCTCAATAAATATTTTTAATGGATCCATCCAGTTTCAACAATTTCTCCTCTTTTACTCTAACTGAGAGTCTCTGCAATGTCTCTATTTTCATGTTTAAGGATTGCTTGATTTTCGGTAAGGGATTGTTTTCCTTAAAAGGGGACCTTGTCCAAGTGATGCTCTTGATTGGGTGGGATAATTTTTCGATAAAAGGTCGCTGATTAATATTTTCATTTTAGAGATTTTTCAGAACAGAAGCTGGATTCTACTTCGAATCCCGTGAACCCTTGAGGAAGCTTCCGCATTCTTATAATGAGCTAAATCATAGCCTATAGAGAATTTTAAATCATTATTGTACCTATAAAAATTACTACCAAAATAGAAAGAATGAACCGATTCAAATTCATTGTGAGCGCCCTTCTTTGATCCCTTATAGGTCTTATCTAATTGGACAGGATTTTCGTCACTGGCAAGATAAGCAAATCTACCAACAAAATCGATAGATTCATTTATTTTTAATAGAGGCATTATTTGAGCTCCCCAAGGATTGCTCATGAACCCAAACTCATTTTTAAAATCAGAGACCAGTGTCTCAGCCTTAATTTGGAATCTTTTCCAATGGAAGTCCGTGTAGATCGTTCCGATAGAGGCATCATGGATGCCTCGGGCAGCCTTACTTAAAGACGCAAGCATAATCCCAAAAGAATATTCTCCCGCCTCAATTTTCTTACTGAAACCAAAATCTGTGGTGAGAGCGAACTCTTTTCCTCCAAAATCAGCGTCGACTTTTCCTTGATCGGAGTTGCTGATCGATCCTCTCCATTGAATAGAATCCCATGATTGAGTTACAAATATCCCTACCATTTTACCTCCGAGTCTTTGTTGATTCTCAAAATATCTTGAAAGCACAGAACGTTCTATGACTGGTAATTTAATCGAAGAAGTGGTCAGCTCTTGACCTACATGGACTTTTAAATATCCAAATTCTATTTCCGTAGAAATTCTAGGACTGTAGGAGATGCTTGCTTTGTTTAATTTTCCACCTGAATTTCCCGCCCAATCTCCAGCAATTTCTCCCGTAGAGTTATGGGTGAGATTGGCTTTTATGCCGAGCAACACTCTTCTCAACATCCATGCATTCACTGTATGGGAATCTTTGCTCTTTAAGAGGTTATTCTGAAAGTGAATACGGCCATTTAAAGAAATTTTTTGTAGGTTTTGCTTTTCCGTAGTGAATTCAGTCGAGTATAAACTCTTTAAAAAAACTACTAGAATGATAGAAATAATTTTTAGAGATTTCATAAAATAGAAATTATTATACTCAATTTAATTGAGGGCTTCTACCCTAGGAGGAATAAAATGAACTTCTGGATAAAGAAAAATCTGCACTCTTTACCCTTGTGTGTGATCGCTTACAAAATGGGTAGAAAGTTTAAATGAGATTCCTTTAAAATTTTATAAACCATTTCAATATAATTAATTGTGCAGTATTTTAATCTGAATTTGCACTTTAGGATGAAGCGGAATCCACTAGTATTATTTTCTTTTACACTTGCAAGTTGCGACTGGGTTTCAATAGTAAGGGCATATGATCATTCGTGATGATGACTTAGATGCAGTGTTTTGTCCTTTTACACCTCCACCTCTTTGTATTGAGGAGGGTGAGCGGTATGAGCTTTCTTATGTTCAAAAACGCGTTCGATCGGAAATTGATCTTTATTCTTATGAACTAAAAGCCAAAAATGGACACTGTACCTTTAAGGCAAATTTTGAAGGAAACAAGTTGCATTTTATCTATGTGCAGCAAGGGACCCTAACGCTCAGCAAAGATAATATCTCTGTTTCTAAGCAGATTTGTATCCTTTTAGATGAGCAGCCGGTCCACTTTGATATTTGCGAGGAAACTTCATTTATCGTAATCGAATGTGTTTCTACTGCCAATTCAGTTCTTGAATATCTCCAGTATTTTGAAAGGCCAACTCGACTCCAAAAGGTAATTGATGCCCCGAGTGAACTTTTTGAACATTTGAATGAAATTGGGATCTACCATGAATCCAAACGTCGTAGTGCCATCTATTTGGAGGCCAAAGCAATTGAAGTTCTTGCTTTTTTATTCAGCACACCGGAGGTTTTTAAGGAGTCTACGGTGAGACGTTACAAACCGAGTCCAAATGATCGAAAAGCGATCGAAGATGCAGCCGCCTACCTTGAAGAAAATTTAGGAGAAGACCACTCGATCGAGAAAATCAGCAGGCATGTTGGGATCAATGAATTTAAGCTTAAAAATGGTTTTAAAGTTGTTTTCGGAACGACTGTTTTTGGATTTTTAAGGGAGCAGAGAATGATTGAAGCCAAGTCTCTTCTTGAAAAACAGGAATTGACTGTGATTGAGATTGCCAACGTCTTGGGCTACTCGAATCCGAGTCATTTCTCTCGGGCGTTTAAGGCGATGCACAACATTCTACCGAAAGCGTATCAAATTAGTTTGCAGACCTAGTCTTAGAATTAGGAGAAGAAATTCAAATCCATTTCTTGAATCAGTATCGGTTCAATCTCAAAAAAAATTTAAGTCCCAAGCCTATGTATAAAATGTTTGGAATCCATAAAAGATATTGGGGATAAAGGTATGAGGAGTCTTTCAACCATCCGGGAATAACAATTGCAGCAAAGTAATAAACGATCGCCAAAACAAGGGCGATTCCTACATTGACCACCGTTTCTTTTCGGCCAATGTGCATCGAAAAAGGAATCCCAATGAAAGCAAAAGCAATGGTTGAAAAACTCATCGCTATATTTTGATGAATTTGCATTTCTATAGGGGTTCTCTTGGCTGGGTCTTGTTCGACATTTAACTTTTCAGTCAGTTCTGAATAAGTCATCATATTGAGTTTTTTATGGTAATTCACTTTCCCGACGAGTTGATCCATAGGAAGTTTTAGAGGAACCTCCTCCGATCGAAATGCAGGGATTCGGTTGTTGGTAAAGTTCTCTGGATCTGACTCTTTCCGATTTTCTATGGTTGCGCCCGAGGCAACAAAATAGAGTTCATTGCTTTCTTTGTCATAATCAATTTTACCTTCATCTGCATGAATATAACGGATCACCCGCTTTTGATCATCTAGTTGCCAGATCCAAATATCTGTGGGCTTTCCATTTATATTGTCCCCTATATAAATGATATAACCCGGAAATTGATTGATAAATGTTTTTTCAGTCAGAAATTTGAGGGGGTCTTGAAACAGGATCTGGGCTTTGGATTCTTTGTATTCGGTTCTTGTTTTTGGGGCATAGTAAAAGTTGATGTACAGGGACAATGCTGAACAAAGAAGCGCAATTAGAAAAATTGGCTGAGAAATCTTTGTGAGGCTGATTCCACTGGCTTTCATCGCTGTGATTTCTGCTTGTGCAGACAAACGTCCCATTGAAATAAGGACCCCACAAAGAAATGCAATGGGCAATGCAAATACTAGAGCATACGGGATAATGAGAAGCAGGAGTTTGAAAAACGCGCCGATAGGGAGATAGTTAGAGGCGAGCAAGCCTAGAATATCTTTGATTGCATTTCCGATCAATAGGACAAACACAAAAATAAAGACTGCAATGATTGTGGATACTAAGGTTTCTTTAAAGAGATAGCGAAAAAGGAGCATGGTTCTTTTCTGGAGAAAAGTTAAGAGTTACAAACTTTTTAGTGCTGCTTCAAGTTTGGAAACATCTTCAGGGCTGTCGATTCCAATTGTGGCCGTGTGGGTAATTCCTACTCCAATTTTAAATCCATTTTCAATGGCCCTTAACTGCTCAAGCTTTTCGATATTTTCCAAATAGCCCTGCTTTAAAGAACGAAATTGGATCAGGAAATTTGCGCTGTATGCATAAAGACCTAGATGACGAAGTGCTGGAGATGCGGCCTGAAGCATTCCTTTGTGCTCTCGAGAGTAGGGGATTGGAGATCTGGAAAAATAGAGAGCTTGACGGTTTTCTGCTAAAACGACCTTCACTTGATTCGGGTCATGGAAGTCACTGTTGCTCTTAAATGGAGTTGCAAGGGTAGCCATATCCACATTCGTTTGAATCAATTCTCCAAGTTTTCTTATCTGTTCACCAGTGATCAGGGGTTCATCTCCTTGAACATTTATTACATACTCTGCTTTGATTCCATTATTAGCCTCCGCAATTCGATCGGTTCCACTTTCATGATCGGGGTGGGTCATGACGGTTTTATATCCATTCTCTTTCAAGATTTGTTTGATGGATGGGTCATCGACCGCAAAGAAAAGAGGCAACTCAGGGACTTCTTTTTTTATTCGATCTGCAGTCCAAAGAATCAGTTCTTTGCCAAGCACTTTGTGCAATAATTTCTTTGGAAACCGCTGCGATGCGAGGCGACAAGGGACTATAATTGCTAGATCCATGAATCCATTAGATTTTTAAAGCATAATTCTGCCTCTTTGAAGGCATCGTCTATAGAATCCCCAAAAACTGTAAAGTGACCCATCTTCCTGCTCTGTCTGGGTTCTCCTTTGTCATAAAGATGCAGTTTCACTCTTGGATTGCTTAGGAGTTGAGACCAGTCTGGCGAACGATTTTTCCATGCATCTCCCAAAATATTGACCATAACACAGGAAGAGAGGAGTTCTGTACTGCCAAGTGGGAGATCAGAAACGGCTCGAATATGCTGCTCAAATTGGCTAGTCATACAGGCGTTCATGGTATAATGACCAGAGTTATGGGGCCTAGGTGCCATCTCATTGATCAAGAGGCAGCCACTTGGATCCAAGAAAAATTCGATTGCTAGAAGTCCGACTAAGTCCAGTGTTTCGGCGATCTCCTTAGCCATTTCTTCCCCTTTTTGTATTGTTTCAGATGGCAATCTTGCCGGAACAATACTCATGTGGAGTATATGATTAATATGAATATTTTCTGCGATCGGAAAAACTCGGACTTCTCCTCTTGGGTTGCGGGCTACAATTGCAGAAAATTCACCTTGGTGTTGAATCCATTTTTCCACGACTATCGAATCGGGGTCACCGAGTTGTTGCCACAAATCAAAAGCGTTCCAATTCTGAGCATCGGACAATTTAATTTGGCCCTTACCGTCATATCCAGAATCTGCTGTTTTTAGAACACAGGGAAAACCAATTTCAGCAATACTTTTAGAAAGCTCTTCTGCGGAATTAGAAACCGAGAAAGGGGCACAAGGTAAATTTTTTGAGGTAAGAAATTCTTTTTCTCTTTTTCTGTTTTGACAGGTAAAAAGAATCGAGGCTTTAGGATATACAGGACAAAATTTTTCAAGAATTTGAACGGCCTCTGTAGACACATTTTCAAATTCGAGTGTAATGACTGAAAGCTCCTTAGCAAATTCTTCAAGGGCGCTTACATCCTCATAAGCTGCATTGATCTCCACATCAGAAACCATTCCAGCAGGAGACTTTTGATAGGGTTCAAAGACTTTGAATTTATAGCCTAAGTGTCGTCCTGCTAAAATAGACATTCGACCCAATTGCCCCCCTCCGAGCATTCCAATTTTGGATTCGGGTTCAATCATTCTGGAAAATTTGTATGAAGAACTGTGTTTGTCTGTTTTTCTCTAAAAGCGAGCAGGTGCATTCGAATTTCTGAGTCTGAGAGAGACAAGATAGCCGCAGCACTCAATGCAGAATTGATAGCACCCGCCTCTCCAATTGCAAGTGTAGGCACAGGAATACCTGCCGGCATTTGGACAATAGACAATAAAGAATCTACCCCGTTCAGGGTTTTGGATTTAACAGGAACTCCTAATACAGGAATGTGTGTCACCGCCGATAACATACCCGGTAAATGAGCAGCTCCTCCGGCTCCAGCAATAATGACCTGAATCCCACGACTCTCGGCCTGCTCCCCATAAGAGTATAGTTTCTGGGGAGTTCTGTGGGCACTCACAATCTCTTTCTCGTATGGGATCTGGAATTGCTCCAAGATTTTAGCTGCTTTTTCTAGTGTGCTCCAATCGGAGATGCTACCCATAACGATCCCCACTCTAGGAGCGTTTGATAAATTACTCATAAAGATTTAAGCATCTTCAAATTTGCGGTTAAAAAGCTCTTCCATCTCATCGAGCATGGAGTTTGAGTCTTCCCCTTCACAATTGAAGGTTAGAACCGAGCCTTCACCAGCGGCTAACATCATAATACCCATAATACTTTTTCCGTTGACCTCTTCTCCATCTTTATCAATCCAAACGGAGCATTTAAATTTAGAAGCAATACGTACGATCATCGCAGCAGGACGGGCGTGGATGCCCAGCTTGCTAAGAACCGTTAGTTTTCTTGAGATCTTTTGATCCATGTCTTCACTCATTCTATTGGAATTTTTAGATATACCGGGTATTATTGTCAAAACTTAATATAGTTATTAATTAAAACTTATATATTTAGCAATTGAAAGTCTAAACAATTTTAGAGCCATTAAGGATTAATCCTTGATTGATTTAAAATATAACAAATACTGATTTTTATTCAGAATCCAATTGAATATTAATTTAAAAAGCAGCTATCTATTATGGAATGTCTAGAATTTGGTAAAATGGAAAATGGCGATATTGTGAATCAATATACGCTTAAAAATGACAGCGGAATGGCTCTTGGAGTTCTGACTTACGGAGGAATTATTCGAGAGCTATGGGTTCCGGATCGTGAGGGAGAGATGGCGGATATCGTTCTAGGATTCAATACCCTTGAGGATTATATTGAAAGAAACGATCCTTACTTTGGATGCATTACAGGTAGAGTTGCAGGAAGAACAACAGGTGGAAAATTTACCCTCGAAGGGGTGGATTATAAGTTTGTGTTGAATGATGAACCCAACCACCTGCATGGGGGTTTAGAGGGATTGAATCGGAGGGTTTGGAAAGCAAAAGAGTTGTCGGAAAATTCAATTCAGCTGAGTTATACTAGTCTAGACGGAGACCAGGGGTATCCAGGAAATCTTGAAATGTCTGTGATCTATACCTTGACGGAAGAGAACGAACTTAGACTTGAATACCATGCGAAAACAGATCAAGCGACGCCGATCTGTTTGACAAATCATTCTTATTTTAATTTGGCTGGTGAAGATTCGGGCCCTGTTGACGAGCAAACAATTCAGATATTTAGTGATCAATATGTTCCTACGGATGAATTTTTAACTCTTTTAGGAGGCGTGGAAAGTGTGGAAGGCAAAGCGAATGATCTCCGAGTCCCAAAGACTTTTGGAGAGACCATCCCAAATCTGCACCTAGAGCATGGAGATAATTATATGTTAAAAAAGGCTCCTTCTAATGAATTGATTCCGGTAGCTCGCACTAAAGATCTTAAGTCTGGTCGAGTCATGGATACTTTAAGCACAGACAATTGCTTGCAATTCTATACAGGCCATTTTTTAGATAAAGATGGACTGGTGGTTGTTGGCAAGTCTGGGGATCCATACAAAGCCCACGCCGGTTATTGTCTTGAGTGTCAAGGCTATCCTGATGGAGTGAACTCTCCGGAGATTATGGACAATATTCTAAGACCGGGAGAACGGTTTCAAGAAACCACTTTGTACCGGTTTACTACCGAGTAGAGACTTACATTTCTAATCTTGTAAATTTGGCAAGCTGTTCCATTCAAAATTCTTTACAAGTGTTTTTTAGATATGAGGAGTTTTTCAAGCATCAATAAGTTTTTGAAGAATGGATGAATTACAGAAGATTATTTGTCGAGAGATTGATTCATTAGGGAAGCCGATCTCTTTTTATCGATACTTGGAACTTGCTCTCTTTCATCCCATTCATGGGTATTATTGTCGATCCTCAGACCGAGTTGGACATAGGAAAGAAGCCGATTTTTATACGGCTAGTAGTTTGGGACCTCTATTTGGGCAATTGGTTTTGTCTGCTATAAAAAAATTGCTTAAAAATGAATCCTTATTGGACTATCAGTTTGTTGAAATCGGTGTTGAATCAGGCTCTGGGATTTCAGATTCTTGGGGGGAAGATGAGTTTCAAGAGACCTTTGCCTTCGGGATTCAAGACAAACTTAAATTAACAGCTCAAAAAAAAGTTGTTTTTTCTAATGAGTTATTTGATGCGCAACCTTTTTGTCGATTTAGATATCTGGAGGGTGAAGGTTGGAGAGAACTAGGCGTTCATCATAAAGAGGGTGAATTGCAGGAATGCCTATTGGAGAGTTTTTCCATGGAGGGTGTTTCTGTCCAACACCGATTCCAAGAAGCTTCTACAAATCAATACCATGTGGATTACCCTGTGGGTGCCGAGAAATTATTAAAAGAAATCTTGGAATCTGAATGGACCGGCTTGTTTCTTGCCTTTGATTACGGAAAAGCATGGAGATCTATCTTATATGAGTCACCCCAAGGAACTGCAAGAACCTATCAGAATCATCAAATGGGAATCGACCTATTAAAAACTCCAGGCTCTTTAGATATTACCCATCACATTTGTTGGGATCATTTAGAAGAGATTTTAAATGAAAATTTTTTTAGGGATATTAAAGTTTTGAGACAAGAGTCTTTTTTTATGAATTTTAGCTTGTTGGCAATCGAGCACATTATGCAAAATACCCAAAAAGGAATCATTGGGGGACGAGGCACTTTGATGGAACTTCTTCATCCAGGAAACATGGGTGCTAAATTTCAAGTCCTTTCTGGAATAAAAACTTAAAAATTAACGAGTTTAAGAGGGCTCTGGTTGGTTGGCTCCTTTTTATAACTTTTGATTCTTTCCTTTGATTGGGCTTTATCGCTTGTCCTTGCAATCGATACAAATTATCTGAGATTTTAGTTTTTATTTTAGAAAAATCAGATACATTGTAAGGAGTTCTCTACTGTTAGAATGCGTACCCCCCATCACCACAGTTTCTACCCAATTGTAATGATCACTGGAACTAGTTCTGGGATTGGATTTGAATGGATCAAAATCCTTGCTCGCGAGAAGTTCCGAGTGGTTGCAACTGCATTGCCAAAATCAGTGCAGCAAGTTCGTGACGCAGGTTTTAAAGACAGCGATCCATTTAAACTTTTTGATTTGGACATCTCCGATCTCAATCGCCAAAAAGAGGTAGTTCGAGAAGTCCAAAAGAGGTGGGGAGATATAGAGATCTTAATCAACAATGCTGGGATTTCTTACCGATCTGTAATTGAGGATATGTCCAGTCAAAGTGAAGCGCATCAAATGTCTGTAAATTTTTCCGGACCGATGCATCTGACTCGATTAGTCCTTGAGGGCATGCGAAAAGTATTTAGAGGAAGAATTGTCAATGTATCTTCAGTGGGTGGAATGATGGCCATGCCAACGATGGGCTATTATTCAGCTTCGAAATGGGCTTTAGAAGGGGCAACGGAGGCATTGTGGTTTGAAATGAAACCTTGGAATATTCATGTCTCTTTAGTTCAGCCTGGTTTTATAAACTCACTCGCTTTTAAAAAAGTGTTTTATTCAGATAAAAAAGGTCTAAAAATAACGACCAGCCCTTATGCAAGTTATTATGAAAATATGACTCAATTTATTAGTTTTTTTATGAAACATGCCCTATTCGACTCAAAAGATGTAGCGAAGGTCATTTACAAAACAATTTGTAAAAAAGATCCAAATCTCAGGATTCACGGAACTCCTGATGCATTTTTCTTTTATTATTTACGTAGAATTTTACCGGCTCGCTTATTTCTTAGACTTTTGTATTGCATGCTTCCTAAAAGAAAGGATTGGGTAAGAAAATGAAGCTCAACTTTGAGGATTGGAGCGATCTGTTGTTTCGACTGATGTTCAGTAGCCTTTTTTTTGGGTTGGGGTTTGAACACTTGTTTCAGGATGAAACCATCCTTAAATTTATGCCGGATTGGGTGACCTACAGACGACCTATTTCAATTCTTTGTGGTTTGATTTTATTGACAGGAGCTTTGTCTATTCTACTAGGGTTTAGAATAGAACAATTTGCGAAAATACTAGCTTTATTTATCTTTCTTGTCACGCTTAGCGTTCATGGAGTTGCTTTGTTTCGCACTCCTGTAGACTTACCGCAAGAATGGAAGTGGTTGTGGGAAGTTTTCCAACGAAGTAATTTCGTTAAAAATATTTGCTTGCTTGGTGTTTGTATTCATTTGATAAACTACACTCCGGGTCGATTGACCGTATCCAATATTATTCGTTATTTGCGAGGCAATGATTGAACTTTTTGGTTATCAAAGCCTCTGAGAGAGGCAGTTTTTTGTTATCCTTTAGTGATGATTGCACTGTTTGAATTATCAAAAAATTTTCTTAATCTAATAAATTGTCGCCAAAAGAGGATTTTCTTGTCAGTAAACTTTTTTACCAGACTGTAGGAATTTGAGAGTGCCTATGTAACTTTTCTACAAGGTGAGTCTTCCTGTCTGTGGATTGGGTGTTTTTGATTGCCATTGCATAGGCTGTAGAATCTCCAACGAGAATGACTTTTTCCTTACCTCGGGTGATGGCTGTGTAAATTAGGTTTTTTTGAAGCAACATAAAATGTTGCTTTAAAATAGGTATGATAACCAGTGGATATTCGCTGCCTTGGCTTTTATGCACAGAAATGGAATAAGCAAGTTGAAGGTCTAGGAAGTCTGATTTTTCAAATTCTACCTTTTGGTTGTCAAATTGAATCAGCGCGGTCTTATCCTCGGTATCAAGTGTTTGAATATATCCCACATCCCCATTGAATATATTTTTGTCATAATTATTTCGCGTTTGAATGACTTTGTCCCCTTTTTTGTAAAAATTGGAGCCAATTTGGAGTTTTTCTGCAACCGGGTTGAGGATCTCTTGGCTGATCAGATTGATATTTCCGATGCCGGCAATTCCTTTGTGCATAGGAACAATCAATTGAGTTTGTCGGATTGGGTGGAGACCAAATTTTTGAGGAATTCGATGATTGAAGAGCTCTTTAATTTGTTCGATACATTGTTCTGGAGTATCTGCTGGTAGATAGTGTATGTCGGTTTTGGGATTGATTTGATGAACACTCTTAGCAGAAGGGGGTAAGGCGATACGGTTGGCCAGGATTGCATGGGCTACAGAAACAATAGAACTTTCTTTTTTCTGGCGAAATACAGTATTAAGCTCCGTTACTTTTCCAAATCCTGAGTGGATTAGGTCTCGCAATACATTTCCACATCCCACAGACGGGAGCTGATCTACATCTCCAACAAGTAAAAGGTGAGAACTTGCAGGGAGTGCTTGGAAGAGGGAAGCTGCAAGTTTAGTATCCAACATACTAGATTCATCAATAATTATGAAATCAGATTTTAGTGGGTGTTCTTTGTTTGAAGTGAATTTTTTTTCAGCTGGGTCAAACTTCAGCAATCTGTGAATGGTTTGGGCGTAACTGTTTGTGGACTCTGCCAATCTCTGAGCAGCTCTTCCCGTTGGCGATGCGAGTAAAATCCTTGCATTTTTGGCCTTTAAAATCTTTACGATACTTGAAAGGATCGTAGTTTTTCCAGTCCCCGGACCCCCAGTTAGGATAGAGAATTTGTTTTCGAGGGCATTCCGAATTGCTTGTTCTTGCATATTTGCGAATTGAAAGCCCGCTTGATCTTGTGACCATTTTAAGGCTCTATCGACATGAATTGCTGGCAAGTTTGAAGGAGCGCTGCAAATAAAACGAATCGATTGAGCGACTTCTTTTTCTCTGATTTCAGTCGCTTTTAACTGGAGCTTACTTTCTTCAGGTCTTACCAATCGTTTCTGAGCGAGTAAATCATGGATGAATGGAGCGACTGTTGTTAGATCCAACTGAAGGAGTTCTGCTGTATGGGACAAACATTGCTCCTCAGGAAAAATTGTATGGCCCTCTTCCTCCAGAACTTGAATCGTGTAAAGAAGTCCTGCGTGAATTCTTTTCTCCGAATTGCTAGGTAGCCCAAGATTGAGTGCGATCCGATCCGCGGTTTTAAAACCAATTCCAGCAATGTCCTCAACTAATTTATAGGGATTGGCTTCAATGTTTGCCTTTGCCTCCATCCCATATGTTTTTACTAACTTTAGGCATTGAGCATTTGTGACTCCATATGTTTTTAAAAAAAGCATAATCTCTCGAATTGCCTGTTGCTTGTCCCATGCAATTTTGATTTGTTTTGCTCTTTTAGCCCCTATACCTGGGACTTCTTTCAATCGGCCAGATTCATGAGAGATGACTTCGAAAGTTTTATCAGCAAAGTAATCCACAATTTTGTCAGCATATACTTTTCCAATACCAGGGATGAGACCACTTCCAAGGTATTTTCTAATTCCGTGAACCGAGGAAGGAAGCCGAGATTGGAATTTTAAAACCTTAAATTGTTTTCCATATTGATTGTGGTGGTTCCATTCTCCCATAAGCTTCAAGTTTTCACCACAGTTCACTGCTGGTAAAATCCCTGAAATTGTAATGACTTCCCTGCTTTTTTGGATTTGGAATTCTGCGATGCAGTATTCGTTTTCTTCATTGCGGTAAACAACTCGGTCGATTGCCCCGATTAGTATGGTGGATAATTGTTCTTCTGACAAAATTCGATTAATTTACATGATGACTTGTTTTTAGTAATAAATATTGTTAACTTAGTAAAGTTTTATATAAAAGCCGATAACAATAGCTCTAGATAATCATTCATAGAATAAATAGATCATGAAAAAATTAGCCGCAATACTATCAGCAGGATTTCTACTTTTGGGAATAGCCTGTGAAACTACTAGTAGTGACAGCTCAAGTTCTAAAAAAGAAGTGACCCAAGCAGCATCTGATGATGTTAGCTTAACGAGTTACTACGAAGAGCAACTAGAGAGAGAAGATCTTTCACCCGAGTTGAGAAGCTATTACGAGGAGCGTTTGAAGGAAGAATCCTCTGAATAAGTTTCTTTAACATTCACTGCTTTCGAAAAAGCCATCTCAAAGATGGCTTTTTTTGCATTTGGATTTGTGTTTGAAGTTCAAAATTTGAAAACAGTCGACGTTGCGATTGTCATCGATTTGAAGCTTTTAAGACTTGTAGAACTCGTTCAAAACCATTTTTGGATTTCTGTAAAATTACAATAGGTTCTCATTTGAGATTTTATGAACAGGTCGATTTGAGAATAAATCTTTCTTAAATATAAAAATCTGTATTGTTTCTAATCCAGTGTAAAAGACTCGATTTAGAATTATCAATCAATAATTTATCCTTATAGTTTTCAGAGTATTGGGTCGTAGTAGAGAGGATTTTTTTAATGTCTGCTTGATTGCTTCTTAGATCTTGAACCCAATCCTGTCGAATTGGATATCCCTCTAAGTCTACTAATTTAAAGAGAAATTTTAAATAGACAACCGGGGCGTATCGGTTTTCTAAAAGCTTATCAAAGCTACTTTCTACAAGTTGATAACGAATGACCTCCTCATCGAGCCATTTTGAGTTTCGATCGATGAGATGGGAAATCTCGCTTGCAACCAAATACGAGTCGTATTTAAAAGCCAACTTGCGTCTTGATTCAAGCAGTTCTATTTCTTGTAAAAATTCTCCACCATGCTTGCTGCTTTTTAAAAGGAATTCAGCGGTGTCAAATAAATCCACCCCTTGGAAGGGATTGCTGTTTTTTTTAGATTTTTTTAAACAATTGTTACAAGAACCATTTTTACTTATAAATGTAATTTTGTATAAGTTTTCTCCTAATAGAGTCTTATTGAGAAGAATGCCGATCTTTTTATTGTCGGAATCATCCATGGACAAAGCGTTTAACTAGAGGAAATCGGAGTCTCAATAGGGTTGTTCAAAGTAACGGGATTTTGATTTTCATCAAAGGGTGGAACGACTGCGCCTCCAGAGACAATGAGCTTCATTCCTTCCCCAATAGTCATTTGTAAACTCTTTATCTCTTGTTTGGGAAATAAGACAAGAAAACCACTGGTAGGGTTGGGAGTTGTAGGTATAAAAATATTTACCAAATGGTCTTTGCTAATATATTGGGCCTCTCCTTTAGAATCCCCCGTTAGAAAACCAATTGCATAGACTCCTTTTCTTGGAAATTCTACCATTACAACTTCTTTAAAAACTGCTTTATTGTCTTTACCAAAAGTATCGACAATCTGCTTGACCGTTTCATAGACCTTATTAACAAATGGAACATTGCTAAGGAGACGCTCCGTAAAACGGATGAGAGCTTTTCCAAGTAAATATCTAGATAGGTATCCTAAGAGCGTTAGAAAAGAAAATACCAATAGTAGACTGACTACTCGAAGACCTGTTCGGACTCCTGGGATTTTCTGCCAGTTTGGATCTAAAAGTTCGAATACTCGGTCTGCAGTAGGAGATCCCACTTTATCTAGGAGAAAATTTACAACAATAATGGTTACCGCTAGGGGCAACAAAATAAACAAACCAGTAAAAAAAGCATTTCTAATGGATACAATGTATCTTTTATCCTCACTCATAAACCTTAATTTGAGAAGATCGAGTCACAAATATCAAGCTTAGAATTTAAATGCTTAAAATTTAAAGAATTAAATAAAAAAGCTTGCACAGGGAGGGGTGAAAATGCATTATGGAAATCTTTACCAGTTATAGATCGCAGCAGGGTGGAGCAGTCTGGTAGCTCGTCAGGCTCATAACCTGAAGGTCCTTGGTT
>CAJWYM010000024.1 GCA_913049555.1 uncultured Opitutia bacterium
CACACGCAATCACCCTACTAAAATCATAACTCAATCACAGCAAGGGCCAGGATTCAAAACTAATTTCAAAGTTTTTAGGGTTCAAATTCAAAAGCCGATCTTTCGAATCAAATGCCTAAGGCTTTGAGGATGGCTTCAAATTTTAATTCCGTTTCAGTGAATTCCTTTTCTGGGTTAGAGGCGTTTACGATCCCTGCCCCAGCAAATACAGAAACTTGATTTTTGTAAATTCTCATGGAGCGTATACCAACCACAAATTCACCATTGCCTTGGGTATCTAACCAGCCGATTGGGCCAGCATAGTAACCCCGGTCCCAGTTTTCAATTGTTGCGATTTTTTCTTTAGCGAGTTGGTTTGGAATCCCACCCACAGCTGCAGTTGGATGAAGCACGTCAATAATTTCTAGGATGGAGGCTTCTTTAATATCCGCTTCAATAAAGGTTTGAAGATGTTGAACATTTGCTAGTTGGAGCAGGTGAGGGGTGTCTTGGGCTTTTATTTCTATGCCCAGTTTCTTCAATCTTCTACGAATGCTATCAATTACGTAGGTGTGTTCTGATAAATCTTTGGAGCTTTTTAATAGTTCATGAGATAGACGAGCATCCGACGAAACCGTTTTCCCGCGTGGAGCAGATCCAGCAATGGCAACGGTTTTGAGTTTTCCAACTTCAGTCATAGCAAGTCTCTCTGGAGTGGCGCCTATAAAAAACTTACCCTCCCCGGGTGAAAAGGCAAAAGTATAGCATTCTTTAAATTGATGCCTGAGGCGATTGAGAAGGAGAACGAGTTGAAGCGAATGGGTTTTATAGGTTTTACAACGAGCCAGCACAATTTTATCAAGTTTAGAGTTCTGTATGTTGTGGATGCCTTCTTGAACCCATTTTTTGTAGCTCGTTGAATTGCCAAATTCTTCTCTAGGTTCTAATTCTATTTCCGGACCATCGGATTCTTTGCTTAAGCTGGAATAATCATAGGTGATAAACTTTTCGTGCAGCGACCAAAGAAAATGAGCATATTGATTTGTATCCGTATTTTCATCGATTAAAAAGTTTGCAATAGCAACATACTTATTCCCTTTTCTTGAAACATGCCAGCGGGGAACAAAAACATAAGCTTTGTCTTCAACGCTTTCTTCTGTGAAGGGAAATCCGGAAAAAAAGACAGGTCCTTTTAAGAAAAGGTTCGGGTCTGAAACACAAACACAATTGTCTTTCCATTCATTGATCCATTTCTGGGTTTCTATGAATCTATGCTTCGTATGTAGGTCCGTTTTCTGGATAATTGCCTCAGCGGCAGCATGAGATTCTTTTAAAGCTGTGTTTTCAATATAAAATTGGGGTACGTTTTTATCGAATACAGAATCCAAGACCGCTAATGGCTCGGTGTATGGAACTGCAAGAGAGATCGAGCAGAGTTGGGGGTGATCTCTAGCAATTGCTAATTCTTGGGCCAGATGGATGAGAGTTTTTAATGACTCTAGGTCTTTCTGCCCCTTAAATAATTCTGAAACGTCTCTCAAATTTAATTATTTTAAAGTTCTAAACGGGGGAATAGGATCATTTTTTCGCCAACATTTGACCCCTCCAAAGAGCTCCCCCAATGAGCATCTTGGATCCAATTTTGATTGTCTGGTGCTCCAATGCTTTTGGTGATTTCAGAGCTAATCTTAGGCATAACTGGATTTAGTAAAAGAGCACATAGCCTCAATCCTTCAGCGATTGAAGCAAGGCAAGTTTGTAGGCGATATTTGTCAGCAGTTTCTTCTGATTTGGCAAGTTTCCATGGGGCTCGGGTTTCAATATAACGATTTAAAGAACGGATAAATTCAAAAATCTGATCCAATCCCTCTTGAATTTGAAAATCTTCAAATTGTTGGAAAACCTCATTTTCTAGTTTTTGCCAATTCTGGATCAATTCCACTTCTGCTTCCTCTTTTACAGTAGATGCAGGAATTATTTGATCTGCATAACGACTTGTCATGTTTAAAAAACGACTTACGAGGTTTCCTAAATCATTAGCTAACTCACTGGTGTATCGGATGAAAAATTGATCTTGACTGAAGTCACTGTCTTGACCCACTCTCATTTCTCTCATAACAAAATAACGGAAAGAATCGGTCCCAAATTTCTGAACGAGGTCTAAAGGGTTGACAACCGTGCCTGCACTTTTTGACATCTTTTTACCTGAAATATTCCAAAATCCGTGAACTAGAAGGTGTTTAGGGAGTTCTTTATTACAAGCTTTAAGAATAATCGGCCAATAGACAGCATGCGGGGGAACTAAAATATCCTTGCCAATTACATGGTAATCTGCCGGCCATTTGTCTTGATCAGCAACGGCTGAAATATAATTTAACAACGCGTCAAACCATACGTAGGTTACAAATTTTTGGTCAAATGGAAGCGGAATCCCCCAACTCAGTCTCTCAATGGGTCTTGAGATACAAAGGTCATTTAGGGGTTCTTTTAAAAATTCAAGGACTTGGTTTTTTCTAAAACGAGGGAAAATAAACGAATCATGGGCCTCTAGAAATTCAATCAGCCACTCTTGGTATTGAGCGAGTCTAAAAAAATAACTTTCCTCGGTGATTTCTTCGACCTCTCCGTAAATCTCAGGCCACTCTCCCTCTATTTGGTCTTTCTCTTGAAGAAATTGCTCGGCCCTTTTACTGTAGTATCCAGTATATTCTGATTTGTAGATTAAGTCATCATTAAATAGTTTTTGTAATAATTTGCAGACATACTCTTTGTGCCTTGTTTGAGTGGTCCGTATATAATCTGAGTTAGAAATATTGAGATCTCGACATAGAGTTAGGAATTCGGCAGCAACAAGGTCACAACGAGCTTGAGGTTGGATATTTTCTTTTTCCGCTCCTTGTTGAACTTTTTGTCCGTGCTCATCCAGTCCTGTAAGAAAATGAACATTGCGGCCTGTCAATCTACGATGCCTCGCAATTACATCCGTAAGTACTTTTTCATAGGCATGACCTAGATGAGGGGATCCATTGGCGTAATCAATGGCTGTTGTAATGTAAAAATTTTCCTGATTGTTCATTTTATATAAAAATATAACCCAACATGAACCCGTTTAAAATAAAAATGATTCAGGGCTCTTTATTCGTTTGGATTTAAATTTGGAGAGATTGGTTTCAAAGATGCATACTTTTATTAAAGATTGGATTTAAAGCTTCACATTCCTCAGCTAATAAATGGGTGTGAACTTTTATTTTTGCCTCTCTGAGAATAGAGATTCCTTTTCCATTGTGAATGGGGTTGGGGTCAATGGTTCCTATGAAAACTTCTAGAATTCCGGAACTTATTATGGCATCACAACAGGCACCTGTATTTCCTTGGGTCGAACAGGGCTCTAGAGTAACATAGAGCTTTGCTCCTTTAGGACTGGAATTGCCCAACTTTTTAAGTGCCATTTTTTCTGCATGGTCTGTGCCTGCTTTTTTGTGGAAACCTCTTGAAATAATTTTATCTTTGTGAGTAATTATGCATCCTACTCTTGGGTTAGGCGAGGTTTGAGTCTCCGTAACTTTCTGAGCCTCATAGATCGCTTCTTTCATGAATTTGTAATCCGATTCGGTCATGTCCTTAATTGTGATTTAGATAGTCCTATCTTTATAATTATTTTAAACTCGGAGGATGCAATAGAAAATAAGATTCAAGAATTCTTCTAACTTTACATCTGATAAAGCTGGATGATTTTTAAAAACAGGAAAGTTCTGGATCCTTCTTTTCAGCGATTTGAATGCGAGCTAAAATTAAAAAAGCCGGAAAAATTCCGGCTTTTTAATTAAATAGGGCCAAAATTAAGTTTGGCTCTCAAAAGAATTTTTAAAATATGAAATTAACTAGATGCCAGTTCAATTTCATCTGATTCTTCCGATTTTTGATCCTCGTCTTGATCGATAACATCTGCCAATGCAGCTTTTCTACTCAAACGAACTCTTCCACGGTCATCAATACCAATACATTTAACAACAATTTCATCGCCTTGTTTACAAATATCCTCAGTCTTTTTAACTCGAAAATCTGCTAGCTCGGAAATGTGGACCAATCCTTCTTTTCCAGGTAGACATTCAACGAAAGCACCAAAATCCTTGATGGATTTCACCAAGCCTCGGTAGGTTTTCCCGACTTCAATTTCACCCGTTGCCATTTCAACTTCTTCGATCGCTCTTGCTAGACTATTTCCATCGCTAGCAAAGATCTTAACGAGTCCAGAATCATCGATATCTAGATTTGCACCCGTTATTTCAGTAATTCTTTTTATATTTTTACCTCCAGGGCCGATCAGTGCACCTATCTTGTCAGGAGCAATATTAACAGCATGAATCCTTGGAGCGGTTTCTCTGAGTTCTTGTCTAGGTTCAGGGGAACAAACATCCATTGTTTCAAGAATTTTGAATCGAGCTTCATTCGCCTGACGAATTGCTTTTTTAGCAATATCGAAAGGAAGACCCTTTATTTTAAGATCCAATTGAAAACCTGTAATTCCTGCCTTTGAGCCGGCTATTTTGAAGTCCATATCACCAAAATGGTCCTCTGCACCAATGATATCTGTCAAAATAACGTGTTTTTCAATTTCTTCAGCATCGTTCATTTTGCTTACTAGTCCTGCTGAAATTCCTGCGACCGCACCGGTAATTGGAACACCGGCATCCATGAGTGAAAGGGATCCTCCGCAAATACTCGCCATGGAGGTAGACCCGTTGGATTCCATAATCTCAGACACAATTCGGATCGCATATGGAAAGTCTTCCTCGGAGGGTAGGACGGGGACGAGTGAGCGTTCTGCGAGTGCGCCATGTCCAATTTCTCTTCTTCCAGTCATTCCAAATCTACCGGTTTCTCCAACGGAGTAAGGGGGGAAGTTGTAGTGCAATAAGAATGATTTTGAAGTGGCACCTCCTGTCAATCCATCAATATCTTGAGTGTCCCTAGAGGTTCCAAGTGTAGTAAGAACAAGCGCTTGAGTTTCTCCTCGGTTGAAAAGACTTGAACCATGTACTTTAGGTAAAACACCAGTTTCACAGGAGATCTCTCTTAAATCGGCAGCAGCCCTTCCATCCGCTCTTTTGCCAAGTTCTAGAATATTATTACGATAGACTTCCTCTTGGAGAACTTCAAAAGACATACTGATTTGATCTTTATCAAATGCGTCTTCTCCTATTTTTTCAAGGACGATTGCAGCAGCCTCTTCCTTAATAACATCGACAGCTTTTTCACGCTCTTGCTTG
Organism: uncultured Opitutia bacterium; assembly: GCA_913049555.1. Classification (GTDB taxonomy): domain Bacteria; phylum Verrucomicrobiota; class Verrucomicrobiia; order Opitutales; family CAJWYM01; genus CAJWYM01. The sequence continues at coordinate 5,250 of CAJWYM010000024.1, forward strand.
GAATCAGTAAAGATGGCATCTACCAGTTTGTCAGCTGCATATGAACGACAAGTTTCTAGTATTTCAGGATCCGCAATAACAAGGTCAAATTCTGTTTTTGTATTTCCGACTTTTTCAGCCAGTTCTTTTTGAGCAACAATGATCGGTTGGATTGCTTGGTGAGCATATTCCAATGCCTCGCAAAATCTTTCTTCAGAGATTTCGTCAGCACTTCCTTCAATCATCATCATCTCTTTTTCATTGCCAACATAGATGAGGTCCAAAGTAGATTCAAAAATTTCCTCATTGCTTGGATTTACAACAAATTCGCCATCAATCTCTCCCAATCGAATACAACCAACGGGACCTTCCCAAGGAATGTCAGAGATCATCAAAGCAGCTGAAGCTCCATTGACCATCAATATATCAGGCTCATTGATTTTATCACAGGAAAGTAGCAAACCAATTACTTGAACTTCATTTAAAAATCCCTTAGGAAACAAGGGTCTGAGGGGTCTGTCGCAGAGGCGGGAAGTTAAGATTTCTTTTTCAGAGGGGCGGGCTTCTCTTTTAAAAAATCCACCTGGGAATCGACCTGCGGCAGCAAATTTTTCACGGTAATCTACAGTGAGAGGGAAGAAGTCCTGGCCGGGTCTGATGCTGGAAGCAGCAGTAGCAGTAACGAGTAGGGAGGTGTCTCCCATTCCAATAGTGACCGCACCATTTGATTGTTTAGCAATCGTGCCAGTCGATAGGGTGATGTTCATACCGGGAACATCTACAGAGAATTTCTGTTTCATATATTATCCTTATTTTTCAGAGGGATCGGACCCCTGTTTGTTTGATTATTATTTACTTCTTTAATAGTTTATAGTTGTTAAAAACAACTATAAAAAAAGCTGAGCTTCCCATTTAGAAATAATTGGAAAGGTCAGCGTTTAAAAATTAAGAGACTTTTATGCAACTATTTGCGTAAATTCAATTTACTTAAGATAGACTGATATTTATTAAGGTCATTTCTCTTAAGATAATCGAGCAATTTTCTTCTTCTAGCGGTCATGGCTATCAGACCACGACGGGAGTGAAAATCTTTTCTATTTTTTTGCAAATGCAAACTCAAGTGTTGAATTTTAGCACTTAGGACAGCAATTTGAACTTCAGAAGAACCTGTGTCTTTGTCATGATTTTTAAATTCTTCTATTACTTTTGATTTATCTATTTTGGCCATTATTAATTGTTTGTTTGCCTAGGGTGTGAATTTCAAACAATTGAAATCGTGGTTTAGCACCTCACCAAAACACCGATACACAACTCAATAGAGTCTAACCTAGGGAGATTTGGCAAAACCGCATCTCTAACGCAAATTTTATATTTGTAAAATGAATACTTTTTGGCAAGTCAATTTTTGATAAAATTCTGTAATTTTTATAGTTCTAGTTGATTGCAAAAGTATTAAAGGCAATTTCATGAGTTTGAGTTTTCCTAAATTTGCAGGTTTTTTAAATCTATATTTTTAAATAATCACGAATCATTACTCCAAAAAAACAAATCTTGAGATTTACAACCTAAAAAGGTTTGTTTGCAAAAAGAAGGAAAATATTCGTTCAGAGACGATATTTCCCTGTATGAGGATTTTTTATACTTTCCATCGCTTTTAATTTCTTTTATTAATAATTTAGTGAACGATCCCTATACTACCCATGAACCAGTCCATCAGTCTTCTAAAAGAATTGTATTATTACTTTTTGTAGGTGTTTTCTTGGGTATCTGTTTTGTTTCCGGATCGAAGTTGATGGACACTTTCAGGGAATATAAAGTATTTCGTTCCCAAGTGGCTTCCAATGAGAGTTTACTCGCTGTTTCTAAGATGGAACTCAAAAAACGCGAACGTTACATAGAGCAACTCGAAAATGATCCAGAACTTTTTGAACATATAGCCAGACAACGTTTGCAATACTCTAAATCTGGAGAAATCGTATTTCATTTTAAAGACAAAACCAATTAAAACCAATTACATTTTAATGAGTGACGAACTGAACATAATGGAACAATTTAAAAACTTCGGTCAAGGACATGTCTTTGACCATTGGGAGTTTTTAAGTGAAGAGGAGCAAGTTTTGCTTCTGGAACAAGCAGATTCAATAGATTTATCCGAGATTCATTCACTCTGTGAAGGTTTGGATGCAGAATCTGAAAGCCTAGACTTATCCAACCTAAATCCTGCTAATTACATTAAAAGACCAGAAAACGGTGGGGATCTTAATGAATGGAAAGATTCTTTTAAAATTGGCAATAAAGCATTGATCGAGGGTAAAGTTGCATTTTTCACGGTTGCTGGAGGACAGGGGACTCGATTGGGCTTTGATGGTCCTAAGGGAACTTTTCCAATCACACCTGTCCAACACAATACTCTTTTTCAAGTATTTAGCGATAAAGTTTTTAGAGCTCAGGAGTTAGCGGGCAAAAAATTGCACTGGTTTATAATGACTAGCTTGTTGAATCACGAAGAAACCGTTCAGTTTTTTACAAAAAATGATTTTTTTCGCTTAGATAAAGATCAAGTTCATTTTTTTAGTCAAGGTTTGATGCCAGCCCTTTCTCCGGAGGGGAAGATCCTCATGGAGGCAAAAGGCTTAATCTCCATGACCCCTGATGGACACGGTGGGGCTTTGAGAGCTCTTGTAAAAAGCGGTTCTGTAGAATTCATGGAGCAAGAGGGGATTGAAATTATAAGTTATTTTCAAGTAGACAATCCTCTTGTTCACATCGCAGATCCAGAATTTATTGGTTTTCATGCAAATGCAGGTTCTGAAATGTCTTCCAAAATGGTAGTAAAAGCTTATGCAGGAGAAAAAGTGGGACATTTTTGTTCTTTAGAGGATGTATTAACCGTTATAGAATACAGCGATATGCCCTACGAATTGGCTAGACAGAAAGATGATGAGGGGGATTTACTTTATAAGTCTGGAAGCGTTGCGATCCACATATTAGATCGAGAATTTATTAAACGAATTGGTTCGGGATCGGACGATGCTTGCAAGTTGCCTTTTCATAAGGCTTTTAAAAAGATAAAAGTTTTAGGTACCGATGGCGAATCTGCCAAACCAGATGAAGAAAATGGTTACAAAATGGAAATGTTTGTTTTTGACGCATTGCCATTGGCTAAGAACCCTATAATTATTGAAGCTCTGAGAGCAGATGAATTTAGCCCGGTGAAAAATGCTAAGGGTGTAGACTCGGCAGATACATGCAAGGAGGATCAGTTGAGGCAATGGGCTGGCTGGTTAGAGTCCGTCGGTATTGACCTTATTTTGGATGAAACTGGTTTGCCAATGACAAATTTTGAAGTGAGACCGGTTTATGCGGCAAGCAAACATGAGTTTTTAAACAAATGGGAGGAATCTGATCCCAAACCGATTATTCAAGAAAATACAGTTCTCTAAATTATTAAACAATTGATGATAGAACAAATCAAACAAGCAGGTGCAAGTGGAGAATTACTTGCCGGAACAGTAGAAAATTTAGAGGCATGGCTTGGAGGTTCCTTTCTGCCAGTTTGGGCTAGGAAAAGTATCGAGGAGCTCGTGCACGAAAAACGCTTTGACGACTTGAATGACCGTTTTTTCAAAACAATGGCTTTTGGGACAGGCGGAATGCGTGGGCGAACTATTGGGAACTATATTACTCAAGCGGAACAGGGAGGGAATGCCTCTGGAGCAGCGCCAAAGTTTCCGGGTGCAGGTAGCAATTTTCTAAATGATATCAACGTGATTCGTGCAACCATGGCACTTTTCCGATATACTAAAAAATATTTAGACATGAATGGTATTTTTGATTCACCAAAGCTTGTGATTGCTCACGATGTTCGTCATTTTTCTCGCCATTTTTGTGAACTGAGTTCCTCAGTTTGGACTCTCCTAGGGGGACAAGCCTTTATATTTGAAGGGCCTCGTTCCACTCCTCAGTTAAGTTTTACAGTTAGATACTTGAAGGCACACACAGGGATTGTAATTACAGCAAGTCACAACCCTCCCCACGACAACGGTTACAAAGTGTATTTTTCTGATGGAGCTCAAGTGGTATCTCCTCACGCTGAAGAAATTGTCGCAAATGTTAGTAAAATCGATTTGTCAGAAACTGCGGCTTTTTTCGAAAAAGATTTGCGACGAGTTGTGACTCTTCCATCTTCAGTAGATGATGCCTACCTAACAAGTGTTGAGGAAGTAATTTTGGATCCTCAGGTGGTTGAAAAGAGCAAGCCAAAAATTGTTTTTACACCCATTCACGGAACGGGGGGATTTGCCTCTATTCCCCTTTTAGAGGAAATTGGTGTGGATGTTGTCACAGTGGCTGAGCAAGATAAGATGGATGGTGCTTTTCCTACTGTAGCTTCTCCGAATCCAGAAAATGCTGAGGCATTAGCCATGGGTATTGAGCGTGCTAAACAAGTGAATGCAGATGCAGTGATAGCTACAGATCCTGATTGCGACCGAGTTGGCGTGGCAGTGAAAAACAGTGACGGTGAAATGGTTCTTCTTTCTGGCAATCAAACGGGAGCCATGCTGGCAGAATATAGAATTGAAAAATTAAAAGAGTATGGAATTTTACCCCAAGAAGGTTGTGAGAATTCTGCACTGATCAAGACTTTTGTGACGTCCCCAATTTTTGAAGCGATCGCTAAGCATCATGGTCTGAAATTGATCAATACTTTAACTGGTTTTAAATGGATTGGCGAAAAACTTCACATCTACGAAGAACAGATGAAACAATCCTTGTTCGACGAGGAGGGGATCGGTCTTGATTATGATTCTACCGAATTTACTACCCGTGCTGAACTTTTAAGAGAATACAGCACTTTCTATGTTTTTGGTGGAGAGGAAAGTTATGGATACTTGCCTGGTGATGGGGTTCGGGACAAAGATGGAAATGCTGCTTCTATCTGTTTTGCCGAATTAGCCGGATATTTAAAAAATCAGGGAAAAACTTTTTTACAGTATTTAGATGAGATGTATCTGAGATATGGGTATTACTTAGAAAATATACTAAATATTTACTATGAAGGAGCATCCGGGGATGCAAAGATAAAATCTATTATTGATTCTTTCAGAAGTGACCCTCCGAAAACAGTGGGTGAATTTAAAATTTCTAAGCTGACGGATTTTGGAGTTGAGGATTTGCTGGATGCGGATGGAAAACAAATACCAAAACAAGATTTTTATTTCTTTGAATTTGAGAATGGTTATTCTTGTGCCGCACGTGCTAGCGGAACGGAGCCTAAAATAAAATTTTACATGTTTGCAAGAGAAGAGGTAAGCGATCCCTCAAAACTTGAAGAAATTAAAATTGCCACTCGTCAAACTTTAGAATCTATCAAAACAGCTCTAGATATCGAAGCTCGAAAAAGAGCTGAATCCTAAATACACGCGATATAAAATTTTTACACCCGCCTGATGAGTGCAAACTTTTCTGGTGGGTTTTTTATTATGAAAGAAATTCCAGTTAGAGTTCAGAAATTTATTGCACATGCAGGAATTTGTTCCAGAAGAAAAGCGGAACAATCTATTAAAGATGGGGATGTGACCATCAATAATTTAATTGCTGAAATCGGGGACACTATCAATCCCGGAAAAGATGAAGTGCGGCTTAATGGTCGATTGATTACAATTCCCAAAGTGAAGGAAAAAGTGGTTCTTCTAATGAATAAACCCAAAGGTTTTGTTTGCTCCAATGAAGATCCGCACAATCCTCGAACTGTATTTGAACTATTACCAAATAATTATCAAAAGCAAAGGCTTTATTGTGCCGGTCGATTGGACAAGGAGAGTGAGGGTCTTTTGATCATTACGAATGATGGTGATCTGAGTCAGAAAGTGACTCATCCTTCGACTAAAATTACCAAGAAATATCGAGTTACCATTCAAAAAGATTTGAGAGAAGAAATGGTTCCCAAGCTTTTACAAGGAAGAGAACTAGAAGGTGATTTCCTGAGATTTGAAAAGGTAATTGTTGGGGGTAAGGGAGACTTAGCCGGTAAAATTTTAGAAATTCATTTGCACCATGGCAAAAAAAGAGAAATTCGTCGTTTGCTTGAGAGTTATGGGTTTTACGTGAAAAAGCTTCGACGATTTCAGATTGGAAAAATGATATTAAAGAAAATGGCCCCCGGGAGTGTCCGTGAGTTGAATAATAAAGAAATAGATTTGTTATTCTCTTAAAAAATCTTTATATTAATATTCTTTAATTAATAACAGCCATGCAAATTATAATAAAAGCATTTCTTATTTTAGTAACGGTATCTGGTTTACTGGCTCAAGACATGATTCCTGTTTACTTAGAGCCCAGTCCCCAGTCTCCGATTTTAACGCTCATTCGATTTGACGACCCTGTAATTCAAGATTCCAGCGCAATTTCTGATTCTTCAAAAGCCAAAATTGGATGGCGAGTGACTCGTTACAATGGGAACTTTCGTGGTTTTGTTAGTGGCGATGATATCACTAGATCTGGTGAAATTAAACCCGGATCGAGTGTTTATTTGAGAAAGACTTCTGAAAGTATGGTTTTAACTAAAATTACTTCTGGAGACATCTATATTATCATTAGAAAAGGAGAGTGGGTTGAGATTGACTTTGAAAAACCTGTTTCGGTTTATTTTCAAGACGATCGCTTTTATGCGAATGTACCCAGTTCTCCGAAAAAACCACTAGAATTACCAGACGCTGGTTCAGAAAATATTGAGGGTGCTCGTATTCTTGGTGAGATTTCAGACAATGAAGACCTTGAAGACTTAATTGCTTCTTTGCCGGATACAGAATCATCCAATTCTGGACTAGACAATCTTCCTGAGCCTGTTTTGCAACCGTATACTACAGATGAAGAATTCGTGGCTCAATCTTTGGAGGCTCCTATTATTGACGAGGACACTGAAATCGTTAGCTTAGAGGACATTCCGGATGTTTTGTCGCAGGAACCGACAACAAACGAACTTTCTAACGAAAGAACTCAGGCTGTAGTAGAGACTGAAGAGGACTTGCCTGAATTAGATCCTATCGGTGGAGATGATTTTGATTCAGAAGAGCTCTCTATTAAGGTACCTACGATCAAGCCCCCGACTACATTGTCTAGAAGGTTTGAAGGAAGATTGGTGCACAGACCTTCAAATTTACTTATAAGAAGGCCCTTTGATTATCGTTTAGAAACGGCTTCCGGTTTATTTATGGCTTTTGTTGATACAAGTGCTCTTCGTATCCACAAAGTCCATGCTTACAGAGACTTATTGGTAATTCTAGAGGGTCCTCTAAAAACAATTGAAAAGTCTAGAAAAACAGTGATCTCTGCTAGAACATTAAGATTGAGACCCTAATTTTAAATTATTATCTATGCCGGACATCATTGATGGAAACCAGATATCTAAAGATATCATTGAAGAATTGACAATTGAGGTTTCCAAACTCCTAGACTCCAAACCTAAAGTTGTTTTTGTTCGTGTGGGTGAAGATCCAGCTTCCGTTTCCTATGTAAATAAGAAACAGAAGGTATCTGCTCAAATTGGGATCGAGAGTGTTCTCCTTGTTTTAGATGTGTCCATCTCTCAACAGGAATTGATCGCTCAGATTCGAAAGTTAAATGAGGATCCAGAGGTCAACGGTATTTTGATTCAATCTCCACTCCCCTCTCACATGATCGAGACAGAGGTATTTAATTCGGTTGCACCGGAGAAAGATGTGGATGGCTTCAATGTTGTCAATGTTGGAAAGCTTTGCCAAGAGGATGAAAGTGGATTTGTAGCCTGCACACCCGCTGGTATCATTGAGTTGTTAAAGAGACAAAATATTGTCGTTGAAGGCAAGCATGTGGTTGTCGTTGGACGCAGTCTAATTGTCGGCAAACCTGCTGGTTTACTTCTAGTTAAAAAGTCTAAAATAGGCAATGCGACTGTTACATTTTGCCATTCTCGAACTCAAGAAATCGCTTCGATCGCAAAACAAGCAGATATTTTAATTGCAGCTATAGGGAAGCCCAATTTTATTGATGCCACCATGGTGAAAAAAGGGGCAGTTGTGATCGATGTAGGTATAAACAGAGTGGAAGATGGATCTAAGAAAAGTGGTTTTAGATTGGTTGGTGACGTGGACTTTGAAGCAGTTCAATCCAAGGTCAGTGCGATCACTCCAGTTCCTGGTGGAGTTGGACCCATGACTGTTGCTATGCTTATGAAAAATACCATAAAAGCATACAGATTGTCTCATAAATAATAGGCCTCTTGTTTATCCCCTTGTTTATGCATGCCTGAAACTAAATCATCAGAATTTGGATCTTCCTCAGAAGACTTAGAATTTATCCATTTAGTTGCGCCCCTTGGGAAAAGAGCTCTTGCATTTCTTACAGATGCATTCGTGATCTTTTTGTTGTTGTTTTTGGTTTATAAAAATTTGATTATTCCTCATTCCTTCCCGGGGGGCATGAGTGCTTATGAATTAGAGGCAATTGATTTGTTTCAACAATTGACGAATCAAACTTCGGATCCTGATTACTCCGGGATTCCCGAGTTTAAAATCAGTGAGAATATGCAAAATGCTAGTAAGTTTTTCGCCTCAATGTTATTTGTAGGATTTGCATTTTATTTCTCAGCAATGGAATTGTTTTTAGATAGGAGTAGTCTTGGAAAGAAAATTTTCAAACTTAGATCTGTTCGAAGGTATGATCTAGGGGTTCCTCCTGCTATAACTGTAATCGCTCGTTCCATTGTAAAGTCTTTCACTATGATTTCGGGCTTCTATATTTTATTAAACATTTTACCTATGTTTTTTAGTAAATTTAGACAATCAGGGCATGACTGGATCTTTAGAACTATTGTCATTCAGGAAGATATGGATTCTGAGGATAAAAGCTAAATGAATGAAATGAAAAGTATGAAAATTGGATTTGTAGGTTGTGGAAATATGGCACGCGCAATGATACAAGGAATGATTGCTGGTCAAGTTTTTCAGCCACAGGATATTTATTGTTATACGCAGAGCGGATTTTCATCGAATCTCGCAAATGTTGATTTTGGAGTTCAAGTTGCCACCAAAGTGGACTCACTTTTAAAAATGGATTTTATTGTTTTAGCTTGTAAGCCCTTTCAGATCCAAAATTTAGACCCATCCGTGTTTCAAGTTGTGAATGGAAAAATTTTGATTTCTGTTCTTGCGGGAACAAAAATTGAAAAACTGCGTGCTTCTTTTAAGGATTCTAAATGCATTGTAAGAACGATGCCGAATACAGCATCTCAAGTCCAGCAAGGCTTTACTGGTTATGCCGTTGAAGGTTTCTTGGCTGATTTAGACAAAGAGGTTTTGTTGAATATTTTGAGTTCTTTTGGAGATTCCATTGAGGTTGAAGAGGATAAAATCGATTTAATCACTGCAGTCAGTGGCAGTGGCCCTGCTTATATATTTGAGTTCGCATCTGCTATGATAGAAGCATCCATTCGCTTAGGTTTGAACAAACAGGAAGCCGAGTTGGCTGTTCAGAAAACTTTTAAAGGCGCCTCGGCTCTAATGGAATCAAGCGTTTTGGATCCTGATATATTAAGAGATCAGGTAACTTCAAAAGGCGGCACTACGGAAGCCGCTTTAAGCCGTTTTAAGAAATTTGAACTCAGAAATATCGTCTATTCAGCGGTGGAGGCAGCAAAAATGAGATCCATTGAATTATCATCTTAAAGGAATATTATGATCGACTTAAATAAAGGAAGAATTTTAGTAACTGGAGGTGCTGGATTTATTGGAAGTGCTTTAGTTTGGGCTTTAAATAAACGTGGGATCACTAATATTTTAATTGTAGATCTCTTAAGAAAAGATACGAAATGGAAAAATTTGGTTTCTTTGAAATATGAGGATTATTTAGAGGCTGAAGATTTTCAAGAATTATTGGCATTGAACCCAAGCCAATTTTCAGACGTATCTTTGGTTTTCCATTTAGGTGCCTGTTCTGCTACCACCGAGAAAGATGCCTCATATTTGGTTCGCAATAATTTTGAATGGTCGAAACAACTCGCTCAATGGGCATTGTCTCAAGAGATTCGATTTGTCTATGCTTCTTCTGCTGCAACTTATGGAGGGGGAGAATTGGGCATGGATGACCACATAGAAAATTTACATGCGCTGCGTCCTCTAAACATGTATGGGTATTCTAAGCATATGTTTGATTTATACGCTCAGAAACATGAGATTCTTAATAAATTAGTTGGGATTAAGTATTTCAATGTTTATGGTCCGAACGAGAATCATAAGGGGGATATGAGAAGTTTGGTAAATAAGGCCTACGCTCAGATTCTAAAAACAGGAAAAGTGGACTTGTTTAAAAGTTATCTTCCAGAATACAATGATGGAGAGCAAATGAGAGATTTTTTGTATGTCAAAGATGCTGTAGAAATGACTATTCATTTGGCTGAGAGTGAATTCGCTGGAGGTATTTACAACCTGGGATCTGGAGAAGCAAATACATGGGTTTCTTTGGCTACTGCAATTTTTGATGCTTTAAATATGAAAACTAAAATCGAATTCATTGATATGCCTGATGATTTGAAAGATAAATATCAATATTACACCAAAGCGAGTATCGATAAGTTGCGTTCCTCTGGTTATGAAAAAGAGATTTTCTCTTTGCAAAATGCTGTTTCAGATTATGTGAAAAACTATCTTGTTCCAAACTTGCACCTTGGGGATGAGAATTCCTAAATGGTTCTTTTAAATAGCAAGCAAACCACTTTTTAGAATGAAACTTTCTGCAAAAGGGAGGGCATTCATTGATTTAGTAGAGCAAATGTCGATGTATTTTTATGCAAGATCCAAGAGTCATACGTTTGGGTTCTATAAGAATATTATTAGATCTTCAATTGGATTCAAAGTTTGAAGGCAAGGCAATCATTTCAGATTTGGAATCTTTAGAAATGGATGAATAAACAATATCTTTTTGCTGAAAAATGGAATGATTTTTTTTAATAATTACGACTCTTAGGGGAACAAAAGCATTCACAAGAATGGAGCTTAAAATGAAAAAAATATGTGCTTTGATTTTGATTGCCATTGCATCTCAGCTTTTTAGCCGTGAGATAACCGATTTGAATGGTCGTAAGCTAAATGTAGAGGTTTTGGCATTAGAAATAGATCGTGTGAAGGTTTTAAGAATAAAAGACCGTCGTGAATTTTGGGTTGATTTGGATCAATTGATCTTATCAGATAAGGAGGCTTTTAATAAGGAGTTCCGTAATAAATCAGAACCAACTGTTCACTTTGAAAAGATGAATGAAATTTTAGGCGCAGATCTATTTATAGATTTTAATTTATGGGATGATCCTGTTCAATCTGTAGCAAAACGATTGAAATGGCCCCTTGAATCTGAAACAGAATCTCAGTCCAGTTACAGATATTACCCCAAAAAGTCTTACCGTTTAATTGGTGAGCGACCTTATTCTGCATCCCTTTATGGGAGTCGATCGGAGTCGAATTCTTTATCAATTGTGTTTGCAAACAAAGGGGATTTAGTGAGTTCTACCGGAAGATTGATTGGCTCGCCAGAGATTAAAGACATTGGAAAAGTTTCAAAACGGATCAAAGATCTAATTGAGGATGTTTCTAAGCGTATGGAGCTGAAATTGACTACAATCTTAGGGGAGCCAATCCGGACAAATTTGGGTTCTCGTGATCTTAAAGAAAGAGTCAGTCGTTGGGATTGGGGAAAGCATGCAATTATGCTTTCAGAACAAAAAAGCGAGTATGTCAGCTTGCGGATTATGAGCTCTCAGTTAGCAGATAACAAAGGAATGTCAGCAAAAATAAGGGGTGCAGATTTAAAAACAATGCTCCTTAAAAATGTGGTTACCAAAGAAAATGGAGATGTTTTTATTAAGAATATCCCTATGGTAGATCAAGGACCTAAAGGTTATTGTGTGCCTGCAACTTTTGAAAGATATCTTAGATACATGGGGATTTTTGCTGACATGTATGTTCTAGCTATGGCCGGAAATTCAGGCATTGGAGGAGGGACTAATATGGATTCAATCTTAGAAGGGACTCAGAGTTATGTATCTCAAAGTGGGCGTAATTTGGAGACCGTTCAAATTGCTTTCAAGTCTATTCGAAACATTTCCAGTTATATTGACGATGGCTATCCTCTGATGTGGGGAATGTCTTCAGGGAAATCTTACAATGATTTAACGAATCAAAACACACTTGCAAGAAAAGATAAAAAAATTTCGGAATGGAAAGCTTTGGCCAAAGATTTTTTTAAAAAAGGAGAAGAGATCCGGCTAGATTTAAATGCGGGTCATATTTGTTTAATAATCGGTTACAATAAAGAAACCAAAGAAATAGCCGTGAGCGATTCTTGGGGAAATAGATATCAGATTCGATGGATCCCGCTATCAGCAGCCAAGTCTGTATCTCATGGCTATTTTTACATCATTGATCGATGAATCATTAAATCTACTATTTGAGAGTCCTATGTCTCATGAATAGATTTTTTACTTTATACCCTTGGGAATTCTCCTTTGTAAAATACCAATAGGATATTCTAAAAACAAAAGCGAAGTATCCATGAATTGAAAATTCTCTCTCAATTTGAGTTAACTTTTGATAAAAATCTCAATTTATTGAATCTTATTGTTCGATTCATAAGGTTGTCTCCGATTAAAAGTTCTAAACACGCACAACAGGAAAAAATATGAAATTAGCTTACACATTATCACTGTTTTTTTTAATTGGAATGGGTCATTATTCTTTGGCAGAAGATGGGAATTCCAAGATAGAAAATGGTCCTTTCAGTAGTTCTTCTATGCTAGTAAAAGAGAGGATTCATGAAGGAGTGCTCCTAAAAACCAATTTTCTTCCAAATTACGCTTTTGATGGAGATGAGAATACGCGATGGGAATCGATTAAGAGAGAGAATCAATGGCTTATTGTTGATTTTCAAAAGAAAGTTTCTATTGCATCTTTGGATCTGTCTTGGGGTTCTGCCTATGCAAAATCCTTTGAGCTTTTGGTTTCTTCAGATAAGAACAATTGGATATCCATTTTTACAGCAGAAGATATCAAAGAACCAAAAGTTTTAACAAAAGTCTCTTTGAACGAAAAAGTGGAAGCTAGGTATTTAAAAGTTTTATGTAAAGAGAGAGGAAGCAACTTCGGATTTTCAATCCATGAAATCAAGATCAACGGCATGAGTATTGCCGAATTAACTTTGCCTTCAGTGCCCAAAGATGCCCCTTATAAAAATGCAAATTTAGATCCCAAATTACGAGCCAAAGACTTAATCAGTCGAATGACTTTTGAGGAAAAAATGAGGATGACGGGTGGAGTGGATCATATGTATTTAAACGCACTGAAACGTTTTGATATTCCGCGCGTTCGAGTCACCGATGCCTCTGCTGGGATTCGGATTAAAAAAGGAACTCCAAACCCTATCGATACAACCGCTTTCCCCTCACCAACTGCATTGGCTGCTTCATGGGATCCTGAAATCGCTTATAATTACGCTCAGGCGATTGGAGAGGAGTGTAGAGCTTTTGGTTACAGTGTTCTTTTAGGTCCGGGAGTTAATATTTACAGAGTTTCCCAAAATGGACGTAATTTTGAATATTACGGGGAAGACCCATACCTAGCCTCCAGAACGGTGGTTGGATATGTGAATGGTCTTCAGAGCCAAGGAATTTTGGCCACTGTGAAGCATTTTATTGCAGATAACCAAGAGTTTATTCGGCATAACTACAATGCTGTCATTGATGATCGAACTATGCATGAAATCTATCTTCCAGCTTTTAAGGCAGCGATTCATGAAGCAGATGCGAAGGCTATCATGACCGCCTACAATTATGTAAACGGAGAAGATGCTGGGGATCAGAAAGAGATCATTAAAAAGTTGCTACGAGATGAGATCGGTTTTGAAGGCATTGTTATGACAGATTGGGGTGGGTATGAAAACCACGAATTGGTTCTAAAATCAGGTCAGAATTTGATGATGCCTTCCAATCGAAGATTTGAAAAATTTTGGAACAAGCATATTCGTGAAAATCCTGAAGATTCAGCGATGGTTGAGAAGGAAATTGAGCGCATGGCATTTCGGATTTTATCTACTCTTTTTGAAATGGGGGTTTATGATAGAGAGCCATACAATGCTGAATTTGTTAAAAAATTTCCCTCTCACAAAGAGGTTGCTCGTAAGACAGCGGAGGCAGGAATTACTTTGTTAAAAAACAATAAAGGCTTTTTACCTCTAAACCCGAAAAATTATCAGAGGGTTCTGTTTTGTGGGGATGATCAAAAGTATGCTGGCGGAGGTTCTGCTACAGTTAAGGGTTACGATCAGGTTTCCTACTTATCAGGACTTAAAAATATTTTTGGAGAAAGTAAGGTGACTTATATTGAAAAACCAAATCCAGAACAGATAAAAAATGCGGATTTAGTCATTTGTCGCACACTGAATCATGGTTGGGAGGGAAGTGATACCCCTTTTGCAGTCAAAGATAAAACAGCATCCTTGTGTGTAGATAATAACGAAAACACCGTAGTTTTAGCCGCAGGTGGCAAAGGAATGTCTATGCCTTGGTTAGAAAAAGCACAAGCGGTTCTCGCGACTTATTATTTGGGACAAGAGGCCGGGAATGCAATTGGCAATATAATGACTGGTAAAGTCAACCCCTCTGGTAAGTTGCCATACACGATTGAGGAGAAGTTTGAGGACTCTTTTGCTTATGGTTATAATTATCTAGAAGAAACGGGTAAATATCACATGCCTGCTCATGTAGATAAAATCGAGAAAGATCTCAAACCAGGGAAATCTTTGGATTTACCTAAAGATATTGTGTATGAAGAGGGAATATTTGTGGGTTATCGCTGGTATGATAGAGAAAAAATTGAGCCAAGGTTCCCTTTTGGATATGGACTTAGTTATACGACTTTTCAATACAGTGACCTAAAGATAGAAAGCTCTGGATTCAAAGATGAGTTGGTAGCTCAAGTGAGTTTAAATCTAAAAAATACCGGTAGTAGAGCTGGAGCTGAAGTGGTTCAACTTTATGTTCAAGATCCGGAGTGTTCTGTCGAAAGGCCTATTCAGGAACTCAAAGGATTTAAGAAGGTCTTTCTAAAACCAGGAGAAAGTAAGAAAATGACTTTTAATATAAAAAAAGAAGACCTTGCTTTTTGGGAGGTGAACAACCAGCATTGGAAAGCTGAGGAGGGTTTGTTTAATATTCGAATTGGAACTTCCTCTCGAGGCATTCATTTGAATGGATCTTTCGAGTTGAAAGAAACTGTAATTGTAGGACTTTGATTGGAACCCAAACGGTTGATTAAGGAATGACATCCAAGTTTGTAACTTATTTGCAAAGGCTTAAAAAACTCTTTAATTTTTTTAAATCTTTAAAACTATATTACTCAAATTAATTGTGGGATCTTAATATCATTTTTGATTTATTAGAGCTCGAAGGCCAATGATTTGCATTTGAAGCATTTTACTATTCCAATCAAACCCAGCTTATTTTAAATTAAGATCAGTGTTATAGATCCAAGAAGCTCTTTAGAACTTTTTTGAATTTCATTGGCTTAAAATTTATTTATACGAAAACACCTTAATAATACCAAATATGTTAACCATCATCTCTTTTATTTTCTGCACAACTTTAGTCGCTATTTTAACTTGGCTTGTTACTCGAAAAGATTCTAATACCTCTCAAGAGGGCTATTTTTTAGGAGGAAGAAGCCTGACTTTTCCGATCATTGCAGGTTCTTTATTGCTCACAAATTTGTCCACGGAACAGTTGGTTGGTTTGAATGGAGCTGCTTTTCAGCATGGGTTGCAGGTTATGGTTTGGGAAGTGTATGCTGTGATTGCCTTGGTGATTATGGCCTTGTTTTTTCTGCCTAAATTTTTACGAAGTGGGATTTCAACGGTTCCACAATATATAGAGGTTCGATTTGATAAACGTACTCGAATCATTGTTGACTGTATTTTCCTCAGTGCCTATGCGTTCATTTTACTTCCAATTATTTTATATTCAGGGGCAAGAGGTCTTTCTAGTATGTTGGATTTACAATCTATTACAGGAATCGAAAGTCAGACGACTCTCTTATGGTCCGTTGTTGTAATGATCGGAGTGATCGGTTCCGTGTATGCGTTGTTCGGTGGTTTGAGAGCGGTTGCAGTCTCCGATACTCTAAATGGAGTTGGTTTATTGGTGGGTGGTTTATTGATCGCTTACTTTGGGCTCCAAGCAGTCAGCGATGGGAATGGAATTGTTAAGGGTTGGAATCTTATGGTCGAGTCGAGTCCGGAAAGATTCAACTCTATAGGAGGTCCTGAAGACAATATTCCATTTTCTACGATTTTTACAGGTATTACCTTGCTGAATTTGTTTTACTGGTGTACGAATCAACAAATTATTCAACGAACCTTTGCAGCTAGTAGTTTGGAGGAGGGACAAAAAGGAGTTCTTTTGACTGCATTTTTAAAATTGCTTGGACCTCTTTATCTAGTCATACCTGGCATGGTTGCTTTTGCACTTTACAGTGAATCCGGGATTTCGAATGATGAAGCTTATGGAACTTTAGTAAAAAGCGTACTTCCAGCACCTTTGACTGGATTTTTTGCAGCTGTAATGATTGGAGCGATCTTGAGTTCATTTAACTCAGCGCTGAACTCTACTTGCACCCTTTTTAGTCTGGGTATTTATAAAGAGATTTTAAATAAAAAAGCAAGCGAGGGACAGGTAATTTTGTCTGGAAAAATATTTGGTTTGATGATTGCAATTTTATCTGTGCTAGTCGCGCCTATGCTTGCAGGTCAGGATAGTTTATTCGGTTATTTACAGAAAATGAATGGGATTTATTTCATCCCTATTTTCGCAGTTGTTTTAGTTGGTATGTTGACCAAGAGAGTTTCCTCGTATGCAGCTAGATTAGGTTTGTTGGTAGGTTTTACTTTTATTCCTTTTGGGTATTTCTTTCCACTTGAATATTCTCTTGTAGAGGGCGTTGAGAAGGCGGTGTATTTTTCGGGGGGCGTTATGAATGATTACCATTTTCTGGGACTCGCGTTCATTTTAATCGTGTTCACTTTATTGTCAGTCGGAAAATGGAAACCGAGAGATTCCGATTTTATTCAGAAAGATGTGGGGGCAGTGGATATGACTCCCTGGAAACATAGAAACGTGACTGGGATGGTATTAGTAGGTTTAGTGATTCTCATTTACGCTATTTTTGCAGATTTTTGATCTCTTTGAACTTTTCTAGCAGATTCATAAACTCTTCTTCTTGAACGTTTCGAGGGTTAGACAATATAGATTTGGCTTCTCGATAAAGTTTTGCAGCTGTGAATTCTCCTATGTATGGGGACTCTCTCAATGCCATTCCCAAACTGGCTACGAGACTGGACAAATTAAAATCTGCATCAGACGATTTAAATGCGAGAATAGGATCTCAGTATGATTCTTTTTAGAGTTTACTCTTATTAGCTGAAGGTCCTTTATAACGAACTCTAACTGTAAACCAATCTTCAGAGGGTAGGATTTTTGATACTTGATATTTAAGTTCATTTTTATTCACCGTTTGATTTTCCAATTTATAGACAAGCTCATAGAGGGCCGGCAGTTACTGAATGTCCAGCACCAATCTCACCTGCATCTTTTTGATCGTTTGCAAAATCTTGATTATTCATTTTTCGATTTTCGTATCCGATGAGTCTGTAAGAAGATATTTTACTGGGATTGAACTCCAATTGGATTTTAACTTCTTAAGCCATCGTGAAAAGGGTTTCTCCTACTTGTTCAACAAGTATTTTTTGGCCTCTTGCAAAGAGTCTATGTATGCATAGTTGCCGTTTCCCTTGTTTGAGAGTTCCTCCATGACTGAATCCTTTTAGTTTCCAGAACCAAAACCTAGAATACTTAAGAAAATATCCTTTTTAGCGTTTTTTTGGAGGAGTCCTACTAATTGGGATTGATTTGACTCAGTTGTCTCAAGGTTTCTTGCAGTGGATCTCTAGCTGCCTCACGATTGGATAGAATGCTGGAGGCATATCTAAGCAATGAATCTCCATTTTCATCTAATACAATTTTAAGCTTTTCGCTCGCTAATTTCATAATCATATTTGGGTTTTCATATTGATATCGAAGCCGACCGAATGTTTCTTAAAAAAAACATTTTAAAACGATACGTATTTTTAGCTAAAAAGAACTTTTGTTGATTTATGATCCGTTTATTCAATGTATTTGCCCCTGTTTTTAAACAAACTTCAGCGGTTCAAAGCTTATATCGGACAAAAAAAGAGAATGAAAAAGCAAATCCAGGTTATTTTAAAAATGTGTTTGACGAAAGAGGAAAAATGGAATCTAATTAGACCTTATTCAACCAAACGGGGTAGTAGTTCAGTTGGTTAGAATGCCTGCCTGTCACGCAGGAGGTCGCGAGTTCGAGTCTCGTCTATCCCGCCACTTTATTAAAGTCCTCTTGTTTAAACTTGAGGACTTTTTTTGTCTATTTTTTTGAAATATTTTTTAGTTTCCTTGGATTCAAAGATATAAAAAAGAGCTCTTTTTCTTCTCTAAGAAAAGTAAAGAATAGCAAACTTTTTTACAGGGAGAGTACAGTAAAAAAGATTAGAACGAAATGTGTTATTAAATCCTGAAATAGTACCGATTTGGTTCCTTAAATGTTTTCATAAATCATTGCATTTGAATATTTAAAGATTTAAATCAAAGTTCTAATTAGGAATTCGGATTCAAAATATGTGAACGAATCTTTCATGGTTTCAACCTTTCTAGATTTTCTTCTATTCGTTTTGATAAAAAATCCCAAGGTCAAAAAATTCTTAAATATTTTGATTGCATTGAATGATTTATTTCAAAGGGAATATGAATCATTCATAGGAACTATTTTAGAGGCTATCGTGGAAACGGATTGGTTAAAATCGGTAATTCAAACCTAGGTTTACCACAGGATAAAATTCAAATTTGTGGATATCTTTCTCAAATTCTGCTTTTTCTTTATCTAGATTCAATTTAAAAATTGGATTGGATGCTATGGGTCCATTTGCTGTCATGACTACATCTGGAGAACCTGTAAACATCAATCCGGCATTCAACACAAAACCCCAACCAGATTCTTTTTGAGCGGAAGTATTCCAACCAAATCCCACATAGGGTGAAAGGTCACCAAGCTCAACATTTGCATTTAAAGTTCCAATTTCTGACCCTGAATAATTAGTTCCTCCAATATCAAAGCTTAATGAGGAAGAACCCTCCCCAAGGATTTCATTGTTGTTGAAATAGATCCCCCCAGATAAATGGAAGGAGTTTTTAAAAGGGTGCAGATCGAGGATTATTGAGAGGTTGAGCATATCTAAGTCTAAATCATAATTAATATCATCAATTTTATCTTCATGAGAAAATGTAAAATATGAAACATTAGTTCTCATACCAAAATAATCATTCACTCTTGAATGAACCTCAATCCCAGGTCCCAGTGTCGTTATTTGAGTCCCTAAAGAAAAATTAAAATCCTCTGCTTGAGCCAAGGTGATTGTAAAAGTAGATAAAATAAAAACTATGGTTTTAAGTTTGATAGATAACATGACTTCGATCTTAGTGGGATCCTTTTTATTCTGCAATTGATTTTCATGAACTCTCATCCTTAAGTAAGGACAAAAAAGTGTAAATTCATTCTAATGAAGCAATCTCATTTCTGAAGTTTCCCGTGTCTTGGGATAATTAAAATAGACTCAATTAAAATTTAAAGTCTAAATGGCGGAGAGAGCGGGATTCGAACCCGCGGAACCGTGAGGTTCACTACATTTCCAATGTAGCGCGATCGTCCACTCTGCCATCTCTCCTAAAAAAA
This sequence comes from uncultured Opitutia bacterium, assembly GCA_913049555.1. Lineage (GTDB taxonomy): Bacteria > Verrucomicrobiota > Verrucomicrobiia > Opitutales > CAJWYM01 > CAJWYM01. Next base: position 25,103 of record CAJWYM010000024.1, read on the forward strand.
GCCTATTATGAAATAGGCTTGGACGAATTTGATTATGGTGCGGGCAGGCGGAATCGAACCGCCGACACCAGTTTGGAAGACTGGGGTTTTACCCCTAAACTATGCCCGCCTTTTGTTTCCAAAAAAGAACTCAAATAAACTGTTTTCAAAGTCCTGAGTCAATAGTATTTTCAAGATTTTTTAGACCTATGTCTTTTTTCTGCCTGAAGTCTTTAAAGATATTTCTTGGGTCGATCATAAAACGCCAAGAGGGCTTAGCGGAATTCCCAGTTATTTTAAATTCTAACACATGGGCTATGGGATTCACTGCATTGATGATTTCTTGAACAATTGGAATCTTTAATCCACCCAGCAGAAATAATTTAGATGTAAAGTCCAAAGATTTTTCATTGATTTTATAAGTTCCTTTTGCATCCAAACGATGGGCATTCCCTTCCAGTCTAAAAAGGGAGAACTTTAGGTTTCCTTGTTCCATGTCAAATTGTCCATTCGCCTGTTTGAACTTTACTGATGAAAATGCGATTGGAGTTTTAGAAAGCACTTTAGATAACGGACCTAGCAAATGAAACTCTTGAAGCTTTTTTCCTGAAAGAGAAAAGTTTCCAGAGCCTTGCATGGTTTCTACGACTTGCTCCGGATTGCAGACCCCTTTTGTTTTTAGGCTAATTTTATATTTGGGTGTATTTGTTGAAATTTCTTCTTCTTCTTTTTTTGTATTTAAATTTGTCAAGATCTCCTGAAGTTTTATCCCTTCTGCATCGATCAATTCTCCAGAAAAGTTAAGGTTTTTAGAATCTCCTTCAGAGTTTATGATTGCATTGGCATCTACATTTCCTCCCGCAATACCAAATTTTAATTTCTCTAAATTTAGGGATCCAATTCTCCAATGGCCCTTTAAGTCTAGATTTTCTAAAGGAATATTATTATAATAGACCCTTTCATTAGTGAATCCAGAAAAGCGAACTTTCGATTGGAGCCTTACACCGTTTATTGGAATTTCAGGATTTTTGTAAATTTTGGAGCTAAAATCAACGGTAGGATCCCCTTGGAAGCTAAGTTGAGACAAGGAATCTTTGAGGGTCTTATTTTTAATAAACTTCAAGAGTTCTGAATATTCGATTGTGCTTTTAAAATTATAACTACTAGAGACCAAAGTTCGCAATTGACTCGGGTGAAAAACCCAGTGCATGTGGCCGCATATTTCTCCTTCCTCTCTATGGGAAGATACTTGGTAAATTTCTAAATACTTAGGAACAGATCTCAAATTGGCTTCCCCTTTTTCTAATTGAATACCGTTGTAAGTGACGATGTCTGTTTTTATAAATCCAAATATATCTATCTTATTCTTATTAAACCATTGACCCTGTATGTCAAAGTCTGCAAAAGGGGCAGTTTGAGGAAATTTAATATCCTTCCACAAACGCTCCCAGAAATGGAGCTTGGTAAGCCAAGGGTTGATCATGTGGGGAAAGGCATCTCCTTTTACTGTTATTCTATAGTCTTTAGTTGTAAAGTCTTGAAAAAAAGAACCTTCAGTATCTATGAATGGGCTCTTGGTTTTCACATTTTTTAGGTAGATCTTATCTTCTCCGTCAAAATGGATCTCCCCACGAGCTTTTTTAAGCGGAACCCCATATGCTACAAAATCTTCACATCTAATCTTTCCTTTGAAGGATGGAACTTTTTTAAAGATGGATTCCAATTTTATTGAGGATTGAATCTCGCCGACCAAAGGTTGGTTCAATTTAAATAAATCTTTTTTTTCCAACTCTAATTTTTGCACAATCGGATCCAAAAATTTTTGATCTATCTTAAATTCTGAGTGAACAAAAAAGTTTTTAATGAATGGGTCTGAGATTCCATGGAAAGTCCATAGTTGGTTTTTCTCATTTGCAATTGAGGCGGTACCTTCAATTTTATTTTTTTGGTTGTAAGTTAGAGAACAAATTAAAGGGGCTTTGAATACAGGGGTATGAAATTCATTTATATTTATATTTACTCTTGAGGTCTTGTGTGGGTCTTCAAATAGATTTAAAGAGCAATGAAAGTTCCTAGCTGAAAATGAAGCATAATAGACCTCAGGAACATTCAATTTAAGGATTCCTGAACTTCGATTGAGTTCAGGAGAAATTTGAATGTCAGCCAGAGCATAAATTTCGTCAAGATGGAGGTGTGTGTTTTCGGTCTTTTCTGATAGAAATTTTAAGTGGCTTTTGGCTCGGATTTGCAGTTGAGATTTTCGCTTGAATAATCGCAGATTAAGATCGCCCTTACATGGATATTTACTCTTAAAAGAGTTCAGATTTTTTTCTAAGAACAAAAACGGTTCTTCCCAATGGACCTGTTTTTTTTGGTTCGAATTAGATCTGGAAATTCGATTGGAGAAGAAACGCTCGAAGTTTATAAAAAGTTCCTCGTCAAATGAGGCTGCCCAATCAATATTCGCAATGGTTCCTGAAGATTCTTTGAGGTATACGGATTTACCATTCATCATTATATTGGCATAGCGAATGGTTGCTAGCTCTTGTTCAGGAGAAAATGGACTGAGAATTTTGGTATCAAAGAATTTTACATTTTTAAGAAATGGTCCTCTTTTTAATAGTTGGATTAGCTGGATCTTAGCGGTTCCTCTTTTTATATTTATTGAATGTCCGGTTGGGCTTATTATCTTTAAATCGATTACTTTCAAATCCCCTTTTAGGTTGAAAAAAATCTTTTCAGATTGAAATACCCAGCCATCTTTTTGTTTGAGTTGTTTGGGTATGATTTGGAATGGGATTTCTAGGTTGTTCTGATTATAGCTCAAGAACAAACAGAGGCACTGAAGGAATAGAAGAAAAGTCAAGAATCCAATGAATCCCCAAAGCGCAATCTTATGCAAAATGGGTTTTTGAAAAGAAGAATAGCGGTTGATTGCCTTTGGATCCGAGATCATTCACTTACAGGATACCATTTCTATAAAGATAGATAATGGAGATTACTAGGAGGTAGAGCAAGACGAGAACAATCCCTTCACTGCGAGAAACTTTCTTATCTGTGCTGTAAAACAACCAAACAATTCCGGTCAATAAAAGCATGACAGGATATTCAAATTTAATGAGCATCGGCTCTTGATTCAATGGGGATACAATAGAGGCAGCGCCGCCAACTAACAAAAGATTAAATAGATTGGATCCAATAATGTTTCCCGCAATCAAGTCGCTTTCCTTTCTGATTGCTGCTACTATACTGGTTGCTAATTCAGGAAGACTGGTTCCAATAGCTACGATTGTTAAACCGATAATCGTCTCACTGAGATCCAATCGGTGGGCTACGACGGTCGCAGATTGAATCATCATATCGGCCCCGAATCCAAGCATAACTGTTCCGATTAGAATATAGAAAATACAGAAGGGAACTGTTTGTCTTTTTGTAGGACCGATTTCAACTTCATCCGATTTTGTCAAACCCATGTCTGGATCCCCTTCGATTGCATTCCTTACAAGTACTAGAATGTAGGCAACAATTGTAGCAATCAACACTATGCCTTCGTGCCTAGCGAGCACTCCATCGCCAGCAAAGAAAATGAAAACAATTGTGACCCCTAATAAAAAAGGCACTTCCCATTTAATCAGTCTTTTTTGAATGAGAACCGGAGAAATTATTGCTGCAACTCCAAGTATGAGTCCTAGATTTCCAATATTACTTCCAACAATGTTTCCGATTACAAGATCGTCTCTCCCCTGAATCGTTCCGATAATGGAAGTAAAAAGCTCTGGCATGCTAGTTGCCATAGAGACCACTGTGAGGCCTATAATTGTTGCAGGGATTTTAAGTAAAAATGCAATGTCTGAAGATCCTCTGGTAAGTAAATCTCCTCCCCAAGTAAGCAAGGCGACTCCAACTATAAAAATCAGGCTTAGGATTGATAGTGACAGGCTCTCTACGTTAAAAATTGGAATCATACAATTAAACTCACAGTATGGATTGAACGCGTAAATGATTGCAATACTAGATATAAATTAAAGGGCCCAGTAGATGGATATTCATATGCTTTAAAATTCTAGGCTTGACTTGATGGCCTTTTGAAATTCTCTTTTGCGTTTTATAAATCACAAAGAGTTGCAATTATAAACATGTCTACTGACTTAAAAGACACACTAAATTTACCGAAAACGGATTTCCCAATGAGAGGAAATCTCCCTAAAAGAGAACCTCTTAGAATTCAACACTGGGAGAAGGTGGATTTGTATCGTAAAGTGCAAGAGAAAAATAAGGATGGAGTTCCATTTATATTACATGACGGTCCGCCTTTTACTAATGGAGATGTGCATATAGGAACTGCACTGAATAAGGTTCTAAAAGATTCCATTTTAAGATACAAATCAATGCGAGGATTTAGAACTCCTTATGTTCCTGGTTGGGATTGTCATGGTTTGCCCATTGAGCACAAAGTCGCAAAAAATCTTAAAGACGAGGGCAAGCGTTTATCGCCCCTTGAAATCCGCCAAAATTGTGCTGAATTTTCAAGGGGATTTATCGAAAAGCAACGCGGCCAATTTAAGAGATTGGGAATTCTTGCCGATTGGGATCGAGAATATCGGACCATGAACCCAGAGTATGAATCTGTGATTCTGGAAACATTTGCCGCTTTTGTTAAAAAAGATTTGGTCTATCGCTCCAAAAAGCCTGTTTATTGGTCGATCCCTTGTGGAACTGCTCTTGCAGAGGCCGAAGTCGAATATCAAGACCATAAGAGTCCCTCTATCTATGTTCATTTTGAAATAGCTGAAGCTTCTGAAATTGATTTAGAAGGTCCGGTTTCTTTCGTTATCTGGACTACAACTCCCTGGACATTGCCTGCAAATTTAGCGGTCGCCGTTCATCCCCGATTTCAATATGTGGCTTTGAAGTATCAAGGACGAACTTATATTGTTGCAGAGGAGTTGGCAGATTCCTTAATTGCAAAATGGGACTGGTTGGGGGTTGAAAAAGGCAAAGTTTTTAAGGGCTCTGAACTAGAGGGTCTTAAAGCGAAGCATCCATTTATAGATCGAGAAAGTCCAATCGTCAGTGCTGAGTATGTCACTGCTGAGTCTGGGACTGGTTGTGTTCATACCGCTCCGGGTCATGGTTTGGATGACTACTTAACAGGTCTTAATTACGGACTTGAGATCTACTGCCCAATCGATGATCAGGGATGTTATCTGGAGGATGGAGATGTTCCGTCCGAATTAGTGGGCGTATCCGTTTTAGAAACAAAGGGCAAATGTCCTGCTAATCAATCGGTTTTATCTATAATTAAAGAAAATGGATCTTTACTATTTATTGAGTCATACAGCCATCAGTATCCCCATTGTTGGAGATCCAAAACACCCGTAGTTTTCCGCGCTATGGATCAATGGTTTGTCTCTCTTGACAAAAATGGTGAAAAACAAGCTGCAATCGATTCTGTTTCTGATGTAAAGTGGGTTCCTGAATGGGGAGAGAACCGGATCAAGGGATCTCTTCTAACTAGGCCTGATTGGTGTATCAGTAGACAAAGATCTTGGGGAGTGCCTATACCTGTATTTTATGATGAGGATGGTAATCCTCTTCTCGATGCAAATGTTATCCAAGGAATTGCCGAAAAAGTTAAATTAGAAGGCACGGATATTTGGTATTCTTGGGATGTATCAAAATTACTTGAGGGAATTGTCCTGCCTCCATTCTTTGTAGGCAAAAAACTGGTTAAGGGAGCAGATACTCTGGATGTATGGATCGATTCTGGAACCAGTCATAGAGCTGTTTTGCAAAAACATGAAGATCTTAAATGGCCTGCAGATTTATACTTAGAGGGAAGTGACCAACATCGTGGTTGGTTTCAGTCCTCTCTTTGGACTGCAATGCTTGCAGATGGAAAACCTCCATACGAGCAAATAATAACTCACGGTTTTATTGTGGGTCAGAATGGAAAGAAAATATCTAAAAGTGATGGCAAACCCCAAACAGCGGATAATTTTGTAAAACAATACGGTGCAGATGTATTGAGGTTATGGATTTGTTCTGAAGATTATAGAAATGATGTTCCTATGTCGGATGAGATTTTTAAGCATGTATCTCAGAGCTACAGAAATATTAGAAATACTCTTAGATTTCAGGTCGCGATTTTGTCTGATTTCAATCATGAGAAGGATCAGATTTCCGCCAAAGATTTGAATCCTCTTGATCAATGGGTGATTCGGGAGTCTGATTTATTGATTGAGCAAATCACGACCCATTTAGAAAAATATGAATTCCACAAAGCTTATCAGGTGTTGACGCGATTCTGTGGGGTCACTTTATCTTCTATTTATCATGATATCATCAAGGATCGGATGTATACATTGGCTTTATCGGATCCTCTTCGTAGATCCTCTCAAACTGCGATCCATCATGTATTTCAAGTCTTAGTCAAGTTATTCACACCCATCATTCCTTTTACCGCAGATGAGGCTTGGTCTTATTTTGGAAATAACCACGATTTTTGTGAGGACCCTTCATTATTAAATGATTGGCCAAATCCAAAAAGTATAGCAGTAGATTCTGAAGTTTGTGATGCCGTTTCCAAGATTTTGGGTTTCAAAGCTGAATTTGTGAACGACAAACTGGAGGCCTTGAGAAAGGAGAAGTCAATTGGGCAATCTTTAGATGCGCATGCATTGATTAGTGGTTCTAACTCCAACGAGTTATTTCTATTGTTGAAAAAATATGAGGACCATTTGCCCGAGCTTATGATTGTTTCCACAGTCACTTTAGAGTTGCAAGATCGAGATTTACAAGTTTTATGCTGTAAGTCAGATAAAGATCGTTGTCCAAGATGTTGGAGGCGTGTTGATTTGAATGCGAAAGCAAAAAGTGGAGAAGCAATTTGTCAAAGGTGTTACGATGCATTGATTGAACTTGAATAATTTAAAAGTAAACTCTTAAAGATTAAGAAATATGGTCAGAAAAAAAGCTGCGAAAAAAAGTACTAGAGCAAAAAAAGCCAAAGTAGAAAAACTCACTCCTGAGGAGGAAGCTGGTATTAGCGAGATTGCTAAAAGAATTTCCAGCATGAAAAAGCAAAAAGCTTCGGTTAAAGAAGAAAAACAAACTTCTTCAATTACTTTTACCATGCAAGATGTGGATGACTTCCTTAAGTCACACAAAAAGAAGACCGCTCGGAAAACTAAGAAAAAAAAGAAGAATGACTCTGCAAATCAAAAAATAATTCAGAGTCAACCAGAGGCACCGAAAAAGGTAAAAAAAGTGTCCGCAGCTTCTTTGGATGATATCTTGGGAATTGGATCTGCACCAGTGATTGGTTCCAGAAAAGTCAAAAATGAAGGTTCTGTTCCCAAGAAGTTCAAAAAATATTATGACCTTTTAATTGATCTTAGAAATCATTTGTCTGATGATTTGGCAATGCATACGCAGGAAACCTTAAATACTTCTGGTAAAGAGGATTCAGGAGATCTCTCAGGCTATGGTCAGCACACTGCGGATGCGGGTTCTGAAGCGTTCGATCGAGATTTGGCTTTGAATATGGTTTCCTCCGAGCAGGATGCTCTAAAGGAGGTTGAGGCTGCCATCGATCGAATTTTTGAAGGGTCTTATGGGGTGTGTGAACAAACCGGCCAAGCGATCAATCACGATCGATTGATGGCTGTTCCCTTCACTCGATTTTCTTTGATGGGTCAGCAGGATTTTGAAAAAAACTCTAAAAGAAAGCGTGAAGAAGACGGGCAAGTTTTTGAAGATTCTGGAGATGACATTCCATTATTTACAGAACTGGATCCGGATGCTTAATTTCGAAGAAGTTGAAATATAACAAATTATTCATAGTAGCATTGGTTGCACTGCTACTAGATCAATTAACTAAATGGATCATCATTCAACAGATCCCATACGGTTCCTACTATCCCTCAGATCCAAATGTAGTTCCTGTTTGGGACTCTATCTTTTACTTGGTTCATATAGGTAACAAAGGAGCTGCTTGGGGAATGTTCTCTGACTACAGTTTTATCTTTTTGTTTTTACCGCCTTTGGCTTTATTTGGGATCTTCTATTTCCGAGAAGCATTGGGTCTGTATTTACCAATAATGCAGGTAATCTTTGGTCTTTTTGTGGGTGGGATTATTGGGAATTATGTAGATCGGATTGTCCATGGACATGTCATCGACTTCTTAGATCTTCACTTTCCCCTAACACTTCCTATTTTAGGGGATCGTTGGCCTGCGTTTAATATTGCAGATTCGGCGATCTGTATTGGAGCTGGTCTCTATATTTATGCTTCTTTTTTCTTATTAGAAGAACCAATTCAGGAAGATTGAATAGGACTTGCAGAGGGTTGTATTGAGGGAGCAATAGATCGGAATTATCTATAAATATTAAATTCCTCATTATTAACAGGTATCCTTTTGGATCTATTTCTTACAGAAGACCTCAAGGATTTATTAAAATTTTGCTCTGAAATCTTAAAATTTCCTAAACTACTCCGAGGATCAAAGACTGTTTTTATTCAGCCATTGAAAATGGGTAATTCTATACTTTCTTCCAAAATTCGAATTTTCATCGGGTTCATATGGGGTTTCACTGGTTTCTAAAGCTTCTGGATATCTTTGGATGATGGCTTCGCAATAGGAGGTTGAAACTTGCTTGGTGGTTGGATTTATAGCCTCTCCGCATGTGCGGATTGTAAAAGTATCAGAGCGTGTTGTAAGCAGGGATCCTAACTTAGCCAACAAATCCCCTTGTTTGAAGTATGCTGGAATGTCTTGAAAAATAGAGCCCATGCCTGCCTCCGCATGAGGAGGGTAAAAAGGATTGCCCGCTTGTTGAGGCCAATAATAATTATTTCTTTTCGCGGCTGAGGTGTGGAGGTAGTCATGAATATGGAGACCATTTGGATCATCGAATTCATGATTGATCCCAGATTGATAAATTGCAGCATCCAAAACTCCTATATAACTTTTATGGTTTGCTGCCTCTTGAAATGTCTTTGGCTTATTAGAGGGATCAGGCTTAGCGGTGTCATGAAAACGGTTTACAAATTCAGAAAGGCTCTTAAAAGGACCATAAAGTTTTACCTGTTTTACAATCTCTTTAGCGAGCAATTCGACCTCAGATGGATTCAGGGTTCTAAATCCAGCAAAAGCCTCGTTGTTTTCAATGTCATCCGTGTATTTAGACCCATACGGATCTATGAGTGGATAAAGACTTTCATTGTCAATCGTTTCCCCATTGAAGGAAGTGGATTGAACGTTGTAGATTCCTAAGATATTTTTCCATGCTTCTACAGACGTAGAATTGACATTGAATGCTCCGTTTGTAAAGAGATGGGAAGCTATTTTTTGGTAATCATTCAATTCAGTATCTGTGTTTGCAATCCGGTCAATTGGATAGAGTCTTGGATTGTCGATACCGGTTAGATAATCTTCCTCATCCATGATTGTTGAGAAAAAATAGCGATCCCATAAACTGTCATTTGCGGCATAAGTCCAATCCCCTAATGGGAAAATGGCGTTACCCTTTATGTGGCGGTAGGACAATCTAGCACTGGTTATATCAAGCAGTGAATTTGGATCAGCAATGGCAAGATTCACAAAAGGGCTAGGCTTTGAATTTCCTAGTTGATAATTAGGAGAGGCATAGAGATCAGAAAAGTTACAATGCCTGAGTTGTCCAATGGAGTGAACCACCTCATCTTCGTCTAAAACATGATAGAGGATTGCTCGGTCCGCAGTCGATGGTTTCTCGGAATAACCAATGAATGTTGTTGTGGCGGGTTCGGATCTCTCGACAGCAAAATTTTGGTCAAAGCTATATTGATAGTTGAAGACAACTCTACCATAAAAGCGAACTTCTCCAAGGGCTTTTATGTAAGCCGACTGGGTATTGTATTCTCTAATAAAAGGAGCAAAAGAGGCCCTAAGATTATAATTTCCAAAAATCCTACTGGGAGAGCGGCTGCCATGATCACGAGCAGACCATTTAAAATTTATGAATGGCTGGTTGATAGTAATTTCAAAACCATAGCATTGGTATAAGGAGTCGTGAATATCAATGAGTTCTGTTGAGGGGGTGGCACCAAGACCTGTATCATCTCTACATTTTAATGGATCGAGCTGATACTTTTTCGAATCAATTTCGTTGACAGACGTAATCTGAGCTGGAGTTCCTGGGTTTAGTCGGATGGAGTCCGTTGAATGAAGTTGAGAGCCGATTTCGGTGTATGGGTTGTCTAAAAAAAAGCGGTATCCTATAAATAAAGTCCCTCCATGGGGTTGCTCTGAATGAATTCGAACCTTATAGTTATTTACGTTTGCATCGGGTAGGGTAATGACTTCTTCACTGTCCTCAAAAAAACCATAGCCCTCGTAAGCTAGGGGTAACATATCCATTTCTGATGACCTAGCTTGGTTTTCAGCGAGAGAAAAAACTACCGCTTGACCAGCTTCCAGGCGATCGGATTTAAGTCTCAATCGGACTTCAGTATCGAATGGCTGCATAAGATTTTTATTTTTGTAGATAAAATAAGGAAAATTGCCCGTGATACGAGGACTCAAGGGTTGCCCACTGCTATCTAAAACTTCGTACTGGTTACGATAATAACTGATGTTAGTTCTGAAATTTTCTCGGTTCGAATTTAGAGTCAAAACATAATCTTGAGAAGAAATCGCTACATCGTACGGATTCCAGAGCACAACGGTGGGAACTTGGAACAATCGGATTTTTAACCCAGTTCCATCATTGACCCAAGTTGGGTAAAAATAAACTTGGAAACGAGCAACGAGAGGAAATACACCATGCTGAACTTTTTCAGGACGATCATGATAAAAATAGGTCTCTGGAAGATTTGAACTATTGGATTTATGAGGTCTAGGCTCTATTTCGTTTTGGTTGCTTCGCAAATTTAGATAAGAGCGAATGAGTTCCCAATCGGGTCCATAACCTTCCCAGAGATCCAGTCCATTTTTATCTGTAAAAATAGGTCCAGATAATGGGGACGATTTCTTGGATAAACCTTTGCTTAGATCCTTTTTAAGACCCCCGTTTTTAGAATCTGACAGAACTCCGTAGCTGAAAGTGGTGAAATCGTGAAAGTAATCATTCATGATTTCTTTTTTTGAGGATATATTTTCTAATTGCTTATAATTTAAAATCTTTTTAGCGAGCTGAGAATAGGCAAGATCACTAGTATCAAAAAGAGATCCTAGAGGGTCTCCGGCAAGTTCTAGTCCAACCTTAGAGGGGATGGATATGCTTGTTTCCTCTCCATGGCTAAAGTTAGAAGCAACTGCATTGATTTTAGCTTTAATGGATTCATCTCCAACCCACCATGCAAAGCGACCCTCGATTTGATTGTCATAATTTAAAATTTCTTGAGCAGGAGCATACACTGCTTTTTTGTTTTCATTTAACTCTGAGGAGGATACCAATTGAATCCTTTCATTTTCCTCAAGCTTATAGGAAGGACTTTTACTTTCATTGTTGGATACGAGCCAATTTACAAGTTCACCCTCCGAGTTCCAGACTCCTGTCCAGTGGCAGTTTTCAATCGAATCAATGGAGAAGGTGGAGGGATCTGAGTCTAGTATGTTAGAACTGGTCGTTGTGACCATATCGGAGCCGGTGCTTGATTGAACCGATGCGATCGCCTTCTTGAGGGCTAAAATTGCAATTTGTTTGGACTTCTCAATTGTAATTCCTTTAGTAGCAATTGAATTTTCTTTTTTTGCAATGATTGAAATAGTGAGCATCATCAAAATGACCAGCGATAGAACAATCAGCGAAACCACCAGTGCAAACCCTTTTTTCTTAAATGAAGATGATTTTTTAAGAGGGATTTTCAATTTGAAATAAATTTTTTAGGGAGTTGAAACATACGAAGGATAAAATGGGTTGTTCTCAATTAGTTTAATTAATAGAGACTGAAGAACCGAATTTATTTTAAAGCAAAATAAGGAACCTATAAAACGAAGTGAAAGTTTTCCTCAAATTTTTGGATTTTTAGCAAAGCATCCACTTAAAAGACAATCTATGAAAAGAATTTGCAAGAGCAATTAAATGAGGGTTAAAAAAGCCTAATGAGTTCACGAGAATTGGAAGATTATAAGGGGAATTGATTGGAGAAATTGGGTGAATAAATACAAATATTAAAAGTGGTATTGATTGGTACGATTACTCTTATTTCTATTCTTTGCAAGTGATATGTGAGTTCCTCTTTTTAGAGTTATTAAAATCTTGCTCTTTAAAATCGATTGAAGAAAAGTAGTAAAATCTTGCTAAATCATTTTTAAACTTATTAATTATAGGCGGAACTATTTCTTTAGAGAATACTTAAAATAAAAATTATGATTGATATTAAATTAAGTGTTTTGTTTCTCGTCAGTTCATTTCTCTGGATTTTTCTCGGATGTCAACATGCCCCGAGTCCTGAAATCACTCGCGAAAAAAAACCAGAGAATAGATCGATGGCTTTTTCATGGCCATTTTTAAGTCAAGAATCTGTTCAATTTAGAGGGGGGATGACTCAAGGGGGGGATATACTTCTTGCCAATAATACAGACCAGCGTTGGCTTGATTTACAAGAGCCGGGCATCAGTGATTTTGAAAAGGACAGGCGTTCTATATTGAATATGGCGGGTTCTTTCAGAGTGAGTTTTCAATTTATCGAGACTGCTGGATTCGTAGACAATTACTCGCCTCCGCGACCTTATTTTTCTTGGGGAACGGAGAAAGTTCAAGTTCTGGAGGATCGTGGAGATTTTATTTGTTTGCAACATACACTTGTTATGTTTTTTAAGGATTCCTCTGGAACAATTCAGGGTCCCATGGTTATGAAGCATTGGAGACAGGATTGGACTTATCAAGATACAGATCTTCACCTTTATGAAGTCCAAAGAAAATGGTCTCGCAAGAATTTTGAAGAATCGGATGTTCAAGGTAAATGGTCTCAAGCTGTTTTTCAAGTGGATGATTCCCCTCGCTATGAGGTATTAGGAAGATGGAAACATGAAAATGGAGTTTCCTTTTGGAAAAGCGATTTTTCTGGTCGTCCTTTGCCTCGAAGAGAATTTTCAGTTCGAAAAGATTACAATTTGCTTGAGGGGGAACATCAAATTACTATTTTACCAACGGGTTGGTTGCATGAGCAAAATAATATGAAGGTAAATGTGATCAACGATCAGTCTTCTACCCAGACTCAATACCTTGCAAAGGAGACAGGATTCAATCGGTATGAGCGAATTTCAGATCCCTCATTGAGTGCCGCAGACGATTATTGGGAAGCAACCAGTGATTACTGGAAAGATGTAAGAAAAGCATGGGAAGTTGTGTATGCTGAGAACGATACCTTCATTTTATCGTCCAATTTTGAGGACAGAAAGCTGTATGAATATCATTTTGGACATGCCCATGAGATTGAACAATCTGGAACTTACGACCCTGATAAGTATAAAAAGCTGATCGACCAAACCTTAGACAATTTTTTGGATAAAAAGCTCGATAAGGAAAAAGATTCTTACTGATCGAATCTTCATTTTTCAAAACAGGATCTTAGATTCATGTGAATTAAATCCTTGTAGACTTTTATTTTCAAAGGAGCTTTGCTTGCAATTTGACTTAAGAGATGAAATCTAAAATGTTTAAACCGAGTAAGTCATTAGAACTTTGATTTCAAGCTCCACAGATTCGGTTGTAATGATTTGTTGTAAACTGTTCGGAACCAAAAAGATCTCATACAGGATTCAATAACTCATTTTACACTTATATTTTTTTCTCGAATCTGACATTCTATTGCATCCTCCGAGTTCCATCAAAAAAGCGGTTCAATTTTTTTCTTTGTAATTTAAGAGGCTATTTAATGGGATCAGAACTGTGGATTTAAAAGGAATAAGTCATTTAAAAAGAGGATTTCAGGAATAATCAATCCAACAGTCCTCGCAATATCTGGTCAATGATCTTAGGGTTCGCTTTCCCTTTGGTTGCTTTCATGACTTTGCCTTTAATGGCGTTGATTGCTTTTTCTTGTCCAGCTTTATATTCCTCGACTGCTTTGGGAGTTTCTTCAATTGCTTTTTTACAAAGTTCTTCAATTTCACCGGAATCGCTTTGTTGTTCTAATCCTTTTTCTTTCACAATTTGCGAAGCTAGTTTTCCAGTTTTAATGATCTCTGGAAATAAGTCTTTGGCAATTTGATTAGATATTGTACCTGCCTCACAAATTTTTACCAAGTCCGCAATATGTTCTGGAAGAACTTTTGACTCTTTTATGGAAAGAGATCCAAAATCCCCCGCTTCTGATAAATATCTTAGAACTTCGTTTGTAATCCAATTGGCAACTGCTTTGGGTTTGTTTTCAATTGCAATCGTATCTTCAAAAAATTGGGACAATTCTCTGTCTGGGGTTAAGACCGAAGTGATGGTGTAAGGTAAATCCAATTTTTCCATGTAGCGCCTTTGTTTTTCAAAGGGACTTTCTGGAAGGGCCGCTTTGAGTTCTTGAACCCAGGCATCCTCAATTTTTACAGGCATGAGGTCTGGGTCAGGGAAATAGCGGTAGTCATGAGCATTTTCCTTAGTCCTCATAGACACTGTAAATCCTCCCTCGGGGTTCCATCTTCGAGTTTCTTGAGTGATGGTTTCACCTGATTCTAGGGAGTCGATTTGTCTTTGAATCTCATAGGCAACTCCATTTTTTACACCGGAAATGGTATTTAAGTTTTTAATTTCGACCTTGGTGCCTAATCTTGATTCGCCTTTTTTTCGAACACTGATATTGGCATCACAACGAAGTTGTCCTTTTTCCATATCACAATCAGAAATGTCTGCATTGACTAGGAGATTGCGAAGTGCAGTTAAATAAGCAAAAACTTCCTCTTCATTGTAGAGGTCTGGTTCAGATACAATTTCAATCAGAGGGGTTCCTGCTCGATTGTAATCGACAATGCTATCATTTTCATAATGCGTGAGTTTTCCAACGTCTTCTTCAAGGTGGATTCGATTGAGTTGAACTTTTCTATGATGCCCCATGGTATTTCTGGAAGCTCCAAGCATTTCAATTTCAACCATGCCTCCCACGCATAGAGGTTGGGCAGCTTGTGTGATTTGGTAGTTCTTTGGGCTGTCAGGATAAAAGTAATTTTTTCTATCCCAGCGGCTTATTTTGGCTATTTCGCAATCTAACAAAAGTCCAGACTGGATTGTTTTTTTGATGGCCTCCCTGTTCAATACTGGTAGGGCTCCGGGGAGTGCTAGAACTACTGGATTGGTCAGTGAATTTGGATCGGCTCCATAATAACATGGAGCATCTGTAAACATTTTACTTTTTGTCTTTAATTGAACATGCACTTCAAGACCGATAACAGCTTCGTATTCCATAATAATATTTAATTAAAGGATTCAAGGATGGGTGTTTTTTTCCAGTAATCATGACCCTGCTCAAATGCATGGGCAATGGAGAGTAAATTGGATTCCTGGTAAGCTTGTCCAATCAACTGAAGACCAATGGGCAATCCTGTATTAGAGAATCCACAGGGCAATGAAATTGCAGGAAGACCTGCAAGATTCGTTGAGATTGTAAAGATGTCACTCAAATACATAGAGATAGGATCTTTTGATTTTTCACCCGATTTAAAAGCAGGCTTTGGAGCCGTTGGGGTTATAATTGCATCCACTTTCTCAAAGGCATTGAGGAAATCTTGTCGAATCAAAGTTCTAACCTTCTGGGCTTTAAGGTAATAGGCATCATAATAACCAGAGCTGAGAACGTAGGTTCCTAAAATAATTCTTCTCTTCACCTCAGGACCAAAAAATTCTCCTCGCGTTTTAAAATATAGATCCACCCCATCTTCGGATTCTTTTGCTCTGGAACTGTAGCGGATACCGTCATATCTGGAAAGATTTGAAGAAGCTTCTGCCGTGGCAATGATATAATAAACGGGAACGGCAAGATCTGTGTGGGGGAGGGACACATTCACAATTTCGCATCCCATTGATTTGTAAAAATCAACGGCTTTCATCACAGATTCTTTGACCTCTGAATCTAAGCCCTCTGCAAAATACTCTTTGGCAATTCCAAGTTTCCAAGGACCTTTTTTCTCCCGAAGTTCCTTGCGGTAATTTGGAACTTCCACTTGCACGGAGGTGGAATCTAGAGGATCGTGACCACTGACAGTTTGTAAGAGCATGGCTGCATCTTCTACGGTTCTAGCAAACGGTCCGATTTGGTCTAAAGAGGAGGCGAAGGCGGCCAGTCCATACCTTGAAACCATTCCGTAGGTGGGTTTCATGCCTACAACTCCGCACAGGGAGGCCGGTTGGCGGATGGAACCCCCAGTATCCGAGCCTAGTGTTAAAGGACTTTCTCCTGCTGCGACCGCCGCAGCACTCCCGCCACTACTACCCCCAGGAACGCATTCTAAATTCCAAGGATTGCAAGTTTGATCAAAGGCCGAATTCTCAGTTGAAGAGCCCATTGCAAATTCGTCTAAGTTCAATCGACCCCATACAACGGCCCCAGCCTCTTTGAGTTTGCGAGTGCTGGTGGCATCATAGGGTGAGATGTAATCTTTTAGCATTTTACTAGATGCTGAAAGGGGTTGTCCTTTGTGAGAGATCACATCCTTAAGGGCGATGGGTATACCGTCTAAATCACTCAATGGTTCTCCCTTTTCTCTTCTTGCATCACTTGCAGAAGCCTGTTCTAAAGCATCCTTTTCATCGAAGGAAAGAAAGGCATGCACCTGATTGTCTACGGCTTTTGTCCGATTGATAACGGCTTGAGTGATTTGAACGGAAGTCAGCTTTTTTTCAGAGAGTAGGTCGCTCAGTTCTGCTGCAGTTTTATAAAAAATTTCTTCAGACATCTTATTATTCTACAACTTTTGGAACGATGATTTGATCTTGTCTTTCAGCAGGAGCATTTCGGAGTGCATTTTCTACATTTAATGGCTCCCCAGATCTATCCTCTCTCCATACATTGAAGTGGGGAAATGCATGTGCCATTGGTTCAACACCCTCAACGTCCACTTCGTTGAGTTTTTTAAAATAGTGCAAGACATCTCCCAGTTGTGAGGAAAATTCTTTCTTCTCTTCATTAGTTAATTCGATGCGAGCTAAGTTCGCAACGTAATCGATATCAATTTTAGATGGATCACTCATAATTTAGGATTTTACAAAAAGTTAAACTATAGAAATGAGGATGAATCACAAACAAGAAATCTTTTGAATTTTCAATTCGATCAACCTTTTTTTAAAAGGAAAAATTCAAAATGGGGATTCAACAAATGCTTTGAGTGAATTCGTTCAGAAGATTTTAAGAGGTTTCCAAAGGTGACTGGATCAATGCTGTCTGCCATTTGATTCAAGCTAAAATAAGAAATTATTTTTTAATGATTGAAAGCTGT
>CAJWYM010000025.1 GCA_913049555.1 uncultured Opitutia bacterium
ACAAAAAAGAACTTGAGAATAAGTGTGTGTCTCTCCTGGTGGAGCCCAGCGACTGGCAGCGGTCGGTCCAAAGAGTCCATGAGTTGGGATTCCTAGTGCAGCAGCAATATGAAGAGGGGCTGTGTCGGGAGAAATAAAGAGTTTTGCCTGAGAAACAATATCGATAAAATCATAGAGGGTTCTTGTTTTTGGGATGGGATGAATGCTTGGATCCATTTCATTCAGATGATTGAGTAATGCTAATTCCCTATCGGAGGGGCCTGTCGAAAAGTAGACTCTTTTATTCATACTTTTGAATACTGAGTGAAGTTGGACCCAGTTGTTTAAAGACCACTCTTTTTTTGGCACACTGGTTGATAGATGGCAGACGATCGAGTCTTTGTGTATATGAAGCGATGGGTGAATGTCCTTGCGCTCTTTTTGAGGCAATTCAAGTTCTAGGTTCGAGGAGGGTTTGATTCCCCACTGGGATAGGATATAGATATCTCTAATAATTTCATGTCGGGTGGTGTCCAGTTCTTCAATTTGTTCGTGATAACAAAAAGTGCGGATTGGCTTCCATCTTGGCTCCGCAGATGCAAGTCTTCTTTTGGCCCCGATAAGAAAACTCACAAAAGCACCTCGATCATTGCCAACAAAGTCCACGGATCGGTCAAACTTTTCCAAGCGCAAATTTTTGATAACTGGAAAAGAAGCTTTGTAATTGGATTTCCCTCGAATGCGAGGAAATGACCATACTTTTTTAATCCATGGAATTGCCTTCAAAGCAGGAACTGCTTCTTCTGCGACTAGAGCATGCAATTCGCAATCCGGCCACTTTTCCTTGATAGATCTTAGCGCTGGAACCATGATTGCAACATCCCCAAGGTACTTGAATTTGATCGCTAATATCTTCCTTGGAACGGTCATTAGGTACTGATCGTTGCTGGATCAACATGATTCATTTGCGCCAAAACTTTGAAAAGTGCTTGAGTCCCATCTTCTTCCAGTCCTTGGGCCGCGGCAGCTGTATAAAATTGTTTGGCCAATGCCAAACCAGGCAAGGATAGATTCATGCGCATACTTTCGTGGAGGGCAATGTCCATATCTTTGATAAAGTGTTTTATGTAAAATCCAGGAGAGAAATCATTGTTTACAATCGCAAGGCCTAGATTGTTCAAGCTATAAGAAGCAGCGGCTCCATTACTGAGAATTTCAATGACTTTTTTGGGGTTCAATCCAGATTTATAGGCATAAAGAAGGGCTTCCACAACTCCAATCATGGTGGTGGCAATGAGAGTTTGATTGCAAACTTTTGTATGTTGTCCTGCCCCGGCTTCTCCCATCAGTTCGATGCTTTTTCCTAAAATTTTGAATAGAGGAAGGACCCGATGATAAGCTGAGGGATCTCCACCCACCATGATAGATAAGCTAGCCTCTGAAGCTCCTTTTGGTCCTCCAGATACTGGGGCATCGAGACAGTAGATGGACTTCTTTACACCTTTTAGGCTCAGTTCTTTTGCCAAAGAGGGTCGGGAGCTTGTCATGTCTATGCAAATGGTATCTTTTCTGGCTGTCGAAAAAATGCCATCTTCTTCCAAATAAATGGAAGCAACATCTTGAGGATAACCAACAATACTAAAAACAACATCACTGTTTTGAGCAACTTCCGCTGGTGAATAACAAACAGTCGCCCCTTTAAATCCAAGTTTTTCAGCTTTTTCTGGACTTCGATTGTAAACAAAAGTTTTGTATCCGTTTTTCATTAAATGAGCGCACATAGGAGCTCCCATCAATCCTGTACCTATCCAACCAATATTTCCCTTCATAGTCTAACCTTATTCAACGATTGCCTTTAGTAGCCGGTACGAGAGCGCCGTCTTTTTCTTTTTTGAGTCTAAGTTGTCCACAGGCCGCATCAATATCATGCCCTTTTTCTTTTCTCAGAGTGACTGAGACTTTATGATCACTGAGAACCTTGGCGAAAGATTGTTGCTTGTTTAAGGGCGGTCGAATCCAATCCAAACCCTCTACATTGTTGTAAGGAATAAGATTTACATGAGCATGCAAATCATTGGCTATTTTACTCAATTCTTTCGCTTGATCCAAGGAGTCATTCACATCTTGAATCAAAATAAATTCAAGAGTTACCATGCGTCCATGTTTTGATGAGAAAGACTTGATAGCGGGTAAGAGTTCCTCTAATGGATATTTTCGATTGACAGGCATTATTTTTTGCCGGACTTCATTGGTTGCTCCATGCAAACTGACTGCTAAACGAAAGCTGAAAGGTTCTTCCGCTAATTTTAAGATACTGGGAACGACTCCTGAAGTAGAAATGGTAACCCGCCTTGCTCCAAAGTTGAGCCCCCATTTAGCATTTACGATCCGAAGAGCTTGGATCAGGTTCTCATAATTGGCTAGAGGTTCTCCCATTCCCATGACAACAATGTTGTCAAAAGAGGCGATTTCTTCTTTTTTTCGATCGGTGTAGGGGTCCTCCAGTTCGCAAACTTGCATCAGCTGTGAGACAATTTCACCACTGGTTAAATCTCTCTTCCAACCGGCCAATCCAGAGGCACAAAATTTACAGCCATAAGCACAACCAACTTGGGTTGAAATACAGATTGTCTTTCTCGAGTTTTCAACCCCAACTCCTTCCTGAGGAGCACGAATAATAACGGTCTCGATCAAAGACTCATCGCTCATTTTTAAGAGGAGTTTATTCGTCACATCTCTGGATGTATTTTTTAAAATCAAGTTTCCTTTGGAAATAGAATAATTCTCAATCAACCAATTTCTAAGTTTTTGAGAAAGATTTGTCATATCCTCGAATCTTGAAATCCTTTTTTTATAAAGCCATTCTAGGATCTGCGTAGACCGAAAAGTAGGTTCTTTGATCTTTTGCAGTTGTTCTGAAAGCGTTTCTTTTGTCTCTGAATAAATCGATCGCATTTAAAACAATCCTTTTAAGTTTTCAATCACTAGTTCTCTCATTTCATCCGTGGCTGACCATCCAAACTTTAATAATAAAGGGAAACACCAAAATAGAATAAAACTGTACAGCACAACTGCGAAAGTTCCTAATAAAAAAGTCAAAAAGAGCAAAAGCCCATCCTCCTCCGAAAGAGCTGCTCCAATTAAAAAAATTACGCCCGCTGGAGCGGTGTTGGTAAATGGGATTGGTAAAATCATTAGAGCCGCCATCAACATGACTACTAGGCCCATCACTCGATGCCCCTGATTGCTTGTTAAAAAGTTGTTCCTAGGACGGATGATTTTTTCTAGTTTTTTAAGAAATTTAGCACCAGAGCCGATCATTTTTTCAGCGATTCTGTAACTCAGTTCCAAGTTTCTTGCTTTTTTAAATAGCAAAGGTTTTCTACAACCTCTTAACATTTGTAACCCTAAGATAATTAATGCAATCCCGAAAGGGGTACTGTATCCTGGAGCTGGAACAGGCAATGCACTGGGTAAGGATAAAATGAGTAGAATCAACCCAAAACCTTTCTCTTGTGCACGATCAGTCAGGTCTCCAATACTGATAGGTGTGCCATCCGGTACTTCGAGCGTTTTTTGTAGTGTGTCCGATAAACTATGACTCATGCATCTATCCAGCGTTTGGTAATTTTTGTGTAACTATCTAATCTACGGTCTCTGTAAAAGGGCCATATTTTTCTAAAATCGTCAATTTCTTTTAAATCTACCTCGCAGATAAGGATCTCCTCATTGTCAGGGGAGGCTTTCGCGATGATTTCTCCATAGGGATTGGATACAAAGGATTGTCCCCAAAATTGGGTTCCCTTTTCTTTACCAACTCGGTTCACTGCTGCGATAAAACACCCGTTTGCCACTCCGTGTCCTTTTTGAACTGTCTCCCAGGCGTTGTGCTGTGAAAAACCCAAACGTTCTTTTTCTTCTGGCAACCAGCCGATTGCAGTCGGAAAAAAAATGATTTTTGCTCCCTGAAGAGCTGTCAACCTCACCGCTTCAGGAAACCATTGGTCCCAACAAATAAGCACCCCTATTTTCCCGTAAGAAGTTTCGATTGCGACATAGCCTAAATCACCTTCGGTAAAATAAAATTTTTCATGAAACCCAGGGTCTTCAGGAATGTGCATTTTCCTATATTTTCCAAGGATATTCCCCTCCTCATTGTAAACAATCGTAGTATTGTGAAAAAGACCGGGTCCCCTCTTTTCAAATTGTGAGGCGATTAAAACAATCCTATTCGCCCTTGCTAATTGAGAGATTTGATCACTGGATTTACCAGGAATTTTTTCAGCCAAATCAAAATGTTCCACCTTCTCTTCATTGCAGAAATAGTCTGTCAGGAATAGTTCCTGAAGGCAAACAATCTGAGCCCCTTGTTTGGAAGCTTTGACAATCGCTTCTTGGTGCTTCGCTAAATTGTTTTCTTTGCTGCCTGCAGATTCAAGCTGAATAAGTGCAATCTTGACCATCTATTTGTACTGAGCAAATTCAATGATCACCCCATCTGGATCCGTGAAGTAGCACAAGCTTTTTTCGCCATCATCGTGTTGAACCACACCCATAGGAACGGTTACGGGATGAGAAAAAGTTTGGATTCCATTGGCTTTCAAACGGTCTACCATTTCATCCATATTATCGATTTGAATTGCAAAATGTCGAAGCCCTTGAGTATTGGCCTGGGAGTTCTCTTGAACTTTGCGACCTAAAGGTTCTATGTATTGAAGAAGTTCGATGCGAGGTTCCCCTCCCTGAGCTCGTACGTAGGCAACTTTTGCCTTTACTCCCTTGAGACCTACAATCCTATCAATCCACTCTCCTTCGAGGGTAGCTCGTTTGATTTCAGAAAAATTCAATACTTTTGTGTAAAAGTCTACCGACCTGTCTAGATTGGAAACAACGATGTTGAAATGGTCAATTTTCGAAAGGCTCATTTGAATTTAAACTCTAAATTGTTCGTTCTTTTCATTCTGCTTTTATGAATTTCTAAAAATTGACTTACATTGAAGGAAGGGTAAATAGACATGGATTCTTGAATCTCGATCTCAGTGGATTTTAAGGCGAATTTATTATTTCCCATGATGCCTAAGAATTCTCCTTTCAGGGTAAAGACCAAGTCGTTCACAGAGGGTGAAAAATCACCAAAGAGTTTACTTAAAATGCGACTGTCCATTTTTAAAAATTGGGGGTTTTCCGGCTCGATCTGAAAGGTCGTTTCCCCAAATTTTTTCTTTTCACTGTTAACAATCGCAACGGTAGAATGACTAAAGGGGTTTTGACTGATCGGGTAAATTGCGAGTTGGCTTGCTTCAGTAAGGCGTTCACTGATAGGAATGACCGCAATTCTTGGATCTGCTTTTAAAAAGCCAATCTTAGTGATTGGACTGGTTGCATTGCCTGCAATTAAAGTACCTTCTATGGAAAGAACACTGTTGTTATAATTATTGGGTTCCAAGGGGGTTTGGACCGTATTAAAAAGCAGGTATTCTGAGTTCCCTTGCTTCAAAAGAATCGTGTCCATTTTAAAGTTTTTGGACCGTTCTCCGAATAAGGAATCGAGCTCAAATTTAAGCTGAACCTTCACTTTGTTTTGCGAAAAGGTTTGATAAATTTCGTTGCAAGTAAGCGCTTGTAGGTCCTCCACCTCTTTTTTGATGTCCCCAGTATTCAGAACAAGTTCAGAAACATTTTCAGAAAGTCTTTCCGTTTGTTTGTGCAGAATCTGTCTCTCTTGTCTCTCCAAAGAGACTTGTTCTTGAGTTTGAGCCAAGGATTGTCGCAACTGATCTTTTTCTTTATCCGCAGCCTCTAATTGAAATTGTAGGACGAGCGCTTGTTTTCTTTGGTTTTGAAGTTCTTGTTGGAGCAATGAAGTGATTTTTATTTGTTCCAAAATCTCTTCTTGACTGCTTTGTTCAACATCGGTTTTTTGTTTTTCGACATTGGAAAGTCTTGATTGTAGCTGAAGCGTTTCTATTTCAGTAATATTCAATTTTTCTAAAAGCTCCAATTTCTTTTGTTCTTCTTTCATTTTTGCTGATTGTAACTCCACTAAAGAATCTTCAATTCTAGCTTTTTCTGTGATGGTGTTGTTGAGTTGGAGCACGACTTTGTCCGTATTCCTTTCTAATTCAGCACTCTTTAGATTGACCTCATTCATTTCAGATTGAAGGGTCTGGTTGGTTTGAAGCAATTCATCGGCAGTTTTAACTGCGATTTCGAGGCTTTTTTCCGCTTTTTTAAGGGAAACTTCTTGATCTTCTTGGGACTGTCTCGCATTAGCAAGGTCCTTACTGAGTTTTTGTTTTTCCTCAATCACTTCCTTTTGTTCGAGTGCTAGCAGTCGTAATTCCTCCTCTGTCTTTTTTAAATCTGCAGCTTGCTTTGCAATTTCTTGTTCTGTACTACTTAAATCAGAGACTAAACTTGTCTGCGCTTGTTTTTGTTGTTCAAGGGAGATTTCCAAAGCCTCAATGAGGTCTTGACTGGCATCCGTCTTTTGGTTCTCTGCCATGGATTCGAGACCTTCATTCAATGGATCCTCATTAGGCAAGTCAAAATTAACAAAACCTAAGAGGCTTAGTAAAAGGAAGTCACAAATGATAAGCAATAAGCTCTTATTCATTTATTTGTTGTGTTGCTCCATAATTAGAGAGTTGCGAAGGGGGCGAACATTGAAAATTTTGAGGATTGCGACAAATATAATCCCAAATAGGGTGGATGCATATGCAGTAATTAAACTAGCATTTAAAACGCCAAACGCTAAAAGAATCAAAGAACAAACAGTTCCACCTAGACCAACATAAAGGCCTGCATCGAATAAGTTGTCTTCATTGTCCAGTAGTTTGAGTTTTAGGATTGGATCCTTCGTTTGTTTTTTAATATCGGCAATGCGAAGAAGACCATAATAGTAAATGGCGATTTGAGCTAAAAAGAAGAGGATTAAAATGATAATACTCACTTTATCTAATGGGTCGGCAGCGGATTTAAGCATGGTGTTTTCTGAATTTGCGGAGAGGTTAATTAAATCTAAAGTTGCAATGTCTGGTGGTCGCTTTGATTCGCCTTGCAAAATAGAGGGTTCTAAGGTCAAAACAACGAGGCTAGCAAAAAAAGTTGCAAAAGCCAGATCGGCTGAGATTGCAAGACTGAATGAGTGGGCGCTGATTCTTCGCTCCCTAAACTGTAGGAGTAAAAAGTGTGAGACCGCTAATCCTGAAATCAACAGCAGGAAAAGTTTGAGTAAAATTCCGAGAGTTTTTGAGTCAAAGGTAGCTTTTCGCATTCCCTCTAAAATTAAATCAGGGATTAGAAACTGGATGGAACGCATCGCTTTGTTCTCACGGTAGATCGGTTTTTCTGTATTTATCAACTCATTGAGAGAGGCAGTTCCTAGTGAAAGAGCAAATTCAATATCTGCCATTCCTGTTTTTGGGTGGAGTTGGTAATAGAAGTTGAGTTTCTGGACAGAATCACTCAGTAATGAAGCAGCAAGGATTGTATTAGAATCTTTGGGCGAATCGAGAGCCATGCGAACTAAATCTTGAATTTCTTGGAGACTTTCACAATTGCTAATAATCGCTTTACAGATTCCCCAATTGTATCGGTTGAGCAGACTTAGAATCGATTTGTAAGTATTTTCAACTTGATTGAAAGAAGTGTCTACGGATTGAAGGCTTTGACTTCGGTGAAATTTAAAATCAATCAGCAACTCATCAAGAATAGAATTCTCCTCCATCATGAGTGCAAATGAATTGATGACGGCATCCAAAGGGGCTCCAGAAGAGGAGTCTACAGGTTTAAAAAAGCGCCAACCCATTAAATTTTTTGTGTCCAAGATCCATTGAATGTTTTGATTCACTGAATATTTGAAGTGGTATTTTAATTGATTTCTTACTTCTGGTTGCAATAAAAAAGGAAGAATGTTCGGCTCTTTGTATCTATAATTCAGTTCCGTCTGTATTTTAACTAACAATTGACTGCTGGATCCGATTGCATCCAAATTAGGCGAGGATTCTAAAAGGGTTCTATCTTCGAACTCCTCGCCCTTTGCCAATCGTTGGTTCACATTTAATAAGAAGGCTGCGATTTCTTCTTTACCTGCCATCAATGCTTCTTCGGCATGAGCCTCTAAGGAATGGTTCTCATTTTTGAAACCTTGTAAAAATGTTTGAGAAGTGGCACTGAAATAAACAGGCATCCCAACTCCCAGAACGAGAGTAATGAGTGCTATGATAAATATGATACCACTTTTCACAGAATTTAATTCTTAATCAATTTCAAAAAGGCGCTTCAAAATACTGTCAATGGGAGCTGTTTGCAATTCTCTCGGGCGAATTCTATTTTCAATAATATTTGGAAGTTCGTTTAATTCTTCACTCAGAGTCAGCACTCGATTGGCAGAGACTTCATCCACACGATTGATAGGGGTAAAGTGAGGAGCGGTTTTTGCCAGGTCGGGACGCTTCTCGATTACTTTTTTAATCGCGCGAACAGCTTCCACAAAACGGTCCAACTCATTTTTTCCGTAGGTTTCAGTAGGCTCTAACATCAATCCAAATACCTCAGGAAATGCAACTGTGGGAGAGTGGTACCCGAAGTCTAGGAAAAGCTTGCCGACGGATGCAATTGCCTGTGATTTTGGGATTCCAGCTTCTTCTAAAGTTTGGAACATTTCTTCACTCAAAGTGAGGATGAACTCATGCATCCTTGGTTCTGATTCAGCGTTGTAAGGAAGAGAGGGAAAGTCCTCTTTGAGTTGACCGAGTAAATATCTAGCGGAGAGAACCGAGAGCGCAGACATTTTTCGAACGCCCACTTTTCCAAGTCTTCTCAAATAAGTAAAACAACGAATTTTGTGCCCAAAGTTTCCCCAGTGCCTGTGAAAAGAGCCAATGCTTTTTTCCATCTTAACGGGGCGGTAGAAATTTTCTTCTTTGATGATTTGATAACCTGGCAAAAATGGAATGAGTTTTTCGCTGACTCCTACAATCGCATCTCCAGGGCCCCCTCCACCATGAGGAATTGTCCAAGTTTTATGAAGGTTATTATGGACGGCATCGACGCCCATTTTATTGAGATCTAACCATCCAGCGATTGCATTCATATTGGCACCATCCATGTAGACGAGACCACCTATTTTATGAATTGCGTCTGCAATAGGCTTGAACTCAACTTCAAAAATTCCGCCAGTGTTTGGATTTGTTACCATAATTCCAGCAATATGAGGCCCATATTGGTCAATTTTAGAACGAAAATCTGACATATCGACCCGACCTGAGCTGTCTGCATCCAAAAGAACAATTCCTTTAGTTCTTCCATCTTCGGTTTTACCGTTGATAAAGCCAGCCATCGTTGCCGTTGCAAAATTAGTCCCATGGGCAGATTTTGGAACTAGAAGAATATCTCTTTCGAGTTCTCCCTTATCCTTAAAGTAGGCTTGGAATAGTTTGATTCCAACGAGCTCTCCCTGAGCTCCGGCAACTGGTTGGGTAGTGATTCCTGGGAGTCCGGTGATTGCCTTGAACCACTCTTGAGTCTCGAAGAGCACTTCTAGATTCCCCTGAACATCTTCAATGGGTGCTTGGGGGTGACTTTCAGCAAAACCAGTTAGAGCAGCTGCCCACTCATTGATGTAAGGGTTGTACTTCATGGTACAAGAACCTAGAGGATAGCATGTGGTGTCGGGGCTTATGTTTTGTTCGCCCAATCGGTTGTAGTAAGATTCTACTTCCTCACGAGAATAACTCGGTAAGTTGAGAGTTCCATTACGAAGAATGGATTCTGAGGGCTTGGGGATCGGGTCTGCAAGTTCACAGAAATCTCCAAATTTAGAAAAAACAGCAACCAAATCATTCACATCCGTTTCCGATTGAATGTCTGAAAAAGAAAGTTTAATTAAGTGGGAGTGCCCTTCAGAGCGATCGCTTGCATCCACTCCAATGTGAATTCCAATCGAGGAACCGTGTTGAATGATTTCAGAAACTGGAATCCGGCTTGAGATTACAAATTCATTGAAAAATGCTGATTTCGGGAATGCGAGTTGGAAACCGTCTATTTGGGTGATTTCAATCGCTGCTTTCAATGCCAATTTTCTGGCATTTGCACAAGCAGAAGTCATTCCTTCTTCTCCCTTTGTGAGTAGAGACGCACCCGCTATTGTGGCGAGAAAAGCTTGATTGGAACAGATGTTGGAAGTCGCTTTTTCTTTTCGGATGTGTTGCTCTCGGGTGGAAAGGATCATCACTCGACAAGTTCTTCCTTTTTCATCTTTTCCTTTGCCTACAAAACGCCCCGGAGTAGAACGAATGTCATTTTTATTTTTGGCGGTGTGGCGGATGCCAAAAATCCCAAGTCCCGGGCCTCCGAAGTTAGGTCCAATTGCTAGATGTTGTCCCTCACCGACAATCATGTCTGCACCCTCTTCACCGAATTCTGTAGGGGCTTTCAATCCACCCGTAACAATCAGCGCCGGGTCAAAGATTGCAATACTCTTGATCTTCGCTTTTGCGCAAATATTTGTAAGAGCGTCTACATCCTCACACAATCCAAATGTGTTTACTTGAGGGAAAACAAAAGCAGCCAATTGGTTTCCATATTTTTCGATTGCCGTATGAAGAGCCACAGTATCTACAAGACCTGTATTTAAATCATAGGGGATGTACTCGATTTTTAAATTTGTGGAGCGAGTTGTGGTGTTTAAAACTTCTTTGTCTCCTGGGTAAATGGCTTTAGCAACGAGGGCTACATTGGTTTTTCTTTTAAGACGAGTGGCACATTGGATCGCTTCAAAAATAGCAGTCGATCTTTCGTACAAAGAGGAGTTTACAGCTTCAAAGCCAGTAATTTTTGAGAGTAAGCATTGGTAGATCCAATGGGTTGCTAGGGTTCCTTGGCTTCTTTCGGGTTGATAAGGGGTGTAGGAAGTCGCTAAGTTTCGGATTCCACATATCTTACCAACGATGGGGTCTGTTTTCCAATGCGGGAGGCCATCTCCGATAAATGAAGTTTTTAAATTATTTTTGGAAGACAAAGACCACATAGCGTCCTGCAGGTCGTTGTACTCTAAAGCATCGGGTAAATGGAGTTCCTGTTCGAATAAAATATCCGAAGGGATGTGAGAAAATAATTCCTCCAGTGAGGAGGAACCTACGTGTGAGAGCATGGAGTCAATATCCACTTCAGACGCGCCTATATAGAAGGGTTTTAATTCTCTTTCCAAGGACTCAGGATCATAGCCAAGCGCTGGTTTTTCTAAAATATTCTCATTGTTCATATTGCCTAGTAAGTTTATCTTACAACGGAAAGGATGCAAAGAGAAAAGCAAGATGATTAAAAAAGAAAGAGCCCATTTTATTCAGACTAGGTTGAGCGAGCTGTATCCGGATCCTCCAATTCCACTGGATCATAAGGATCCTTATACATTATTAGTAGCTGTGCTGCTATCTGCTCAATGTACAGATTTAAGAGTGAATCTGGTGACCCCTGATTTGTTTCTTCTTGCAGACAATCCGATGGATATGCAAAACAAGAGCGTAGAATCTGTGAAGGAGATCATTCGACCATGTGGATTGTCACCTGCAAAATCAAAGGCAATTGTAAAGCTTTCTCAAATTTTGTGCGAAAAGCACGGAGCTCAAGTTCCTGAGTCTTTTGAATCTCTAGAGGAATTGCCAGGGGTCGGACATAAAACAGCTTCGGTAGTAATGTCTCAAGCTTTCGGTCACCCTGCATTTCCTGTCGATACGCATATTCATAGATTGGCTCAGAGATGGGGGCTTACAAAAGGGAAAAATGTTACCCAAACGGAAAAAGATTTAAAAAAGTTATTTCCAATCACCCATTGGAATGATCTCCATATCCAGATGATCTACTACGGAAGGGAGTTTTGCTCCGCTCGTGGTTGTGATGGAACGGTTTGTGAAATTTGTTCTACTTGCTACCCGAGGAGAAAGAAGCCCGTTCTTTTACACAAACCTTGATCTTTTTTATAATTTTTTGATATTGAGGGATTTCATGATTTCCACCCTTTGTTTTAGAAAATGGGAACTCTGGATTTTTAATTGTTCTATCCTCTCTAAGGGCAATGGATAAATATTAAATTTGTTATTGTCTAGGAGTGCCTCGATCTATTAGTGTAAACTTTCGATTGGATGGATTGATTTTATTGGATCGTTAAGCGGGCATAGCTCAGCTGGATAGAGCAACGGTTTTCTAAACCGTGGGTCGGGGGTTCAAGTCCCTCTGCCCGTACCATTTAGAACAAGCGTTATGTCCCAATTTTCAAGTAGCTAAGAGGGTTTTGGATTTAGAGGATTATTTTTAAATGAGTAACACGACTTAGTAAGAATTGGAACAGTTTGCATTTTAAATCAGCTATAAAAGTAATGCGGATTTAATTACTGTTTTTTTTGGTAGTAAAGTTCGAGTCATAATTAATCTACAATGATTATACTGGATAATCATCAAAAGTTACTCTTTTGTTCAACTAAGGATCTATTTACCCCGCAGAAAGTTGATAAGGAACTAAATATCAAGCCACCTGTAAAATTGATTTACCCTTAATTACCCTAACAGCATCCTATGCTTTTTAATTTATTAATAGTCTTATATTTACTGCTCCCAATATGTTCTGGCTCGTGGTAAGACTCTTTTCACATTCAAAAATCAACGTTAGCTTCGTAATTCCAGAATTATTTCTTATTATATCCAATATGATTAGCAACAAAGGTACTATTGTCTAAACTTTTGCGAAAATTAGTTGTTATTATTAAGAGATCGTTCCGATTCCGATTAATAGAACTCATTTTTGATCTATAACCTGATTTGGCTAAAATTAAAGCTTGTTGATTTACAGTTAGAAGATCTGAGTTTTTCAGCTATCTGGCTAATGTATAATAAAAAATACCTAATTACTAAATCTTTACTGCGTCTCAATTTTACTATAACGCTTTAAGATCTACAGTATGAAATTCAATGCAATAATGATATAAAGAGATTAGTAAGTTTATAAAATAAGCGTTTTAATGTTAAATTGACTGACATAGCCTGCAAAAGAAGCAGCTAGATCAATAAAACTAACTATTCTTCAATCTACTCAACGTTCACTAAGCTGCTTATTATAATGAATAGCATATAACACTTATTAATTTTTCCATTTATGTCCGTGCTTTTAAATGTAGTTCACCTGTAATATTTGTAGAAGCAATACGAGTATCGGATGCGAGTAGTAGAGATTTTTCTGGTTTTGGCACTTGGTCAAGCGAAGGCAATACTTTCAATATGCAAGGAGAAGTATTAAAAAATACCATTCAGATTGAATCTTTTAAAACCTAACAGTTAGATTAATGGTTTTACCTGCTCTTAAAATGGTTAAATCAGAATGGGTCTTATCAGCATTTACTTTCGTTAAGTTCATGAGACTTTGTGCGTGATATTCATCTTTTATATCAACTCCATCAACACCAATAATAACATCTCCTACTAATAAATTTGCATAGAATGCAGGACTCTGGTCATAAACTAATTTTATAACAATCCCTGAATTTCGTTGGTATTTCATTCTTAATTCAGAACCTAGATTTTCAAATATAATTCCATATCGAAATTTTCTATTATCTTTAACAAAGTAATTAGCCTTTTGATCATATAGTCTAAGCGGTTGTCTATAAGGGAAGCTTTTTATTCCATATGTTTTGTTCGTTTTAAAATAAGAGGTTCCGTCTTCATGACCGCTACGATATGACGTTCGATTATCTGGTAAGATTAAATTCGATGAGTGAGTCTGATTGTCTGTGAACTGAGAATTTAATAATATCAGAGTTGCTCCTATATTTACAGCATGAGCTTTGGCCCATTTAGTATCAACATAGCTTCCATTAAAAGAAGATGTTCCAAGCATAAAATAGCCATTGGCTTCATACAATCTCGAATCGCCAATTAAGTCCTTTGTCGTAACAATTAAGGGTTCATCTCCTTCTTTTAGCAATTCTGGATTATTTAATTCACTTATATCGTAATATTTGTAAAAGAACTTAGAGTAATTATTTGTTGTTACGCATGAAACAGCAAAGGCAGTAATAATAAGGAAAGATAGCCGTGGGATACAGTTCACATTTTATTTGTAAAAAAAAGCCTTACTAGATTGCAAACTAAAGTTGATAATAAATCTTCAATTGCCCAAAAAATCAAGTCGCTTCTTTTCTTGCTCTTTCAGCCATTCACTAGCCTGATTGACCGGCTCATGCAAATCTGATGTGGACTAGAAAAAGTAGACTGTAATTCATAAATTTATTGATCTCTAATGGAGAATCTTTCTATTTTATATATTACATATGTAGTGTCCAATAATAGTATATTTATTTATACGGCAATAACTAGATCGCCTAGGCTATAAATTCCACGGTTTGGAGAATCACAATTTGGTCGATTAATTATAACTTGTGCACTGGCTTCAACTCTTACTCTAAGTGGTGATCTACCGAAATCATCTTGACCAGATATAGTTTTAGAACAGATTTCCGCGGATGGGTCCCATTCCTTAAAGCACGTAGGTTGAAAAACTCCGACCCTTTGAGCTCAAGGAATCGATAATCATTGGAAATTTTAAGGGATGGATTTGGGGTAAAAGTTCCGTTTTCAGATTACACAATAAACAATCAATAAATCATTTCAGGGTGATCAATTCTTTGATTGATTGAACATGATTTTTAAGAATGGAAACATCGGGTATTTTCCCCACTAATTTGTTAAAAAGTTCTTTTTTGTGTGATTTGAGCTCTTGAATTTTTTCTTCAATGGTTCCTTCCGAAATCATTCTGAAAACCATGACTGTTTTCTTTTGTCCGATTCGATGCACGCGGTCGATGGCTTGCTCCTCAACGGCTGGATTCCACCACGGATCCATAAGGAATAGATAATCTGCATTGTGAAGGGTAATTCCTGTTCCTCCAGCTTTTAAGCTGACCAATATAACGGTTGGTTTTTTGGCTCTTTGAAATTTTTGAACAGGCTCAGATCGATCTTTAGTATTGCCTGTCAATTCATTGATGACGAGTTCAGGAAATCGTTTTTCTAAACAAGTTCTAACACGCTTTAACAATCCTACGAATTGGCTGAAAATGACAACCTTATGATTGTTTGCAATGGTTTCCTCCATTTTATCAGCCAAAACGCTCAGTTTTCCGCTTTGATGGAGTTCCGCGTCTGTCCAAGGGAGTAAATCTGGATCGCAAGCTGTTTGACGCAGCCTCGTTAAAATTGTAAACAGATCCATCGTGTTTGATGAGTTGAGTTCATCCAAATCTTCTCCGTAGGTTTGAATACAGTTATTTCCAATTTGAATGTATTCTTTCCTTTGTTTTTCGGTCAAAGGACAAATCAGATTGAATTCCATTTTGTCAGGGAGCTCTGGGGTGACCTCCTTTTTTGTTCTGCGAATAATAAAGGGCGTCAATTGCTTCTGAAGACGAACAATGCCCTCTTTAGGTTTTTCTAAGTAATTCTTTTTAAATTCAAACCGGTTTCCTAAAAGACCAGGCATTAAATAACGGAATATGGTCCAAATATCAAAGTGGTGATTTTCAACTGGAGTTCCCGTCAAAGCAATTCTGTAATCAGAGCGGATACTCATGCAGGCAATGGTAGCTTTGGAGTCTGGATTTTTAATGAATTGAGCTTCATCGAGAACTGAGTACTGAAATTTCTTACTTTCCAATAAATTCTTGTGCCTTCGAATTTGAGAATAACTTGAAAGCCATATTCTGGGTTTCGATTCGTTTCCATTAAAAGGATTGTGGCTTGAAAGAACTTCCGTCTGTATAAAAGGGAAAAACTGGTCGATTTCTTTCTGCCATACAGGAATGACGCTGGCGGGACATACAATAATACTGTCCTGAATTTCTAAATTCGGTCGTGAGGTGATTAGGGATAATATTTGAATGGTTTTGCCCAAGCCCATTTCATCGGCAATGAGAGGATGACAATCGCAATCTAGCATATGACTCAACCAACGAACCCCCCGATGCTGGTACTGGCGGAGGAAGGGGGGAGTTTCAATTTCATGAGGATCTTTGGTTCCAAAGGTTCTTCTCCAATCATTGAGTTCATCACTTAGATCTAAGGTCGCATTTTCAATTTCCATGAGAGAAAAGAGCATATATTTAGGGTACTCGTCATTAGAAAATTGATACTTTTTACGGTCTACTTTCCATTTATTGATCAATTCCCCTTGCTCATCTTGCATCCGAACAAGACCCACCTTTTTAACAAATGCGATATTGTTATTGAAACCCAGAACTCGTTGGGCTTCCTTGTAAGAGACTCTTCCATGACTTGTTTGAAACTCCCAGTTTAGTTTGATTTTTTGATCACTGGATCCCTGGTTTACATCCAGCTTGATTTCTACGTCTTCGATTCCTGTTGTAAAGAGTTTTGCTTCCTCATCCATTTGGATATCAAATTTTTCTCTCCAAGTATGAATATCTTCGACAAAAAAACGAGAAATTCGCATAGGGTTTCTAAGAGTAAAAGCATTCAATTTTTTTGAATATTTGAATTGAGCTTTGTGGGCCACGGAAGTTATGTGAATCAGTTCTTCTCTTTCACGGGGGCCTAATTGCTCTAAAAGTTTGGCTTTTGTATATCTCTTAATGGATCCTTCTTTATCTTTCCAAGCAATAATTAGGACAAGCCCTTCTGAGTCACAAGAGAGTTCAATCAATGACGAGTAAGTGGCATTCCCGACAATTTTAGGAGGTTCTTGTGGTTTCTCTTCTTTCTTTTTAGGTTTGAAAATAGGGGTTGTAGCGGATACTTCGTCTGCTATGAGTTCTTCTAATTCATAGAGCCCGGCGGCTGCTAGTTCTCTACCACTGAGGGCGTCATCGGTGGAGGATCTAACTACGAGTTTTTCTTTGTCCCATTCGACTACCGAGTAAAGAGGTTCTCCTCCAATTTTAGAGTTTATGATTGCTTCACTTTGAGAAAGTTCTAATTCTAAAATTTCACCCTCTCGATAAAGATGCCTGCCTTTTTTAAGTTCAGAATCTGTAAATATCGATTCCCAATTGTGAGGGAGCGTTTTGAACCAAAATTCTAGTGCTGATTGTGAGTATATTTTTTTTGCGCTTCTGTCTTGCATATAAAGTGAGGAAACGGATTGCCTGTGCAATTAATCTAACAAATTCAAATAGAGTTCTTTATACTTTTCTGCAGATCGACCCCATGAAAAATCAAGGTTCATTGCCCGCTTTTGCATTTTCTTGAAGATATCAGGTTTCTTTTTGAATATGTGGATTGCTTCAAGAGTTATTTGTTGCAGGGTTTCGCTGCTGAGGTTCTCAAAATGAAATCCTGTGGCATGTTCATTAAGATCCCCTCCATGAACGGTATCTTTGAGTCCACCTGTGCTACGAACGATCGGAAGGGAGCCGTATCTCATAGAGTAGATCTGGCTGAGGCCGCAAGGTTCATAGCGACTGGGCATCATAAATAAGTCGCTGCCGGCCATGATCCCATGAGCCAAGTCTGCATTGAATTCTAGAGATATGGAGATCTTGTCCGGATACATTTCCTGAAGCTTTGAGTATTGAGCCTCTTGTTTTGGATCTCCACTTCCTAAGAGAACAAATTGAAAGTTTGTTTTTTCTAAAAGCTGTGGAATTTCATCTGCGAATCGGTCCATGCCCTTTTGGGAGAATAATCTGGAGACAGTTCCAAGTAGAGGAATTTCTAGATTTGATTCGAAACCCATTTCTTCTTGCAGAGCAAGTTTGCATTGGGCTTTACCGCTCAAGTCCTCAGCATTGAAATTGGCTGAGATTCTCTTATCGTTGGAGGGATCCCATTCACATTCGCGAATTCCATTGAGGATGCCAACAATATCTTGATCTCTAAACAAAACAAGCTTGTCTAGACCAAATCCATGGTCTGGGGTTTGAATTTCTTTAGCATATGTTGGACTTACAGTGGTAATTTTATGAGTCCACCACAACCCGGCCTCCATGAAAGAAAGTTCTCCTCGGTTTACTAAGCGGTCTGGATTGAAAAAATGAAAAGGAAGTCCTATTTTTTCTAGGGTTTTTTTGGGAAAGTGACCTTGGTGTTCCAAGCTATGAATGGTAATTAAGTTCGGTAGATGCTTTTGAGGATCTTCGTCCGCAAGCATTTTCTGATAAAGGGGAACCAAGGCTGCACCCCAGTCGTGACAGTGCAAAATTTGTGGGGCCCAATCGACCAGATGTTTGATTTCTAGGCTAACTTTACATTGAAAAGCATAGCGAATATCGTTGTCCTCGTAAGCGCCTCCTTTGGGCCCATAGAGATCTGGACGATCATAAAGTTCGTTGCAATGTATAAGATATACAGGGGTGTTGGATCCCTGAATGACCGCCTCTTCCACCGAAAACTCAAAATATTGATTGCCCAATTGAATTTTAGACGGATGGTAGGATTTATGTATTAATTTACTTCTATCTATGCTTTTGTAAGCAGGGATCATAAGGCGAACATCCAGCCCAATTTGATTCAGGAATTCGGGTAAGCTTCCTAGGATATCACCCAAGCCACCTGTTTTTGCAAGTGGGGAGGCTTCAGAAGAAATCATTAAAATGCGCATAATAATACATCATTATGAGTGAAATCTTGAAGACAACAAGGGATAAATTTTGTATTTGCCTCTAAACTCCTTCGGGGTTAGATTTCACTTTACATGATTTACTCCTTTTTTAAATTTTCTACTCAGAAAGCACGGTTTTCTCTCAAAACTATTTTAGTCTCTAATTGATACTATTATGAAGCATATGCATGCTTACTGGCGAATGGAATATGTCGAGTCGCCGCAAAAAGAAAAAAATTCGACCAACCCTTTTGCCGAGATTCCAAAGTTGAAAAACAAAGAGGCATTGATTCTTTTCCGCTCTGAATTTTCTTATATCGTGATGAACAAGTTTCCTTACAACGCTGGACATTTATTAGTGGTCCCGTTTCGAGAAGTTTCGGATGTCTCCCTCTTGAATGAAGAGGAGTTGTTGGATTTTTGGGCGATGGTTATGAAGGCTAAAAAGATTGTTTCGGAAGCATTGTCACCGGATGGCTTTAATATTGGTATGAATATTGGTCAATGCAGTGGTGCTGGTATTCCTAGGCATGTCCATTGTCATATAGTTCCTCGCTGGTCTAGTGATACAAACTTTATGCCTGTTATTGATGAAACTAGGGTTTTGCATCGTGCCATGGATAAAATGTGGCTTCGATTGATGGAGTTTGTCTGATTTTATTATGATGGAAAAAACTATAAGTTTAGATTCGCCGAGAGAGTTGAGTGAACTCTATTTAGGAAAGATAAGTTTGTTAGAGAAAGTGGAGTCTACTCTCTCAGTAGATCTTGTCGCTCGCGACAATTGGATTAAAATCCATGGCATTCATGAAAATATCAATCGTGCCGAAATCTTTTTTGAACTTTTAATTTTGAGTAAGAAGCAGGGACTTAAAATCCGAAAACATGAATTCTTAGATATTTTAAACTCCGTCAATCAAGGAAAAGAAAAAGACTACTTTGATCTACTCGATCCCCCATTAAAGCTTAAAATAAGAAGAAAAACAGTGGTTCCTAAAAATATTTCTCAAAAGCATTATTTAAATGCTCTTTTGAAGGATGACATTGTTTTTGGAATCGGTCCTGCCGGGACCGGTAAAACTTATCTTGCCATAGCTGTAGCCTTACAGTCTCTCCTCAATGGAGAAGTGGAACGGATCGTTGTGACTCGGCCCGCTGTTGAAGCTGGGGAGGCTCTTGGATTTTTGCCGGGAGATTTGGAGGAAAAAATATTGCCCTATCTGCGTCCGCTCTATGATGCCATGGAAGATATGGTCGGAAAGGAAGATACAAATAAAATGATGGAGCGAGGGCTTATAGAAGTGGCCCCTTTAGCTTACATGAGAGGGAGAACGCTTTCAAAGGCATTTGTAATTTTGGATGAGGCACAAAATTCTACATCGGAACAAATGATGATGTTCTTAACCCGCTTGGGATCTGACAGCAAAATGGTTATTACTGGAGACATCACCCAAGTAGATTTGCCCCGGTCTAAAAAATCTGGTCTTAAAATGGCAAGTAAAATTTTGGAGGCGGTGGATCGGATAAAGATCTTTTATTTTAAAGAAAATGATGTAGTCAGGCACCCTCTTGTGAGAAAGATTATAGAGGCTTACAACGCTTACGAATTTTCAGGAAAACAGGATGAAGGATAATAACGGCAAGCCAAGTATTTTGGCTAAGAAACGAGGGAAAGTGGCATCGAAATATTCGGTGTTTCCACGATCCAATCGCAGGATCAATTCTGACAGCGTTGGTACATTCTTAGATACAAGCCGTTGGGTATCCTTAGTATTGGTTGTTTTCTTCACCTTGATTGCTACTTTTTTGTGTTCCATGAGACAAGCCCCAGTCGCTTTCCAAGTCAAAGAGGGAAAAATTGCTAGAAAAAGCATCACTTCTAAAGTCAATTTTCAATATAAAAGTGAGATTGACACTAAAATTCTTCAAGAAAAGCAAAGAAGTAAAGTCTATCCAATTTATAAATTGTCCGAGGCTCCGTTTTTAAAATTTGAATCCTTTGTAGGCTCCTTTTTTCAAGCTCAAATGGAGGTGATTGAAAAAATGGATGAACTCCTACCAGAGGAATTGGAAGAGTTGGTTTTTTCCAAAATCAAAGAGATTCAGAAAAAACATAGTTTAACTATGAATTACTCTGTTTTTGATCGCTTTTTAAAGCACGAAAATCGCAAGCAATTAAATCGAGTTTTTGACGAGGGGTTATTAGTCCTCAAGGAAATTTATAACCAAGGAGTTGTGGATAATAATGATGATGGAAGTCTCATCATGTTCAAGCTTTCTGCAGATTCTGGGGATACCTTCATAAAGGAGGTTATGAGTATGGAGAATGCTCTGCGAAGATTAAGATTGAACATTCGAGTTTTGCAAATTGAGGAATCTTTGCCTGAAGGATTGTATGAGATTTTTAGGAGAGGACTCGTTACAAACTTAATCTATGATGAGATTGCAACCCAAGGGAAAATTGAAGAGAAATTAGCGGAGATCGAACCCGTTTTGATTCGCATAGAGGAGGGCATGAACATTATTGAGGAAGGCCGCTCAATAAGCCCCCGAGATTATGAAAGATATTCCAACTACTATGAGCAATTGCTGGATCGAAGCAACGTGGATGAGAAATTCCTTAATCTTTATCTAGAGCGTCTGTTTATGGTGATTGCAATCTTTATGGCATTGCTTGTTTATTTATTGGTGGTTACCCCTGAGGTCATTGCTAACAACCGACTTTTGTCTATCTGCGGGATGTCCATTTTGGTGACACTGGTATTGATTCGAATTTTATTAGAATTTGGTGGAGCCGCATTGTTTAAAGAAAATCCGGAAATTATTTCTATTTTGCCTTATTTATCTCCAGTAATGTTAGGAGGAATGATTGTCATGATGATGATTGGAGTCGTCCCGGCTCTTATAACCGCTGTCGTAATTAGCAGCTTGTTTGCTTTGATTCAAAATGGCTCTATAGAAATCTTTGTTTTATCTATGGTCTCTTCGTTTGTGAGTATTCTTTTTTGCCGTGATATTCGTTTTAGAGGGAGTATTGTTCGGGCTGGAGCAATGGGTGGATTAACGATGGCCGGGTTGGCTCTTATAATTGGATTTCTTAGCCACTATGACTTTATAATCATTGGTTGGCATATGGTCGCATCTGTAGTCATTGGAATTATTACTGGAGTGGTTGCTGTTGGAATCATTCCCGTTTTTGAATCGGCATTCAATCGAACGACTGAGATCTCTCTCCTCGAATTGACTGACTTCAATCACCCCTTGTTGAGAAGGTTACAGAACGAGGCTCCTGGAACTTATCAACACAGTATGATGGTGGCGAATCTCTCTGAAAATGCTGCGATGGCTATCGGATGTAGTCCTTTAGTCTGTAGAGTCTGTAGTCTTTTCCATGATATCGGGAAATTAGTGAAGCCAGAATATTTTGCTGAGAATCAGCGTGGAGGAAGCAATCCCCACCTAGATAGAAATCCATCTATGAGTGCCCTTGTCATAAAAAGTCATGTCAAAGAGGGAATCGATTTGGCTAGAAGGTATAAGTTGCCTAAAATAATGAAAGATGTGATTCGACAGCACCATGGGACCTCATTGATCCAGTATTTTTATTACGAAGCACTTAAGAAAATCTCAGGTTCCGGGGCTGACTTATCCAAATTAAATGTAGATCATAATTTAGACAAAGTGGATGAGAGCACTTATCGCTATGATGGTCCCAAGCCTCAATTTAAAGAGAGTGCGATTATCTTTTTTGCCGACTCTATCGAGGCTGCGAGTCGAAGTTTGCAAAAAGTTCACAAAAGAAGTCTGGAAGAATTACTGGATCAAATTGTAAAGGAGCGTTTGGAAGACGATCAGTTGGATGAGTGTCCATTGACAATGCAGGAAATTGCACAGATCAAGCAGAGTTTTATTTTTACTTTATTAAATGTATACCACTCTCGTATTGAGTATCCGAAGCTTAAACAGGACGCGCGAGGTTCGAAAGAACTTGCAAAGGTTTCAAGGATTTAGAGTTCTTAATCTCTCGCTTGGATTAAAATTGCTTTTATGAAAACCAATGAATGCCCAGACAAGAGACCAATTCCTCAGATTCATAATCGTTGTTTCGGTTTGGAGTTGGATCAAAAAGAAGTTTTAACTTTGTTTGATTTGATTGATCAGCATCCAGACATAAAGATTCCCCCGGGCGAAATTTCATTTAATTTTGTCAATGAAGAGGAGATCTGTCGGTTGCATGATCAATTTTTTCAAGATCCAGAGCCTACTGATGTGATCACATTTCCCGGAGACCTTGAAGATCAAGTCAGTGGAGATATCTGTATTTCTCCAGAATATGCTATTTCTATGGCTAGGGATTTTGGACACACTTTTAGCAGAGAGTTGTCCTTATATTTAATTCATGGATGTCTACATCTTTCTGGATTTCGGGATCATGAAGTGGCTGAGAGAGCGGAGATGAGAAAAGGCGAGCAGACTCTAATGAATGCAGTAGAATCTGCGAATTTATTTCCTACTTTTACCTACACCAAGAACTCGATTATTTATGCTTAGCTGTGATCAATTATCACTCACTGTTGGAAGACAGAAGATTAGGATTTTAGACAATGCAGTTGGTCACTTTGGTGCCAATAAATTACATGCAATTATAGGTCCATCTGGTTGTGGAAAAACAACTTTGATGAAGTCTATATTAAGAATTTATGATTCAGAGGGTTCTGTCTGTTTCAATGGCAAAGATATTGAGAGCAGCGAGGATCTAATCGGAAAGGTTGGGTTTGCTCCTCAGTTTAGCATTGCGCCTATGCAACTCACTGTGGAAGAAGCAATTCGCTATTCACTCAGGTTGAATGTAGTCGGCAAAGTTCTTCAAGAGGAGCGATTGGTAAGCATCTTGAAAGTGACTGGACTGGAGCCCCATCGATCGAAAGTCATTCATTCATTGAGTGGGGGACAATTAAGAAGAGTTGGATTGGGTTTAGAACTCACAAACAATCCAAAATTTTTAATTTGTGATGAGGTTACTTCGGGGCTGGATCCATTGTCAGAGGATCAAATTTTACAAGTATTGCGAACCTTGCAAAAAGAAGAATGCATGGCCTTTATTTGTATTATTCACAATTTAGCAAAGTTAGATCAATTCGACCAAATAACAGTTGTTCACTCGGGGAGAATCATTTTTCAAGGGGATTTGGATTTGCTGAAAAGATACTTTGAAATCGAGGATGCATTGTATTTGTATGCTAGAATTAGTGAACACGACTTGGATTATTGGACTGATTATTGGGAGCAAAATTGTGAGCAATTAATGCCTTTAGATCCTCTCGAAGGAGAAATTGAGGACAAAAAATTCCCATCTTTGATTTCCCAGTTTTGCACACTTATTCATAGACGTTACAAACTTTTTTATCGAGATATTGGTTATATAGGACTTACTTTAGCGATTACTTTTGGTTTTCCAATTCTAGTTGTTATTTTTGCCTTAGACGGTTTGCCTCAAATACAATCTGGGTCGATGGATGCAAACGCTGGAATTTTAAATAAAATGCAGGAAAGCATTTCATTGCAGGTGGAATCTGTGAGCACGGCATCTTTGATAACAGGTTTGGTAATGTTTCAAGTCGTTTTGCTTGCTTTGATGGGAGCGAATAACGGAGCTAGAGAAATCGCAAGTGAAAGAAATCTTTATGAAAAAGAAAGACTTTCAGGCTTAAAACCGCTTGCCTATGTCGGCAGTAAACTTTTCTTTGTTGGATCTTTGGCTATTTTTCAAGGCTTATGGATGACTTTTTTTGTTAAAAGTATTTGTGGTTTTCCTGGAGTCTGGGCGGAACAATCCATGATTTTGGCAGGTATGTGCGTATCAATGACCTTTATTTGCTTGGGTTTTTCATCATTGGCAAAAAATGCAGAGAAAGCATCTATTTTATCTATCTATTTAGTTGGGTTCCAGCTTCCATTGTCCGGAATCGTTCTGGCTTTGCCGGAGTACCTTGTTTGGTTATGTAGGCCTTTTATCAGCGCTTTTTGGGGTTGGGCAGGTTTTATATTTTCTATGAAAGAGAGTCGTTTTTACGATGCTATGCAAATGGCAGAAAGGCTTTTTGTTCCCTCAGTCGTTGAATCTGCAATGGTTATTGGAGTTCAAATTATAGTTGGAACTTGGCTTGTGATGTGGGGCTGTTACAGAAAACAAAGTATTTAACCTCTTGATTAGAGGCAGTTCACTTATTTTTAGAATTGGGTCTAATGATTCGTCTTCTAGCAATGGGTCTTCGGTTCGTAGGTTTTGGATTTTGATTATTTGGAGCGAGTTTCGAAGGAGAATTGTTGGAGGGATTTGAGGATTTCGAGATGCTTGATGGATTGGGTTGGAATTGGTTGGCAATGGGAGTAAAGCTAGGTTTTTTTTGACTAAGGGTCTCTATTTTTTGATTAGAACTAATGGTGATTTCTTTGGCTGCTATATCGAATTTTAAAAGCTTAACATCGGCATTAGTGGACTTGATTTCCTTGCCAATCCAGTAAGATTTACCGGATTTTTTCTCATAAACGCTAAATCTCCATTCATTGTTGATTTTAATCATACTTTTAAATTCAAACTGCTGTTGCTTTTTATTTACAGTGGGAATCGAGTTCGAGGCTTTTTGTTTGAAATCTTTTGGTAAAAAGGGTGATTTTTCTAGGAGGTTTTTATAAACACTTTCTTCGGCTGAAATGGAACTCATAAAGAAGAATGTAATTAAAGAAAATACCCATAGAAAACAAGGTATGAGA
Source organism: uncultured Opitutia bacterium (assembly GCA_913049555.1). Lineage (GTDB taxonomy): Bacteria > Verrucomicrobiota > Verrucomicrobiia > Opitutales > CAJWYM01 > CAJWYM01. The sequence continues at coordinate 25,361 of CAJWYM010000025.1, forward strand.
AACTTGTAAAATATGGCAATCATCTCCCTATTCAACTCACTCGTTGTCACCCTTTTTATTTTGAAATAAATCTTTTTTGAATCGATCGATTGTGTTGTCAATCCACTCAATATCTTCGAAATACCCTTTGTAATCATTTTTACTGGTATCAAATTCGTTGTTTTCTAAATAATGAAGGATCTCTTTTTGTTGATTTGAATTGTTGATCCATTCCTCAGCATTTTCATTTCCAAATTGAGCATCTTTAATAATTCTAGGTCTTATAAAAATGAGTAATTCTCGGGTGGTGCTACTATTGACTTTTCTGGTAAATAAAGAATCTCCTACGACAGGGATTTGCCCTAAAAATGCAATCTTGCCCTTCGTCTCAGAGGGTCTTGTTTCTTGTAAACCTCCTAAGATAACAATTTGCCGGTCGTTGACTGTCACAAATGATTTGGCCTCTCTTTTACCAATCACGGGTTGAGCATTTCCGTCGATGGTAACCTCTGAAACCTTATTTTCTACCAATTGTTCAATTTCCATTTGAATGGCGCCATTGGATCCAATTAGTGGAGTTACAGTCAGTTGAATCCCAATGTCTCTAAATTGGATGGAACTGGAAGTTGAGGTCCCTGTGCTGTCCGTTACAGATCCTGTAATGACAGGCTCTGACTGACTTACATTGATTTTGGCTTCTTGATTGTGGGTAGTGACGATCGTGGGCGCAGACAAAACTTGAACATTTGATTTACTTTGAGCAACACCGAGAATGGACTGAAAATTAAAAGTTCTAGTCGCTTCTCGACCAATATTCATTGTAGTGATCCCTAAGGCTCCCAATGCTCCATTGGAAAAACTGTATAAGTCCCCATTACCTCCGGGTTCTGGATTTCCAACCGCGTCGTAATTGAAACCAAAAGAGTCGATGCCCCGAGTCTGTCCCTTTTCTAAAGTGACTTCCGCTATGATTGTTTCAATTTGCACTTGGGCGAGTTGAACATCTAATTTATCGACTAAATCTTTAATGTGTCTAAGGTCGCCTTTTGTGCCATAAGCGACAATGGCATTGCTTCTTTGATCTGCGATTGTATTGACATGTTCGCTGAATTGGAGCGTTATATTTCCGGAAGGATCACTGGATGAAATGATGTCTTTTTTTGAGGGAGTTTCTGTTTTATCTGTTGGGGTTGTCTGCGGTGTTTTTGCGGGCTTTGTCGAATTCTGATCATTCTGCTTGCTTATGATTTGTTCAATCAGGGCTTGAACATCCTCTGCTTTTGCATGTTTTAGGTAAAGGACTTGGCTTTGCGTCAGAGGGTCCACATCAATATCCAAACGAGAGATGAGATCATTGAGGATCTGGTGGTTAGCGGGGTGGGTTGTTACAATAAGTTGGTTGGTTCTTTCGGACGGGAAAATTTCAGTATTTCCTTCAAGTTTTTGTTTCAGTGTGGTTTGAATCATGGTTGTGAGCTCTTTGTCTAAATCAGTCACATTGACATTTTGCACACTGTAATACTTGATTTGATGATTCGATGTACTTGGCTGATCGATTCTACCCAATAGATTTTCAACGCGCTGAAGATTAATGAGTGAATCGGTTATAAAAAACGAATTGTTTTTCTCATCCGCTAAAAGTAAAGAAGTTCCTGGCGTTAAAAAAGGTCTGATTGTATTCTCCGCTTGTTTTGTGTTTAGATAGCGAAGATGAATTTGAGCGGTATAAATTTTTTGGGAAGCGGGAAGACTGGACGCTTTTACCTTTAAAAACTCGGGAGCTTGGGTGCTGACCCCTTGAGTTGGAACTGCTTTTAAGAATTTATCTCCCAATGGGGTCAAAGCGATTCCATTCAGTGCTAATAAACTTTCAAGCAATCTGATAAAATCTGCATTAGACATCGGCTCAGTAGTTTCGAAAGAAATCTTAACCGCAGGCAAATTTTGAGGAGTTAAAATTATTTTATGTGTGAGTGACTCTAATAATTTTAGCACTTGTTGGGGGGATTCATCCACCATGGATTGCGGACCCATTTGTTGATTCCTTTGAGCCAAAGGATCGCTTTGGTTCGATACGGGCAATGAATAAATCGAAGAAAGGATGAATAAATAAAAAACCAAATAACAAGACAAGGACTTGTTAATTAGCCCCCAAAGTGAAGTAAAATGTTTCAATTGATTGATGGTTTAAATATTCCGAAATTTGGTACGTTGATTACAACAACAACAGGTTCATTTTCACAATAATTCGAAACCCCATTAAATACAATAGGGAATTACATACGAAACCAACTGGTTTCGTATCGTTAGAGCTTGATTTAAAGCGGAATTAGATGGGTTAGATCCAAGCGCTTGGGGAAGCAAATAAAGAGATGAAAATAGACTTATACAATCTATAGCTATATTTAGATTGAGTGAATTGCGATTTTATCTACCGCCAATGCAGCTTCTTTAAAACTTTCAGAAATAGTTGGGTGAGCATGAACAGTTTTTCCTAAATCTTCACAACTGGCTCCATACTCCATGTGAGCCACTGCAGATCCGATCATTTCTGAGGCTTGTTTGCCTATCATTTGAATCCCAAGGATTCGATCTGTTTTTTTGCAACCAATAACTTTTACAAGCCCGTCAGTAGCATCGGTTGCGAGAGCTCTTCCATTGGCGGCTAAGGAAAACTTTCCAGATTTCACCTCATAACCAGATTCAACCGCTTCTTTTTCCGAAAGACCAACACAGGCAATTTCTGGATCTGTATAGACGACTCCCGGGATTGTTTTGTAGTTAACGTGCCCGTGTTTACCCGCTGCAATTTCAGCAACTGCAACGCCCTCCTCTTCTGCTTTGTGAGCAAGCATTGGCCCTGCAACTACATCTCCAATGGCAAAAATATTAGCTACGGAAGTTTCAAGTTTTGCATTCACTTTTATTCGACCTCTTGGGTCTGTGACTACTCCGCAGTTCTCAAGACCCAAATTTTCTGTATAGGCCGATCTTCCAATCGCTAACAATACTTTTTCAGCAGAAAAGGTGAGTTCTTCTTCTCCTTTTTTAGCGGATAGATGTACTCGATTCTTCGAGATTTTAGCTGAAGTCACTTGAGTGTTTAAAGAAAATTCAATTCCTTGTTTTTTGAAGGTCTTGAGGGCGTGTTTTGAAATTTCTTCATCATAAGTGGGAGCGATCTGAGGTAAGAATTCAACTACAGTGACTTTCGAGCCCATACGAGACCAAACGGAGCCTAATTCAAGGCCAATGGCGCCCGCTCCAATAACTACCATATCTTTGGGTACGCTTTTCAAAGCAATTCCATGGTCGCTGCTAATTATATGCTCTCCGTCTACTTTTAAAAATGGCAACTCAGTAACTTTAGATCCAGTAGCAATGACAGTTTTTTGCGACTCTATTTCTGATCTTTGATCATTGTCGGTGATTTCGATTTTTGTGGAGTTTATGAATTTTGCATGCCCCTTTAAAATTGTAATTTTACGTTTTTTCAGTAAATGTTGAATTCCTAATCGCAATGTTTGGACTACTTTGTCCTTTTTTTTCATCACTTTTGTCACGTCCATAGAAACTTTACCCGTTTCAATGCCATTGTCTGCTGCTTGTTCTTGGATCGTGTGCAGAATTTCAGTGGAATGCAAAAGGGCTTTGGATGGAATGCACCCAACATTCAAACAAGTTCCGCCAAGGTTTGGACTTTTCTCAATAATAGCAACCTTTAGTCCAAGCTGGGCTGCACGGATCGCACAAACATAACCCCCAGGACCAGAGCCGATTACTGTTAAATCAAATGGTTGTATTTTTTCTTGTGTCATTTTGAGGCTCCTTATATCCCAAACAATAAGCGAGAGGGGTCTTCTATTGCATTTTTGATGTTTACTAAAAATGTGACGGCTTCTTTGCCATCTACTAAACGGTGGTCATAGGAAACTGCTAGATACATCATAGGACGAATCACAACTTCACCATTGATTGCAACGGGTCTTTCTGTAATGGAATGCATTCCCAATATACCACTTTGAGGAGGGTTGATAATTGGGGTCGACATCATCGATCCATAAATTCCCCCATTTGTAATCGTGAAAACTCCCCCTTGCATATCATCGATTGTGATTTTACCTTCCCTTGCTTTCTTGGCGTATCCTATAATAGTCTGTTCGATGTCAGCGAATGAGAGCTGATCACAGTCGCGAAGAACTGGAACTACAAGACCTTTCTCAGTGCCAACCGCAACCCCAATATCATAAAATTTATTTTCAATGACCGCATTTCCTGCAATTTGAGCATTGAGTTGAGGCACGGTTTGCAGTGCATGCACGACTGCTTTTACAAAAAAGGACATAAAACCAAGTTTACACCCATATTTTTTTACAAAGGAGTCTTGGTGGCTCTTTCTGAGCTTAATAATTGCAGACATATCCACTTCATTAAAGGTGGTTAGTATGGCAGCATTTTGCTGAGATTGAACGAGTCTTTCGGCAATTTTTCTACGCAACGGTGTCATCGGTTTCTTAATGAAACGCTCGTTTTCCTCAGCGGGGGTGTTTTTGTTTTTCGATGGAGCCCTTGGTGCCGAAGTAGAAAGCGTCTTTTGAGAAGCCTTCGCGATTTCATTTTCCATATCTTCTTTTGTGACTCGATTGCCTTTACCCGAGCCACTGATTGAACTTGGATCAATGCCAGACTCGGCAGCCAAGCGGACAACAGAAGGAGGGTAAGCTTCGTCTGGAGAGGGCGGTGCCTCTTCAACATTTGAGGCCGCAGGGACGGAAGAAACCTCAGAATCTTTGGCAACTGGGTCTTTCTCGGAAGGAGCAGTTGCGGATTCATCAATTTGTGCAACTTCTTGACCTACTTCAACTTCTTCACCTTCTGCTTCCAATATCTTTAATATTCCAGATACTGGGGCTGTAGCCTCTGAAGTTACTTTATCTGTCTCAAGTTCATAAATAACTTGGTCTTGTTTTACATAATCTCCGTCGTTTGCATGCCAAGCAGCAATGATGCCTGAGCTGATTGATTCACCAACGGAAGGGACTTTTACTTGTGTGGCCATGATCTTATAATTTTATTAAAGGTTGAATGCTTCTAAAACGAGTTGCTTTTGTTCTATTTTGTGTCTTGCAAGGGATCCTGATGCAGGGCTAGCGCTCTCTTTTCTGCCTGCATATTGGACGGGTTTTCCAATTTCTTCCATTAGAACAGAGGACAATTTAGTCCAAGAACCCATATTTTTGGGTTCTTCTTGGCACCATATAAAATCCGTAGCTAGTTTGTAAGGCTCTAAGATCTTTTTAAGCAATTCACCGTGGAAAGGATACAGTTGCTCGACCCTAATGATTGCTGTGTTGTTTATTTTTTCGGTGTGTTTATAATCTAATAAATCATAATAGACTTTACCGGAGCAAAATACAATTCTCGTAGCCTCAGAATTTGCAGTGTCGTCGTCTATTATTTCTTGAAAACTCCCTGTTGAAAGCTCTTTAATAGAGGAAGTAGCATTCTTATTTCTGAGCAAAGATTTTGGAGTCATAATAATCAGAGGCTTTCTAAAGTTTCTCTTCATTTGGCGACGTAAAAGATGAAAATACTGAGCGGGAGTTGTCAGGTTGCAAACTTCTATATTTTCTTCGGCTGCTAATTGAAGGAATCTCTCAATTCTAGCGGACGAGTGCTCAGGTCCCTGACCTTCATATCCGTGGGGCAGGAGCATCACTAAATCACTGACCATGGCCCATTTAGACTCTCCACAACATATAAATTGATCAATAATTACTTGAGCCCCATTAGCGAAATCTCCGAATTGAGCTTCCCAGATTGCCAACATTCTTGGATAGTCTACCGAATATCCATAATCGAAACCGAGAATACCAGCCTCAGACAAAGAACTGTTGTAAACACAAAATCTTTCTTGTTCTGGGTCTAGACTTCTGAGAGGTGTGTAACTTTCCCGATTTTCAACATCATAAAAAACGGCGTGTCTTTGACTAAAAGTTCCTCGCTCACTGTCTTGTCCTGATAAGCGTATCGGGGTTCCTTCAATCAGTAATGAACCAAAAGAAAGAGATTCTGCAAAGCCCCAGTCAATTCCCTCGCCGCTTGCAAAGGTTTTCATTTTGGAGGCAAGTAAACGCTTGATTTTAGGATTAACGTTAAAATTTTCAGGGGTAGTGGTCAATCCAGTCGCAATTTTCTTCAAGTTTGCTTTACTTACTTTGGTATTGAAGGGACCAAAATGATAATTAGGCTGAAAGATCCCAGAGGATCCTTGAAATGTTCCATGGCGGGCTCCCGATGTTTTAACCCTTTTAAAAGCTGCATCCAATTTATTTTGAAATTCATCTCGGAGACGCTCTGCATCAGCTTTAGTCAGCTCGTTGGAACGAATCAATTCATTGCTCAGTTGATCCGCGATCGTGCTGGTTTTTGCAATTCTCTTATACAAAGTTGGTTGGGTAAAAGTGGGTTCGTCTCCTTCATTGTGGCCATGCTTTCGGTAGCAGTTGATATCAATAACAACATCTTCTCCAAATTCCTGCCGATACTCAATTGCAAGTTGAGAAACCATAGCTACAGCCAACGCATCTCTTCCATTTACATGAAAAATAGGAGCATCAATCATTTTAGAGACATCCGTACAGTAGAGGCTGGATCTTGAGTCTGAGGGATCTGTCGTAAAACCAATATGGTTGTTTACAACTATATGAATCGTTCCGCCGGTTTTGTATCCAATAAGTTTGGAGTAATTAAAGACTTCCGCAACGATTCCTTGACCAGCGATTGCCGCATCTCCGTGGATTAAAACTGGGACAACGGATTTACGATCCGTGTCGTTTCTGAGCCTTTGTCTTGCTCTTGCCTTTCCCTCGACAACTCCATTGACAGCCTCTAAGTGGCTTGGGTTGGGACACAAATGAAGGTGAATCGGATAGTTGTTGGATGTTTTTTTATCAGACTCGTAGCCAAGATGATACTTAACATCTCCACTTCCATGAGGAGTGTCTGGAATGTAATTTTCTGAGAATTCCTCAAATATAAAGTCATAGGATTTATCCATGATATTTGCCAAAACGTTCAAGCGTCCTCTGTGGGCCATCCCGATAACAAATTCTTCAATTTTGTGGTGTTCACTTTTTTCTATAATTGCATCCAAACAAGAAATTAAAGCTTCGCCCCCTTCTAGAGAAAAACGTTTCTGTCCCACATATCGAGTGTGAAGAAATTTTTCAAATTGTTCGGCTTCTGAGATCTTATTCAAGATCTTCATTTTTTGTTCTGTGCTAAAAATTGGCTGATTACAGTCCGGCTCCATTTTAGCTTGTAGCCACCGTCTTTTTTCCGTTTCTTGAATATGAATATATTCGACGCCTATGGTTCCGCTGTATGTTTTTTGCAGACGTTTTAATAGATCTCCTATTTTCATGGAAACCCCACCAAGATAGTTCCCGGTATCGTAAGAATCATCGAGATCTGAAACATCAAATCCAAGGCGAGACAAACTCAGGCGAGGATTCATTTTTTGTTCAAAGTTCAGACAATCTAAGTCTGCTTGAGTGTGCCCTATAGATCTAAATGCATACAAAGCACCGATTACTTTTGCTTGTTTTTTCGCCCTGGCTTCGTTGTAGCCAACTCCAGTTGGGTCTTTTTCTCCTGTTTCTAAATCTGGGGATGAGTTGTTTTGGCCGAGTTCAAAACCTTCGAAAAAAGACTGCCATTCTGGTTCTAAATCTTGGGGGTTGTTGAGCCAAATTTCATATTTCTCATCAATTAAATCTGCATTGTAACTCGTTGCAAAGGAATTGGAATTCATTGTGATAATATCTTGATTGATAGGTATTTGAATCGAACTGTAAAATGTGAGTTGATACTCAACTATTTTAGTCTATATACTTGAAGTATGAATGATCAAGTATTAATCAGTAAATTAGCAACAATTGTAAATAGAGAGGAAAAAGAGCTTGGACTGTCTCTGTCAAAAGCAATTCAGCAATTAGATAAATTTTTAGAAGAACCCACTCGCAAGTTGGATGGTAAATTAACTCACTATTTAGAAAAACGATCTTATGTAAAAGCCTACGAATTTTTGAAAAATGCCCAAGAATAGAATAGAAACCAGTGGGGGAGAAGAATTGGCCACGAACCCGTTTGAGTCTCTAAAAAAAGAAGGTTTAAAGCCCTTTAATTCAATGCCTGCTAAGGCCCCCAACAAAAAATTAAAAAAAATTCCCAAGTCCAAAGGGGTAGTGAAAATAAGAAAAGAGAAGAGTGGTCGTGGGGGCAAAACAGTCATCGTAATATATGAGATGCCAAATCACGTAAATATGCCAATGCGAGATAAATTATTGAAGTCCATGAAAGCCAAATTAGGGACTGGAGGAACAATAAAAATAAGAAACATTGAAATTCAAGGCGATAAACTTGAAGCAGTTAAAAACTTTCTTATCGAGGATGGATTTACTGTGAAAGGATAACTTTATTAAATGCAGGATATAATTGTTAGGCTCAGTGAAGAGGAATTGATGATCCGTGGACATCAATGTCATCAAAAAAAACAGTTGTCAGAAGCAAATATTTTCTACAATGAAGTTCTGAATAGAAATCCCTCGAATCATAGAATTCTTCATTTGAAGGGAGTGCTTGAAAATCAAAATGGCAATTCTTCAATGGGAATCGATTTCATTTTGGAAGCCCTTCGGTTGTTTGAATGCTCTCTTTACTACAATAATTTAGCAGGGATCTATTCCGGATTGAAATCCTACAATGATTCAGTTTGTTGTTATAAAAAGAGTTTAACCCTTGATCCAGATCAGGAAATTGTTAGAAGCCAAATCCGTAAGAATTATGGAAATCTTCCATCCAACAAGGATAGAGCCTCTGCTGCAAATGAAATTGGTTCCAGTTATTTCCGGGTCGGAGATTACCAGTCTGCGATGGTTGCCTACAAAGAAGCCATTCAATACAAAGCGAAAAACGCCGATGCCTATTGTAACATGGGTCTCATCTTTAGTGTTTGTGGATCGATTGACAAAGCATTGCAGTGTTACCGTAAAGCACTGAAGTTTGATCCAAACCACATAGACGTAAATCAGAATTATGGACAGCTCTTACTCAAGTTAGGGGACTTTAAACAAGGAGCTAAAAAGTTTAGATATCGATTGCAAAGACCTGAGAACGCATCCTTGAAACTATCCGAGATCCCTCAATGGCTTGGAGAACCCCTTGCCGGCAAACATTTATTATTACTTGCAGATCAAGGGGTGGGAGATGAGGTGATGTTCTCTAGTATTTTTGAACAACTCAATGATGCCTGCTCAAAACTCACAATCGAAGCAGATAAAAGAATGCTTCCAATTTTCAAAAGAACTTTCCCCTTTGCCAATTGGATAGAAAAAAAAGTAAATTTTAAGGACAGGATTCTTCCAGCTGGGTTGGATCTTTACTCTCCTCTAGGAGATGCCTTCTATTATTGTCGTAAAAAAGAAGGAGACTTTAGTAAAAATAAAGTTGGTCTAAAAGCGAATTCCGATCTTTCAAAATATTTTAAAGATAAGTACATACGCTTGTTTCATGCAGATGTAAGAAAAATTGGGATTTCATGGAAAACTCAAAGCATAACCAACCCAAGTGAACGGAGTATGAATCTAGATTGTATGCTGCCCTTATTTGAGTTAAAAAATACTGTTTTTATCAATCTTCAATATGGGAACGTGTTGGATGAGATTAAAAATTTCAAAGACACTCATGGAGGCTCCATTTATATAGATGAGGAGGTGGATTCTTTTGAAGATTTAGATTGTTTTTTGGCTCAAATTAATGCGCTTGATCATGTTATCAGTATAGACAATAGTACGGTCCATTTTTCTGGAGCTATCGGGGTGGATACTCATCTTCTGCTACCTATAAGCTCCGATCATCGTTGGTTGTTAAATCGTTCGGACTGTATTCTTTACGATTCACTTCGTCTTTACAGGCAAAAAAAAATAAATGAATGGAATCCTCTTGTAATGAATATTGTCAAAGCATTGGTTTGAGATAAAAACAATCCTTCAACAAATAAAAAAGGCATGATTCCGAGAATCATGCCTTTGAACTGCGAAAAAACGCAGTTTTAAAATGTATGCAATTGTGTAATGGATTAGAACTGAGGTGTGGAAACTGAAGTTTGACCCTTTTTGACTACCAAATCAACCCCTTGTGCCCATTCAACATCGTTGATGAGAAACTTAAATGTTAATTTCTTATCTTTACTGCTTGTAGTGAACTTCCACTCATCATTAGAAACGCACTCAAGGATAATACCCTCGTCCCAAGAGAGTTCACCGCCTTCGCCCCTCACGAATAATGTGTTTCCATAACCAACATCCACTCTAGCTATAATGGTTGTGCTGCCTGAAGATGAGGGAGAAGAAGGTTTCCCAACACTCTTTTTCGAAGAGTTAGAATCCTTAGCCACTTCTTTGGGAGAAGCTTGTTTTACAGCAGGAGCTGGTTTGGATGAAACTACTTTCTTGGCGGGTGCTTTTTTAGCCGGTGCTTTTTTGACCGGAACTTTTTTGACCGGAGCTTTGGGAGTCTTCGCTTCAGAAGGAGCTGCAGGAGCTGCTTTCTTCACAGGTGCTTTTTTAGCGGGTACTTTTTTGACAGGGGCTTTAGGAGCGGGTGCCTTTTTAGCGGTTGCTTTGGGAGCAGGAGCTTTGGGAGCCTCGGCTTTTGGAGCTGGTGCTTGTTTGGCGGGTGCCTTTTTTACTGCTTTCTTAGCTGCTTTCTTGGCAACTGTTTTTTTTGCTGATTTTGCGCTCATTCTAATTTTTGCTGTAACTTTTAGTTTCTAAATTGTAAAGAGAAGTTTTATTCCAATTGATCGAAGGTTGTCTGTCAATCTGGAATTTAGGTGTGACCTCTGAACTTAAAATAATAATAATTTTGATTACTTTAAATATTCTAAACTTTCTCCTATCTGTCCCGGTCCATCTTTGACATAAATTCCCGCAGAATTTGCAGAGACATGAAATTGAATGGATCCGTTGGATACTTGAATTTGCTCACCACTCACGCAATCTAAGTACGTTCCGTTTTCTATCTGTTCAATGCATATATTTTGATCCGATCCAATTGCTAACCCAATAAAGGCCAGACTTTCGCCGTGATTCCAATTTCTACTGAAATGCATTCCTGACCCCCATTCTCGAATGTGTCCCATGATTCCTTTTTGTAAAGCTGGAACTTTGGATCTAATTTGATTCAATCTTTGGATATGCTTGTAAAGTGGATGCTCCATCGTCTGATGAATGGTATCTTCTTCCAAATGATCTCCAAAGTAAGCTCTTCCAGTGCTCTCCAAGGTATCTCTTTCTCCCATTACATCTTGAGGAGCCCCTTTTTTGAACTCAATTTCTTCACCGTAGTAAAGACAAGGAATACCGCGGATCGTCCATAATAAATTATAAGTGGCTGCAGCCATCCATTGATCGCCCTTAAATCGGAACATAAAATCATTGTCCGGTCCTACGTCGTGATTTTGTAGGAAAGTCACTAATTGTGTAGAATCTCCATATATCCAATCCATGGACAATACTTCACCTATTCCACCGAAGTTTCCTCTGCTAACATTGTCTCTAAAGGTTGAAAATAAGCCAAAATCTAATACAGAAAACCCTGAGTCCTCTCCTGATTTGGGGTCTTGGGGATTGTTTCCTAAACGAGTGTACCACCAAGGTCGGATAAAGGATGGGCCGTTGTCTCCCCCTCCTAAATCTCCCCAACCCAATCCTTTGACTAAATTTTCACCAAAAACAAAAGTATCTGGCTTGTGAAGTTTCCATTCATTTACATATTCTAGCAATATTTCTCTAGGAATGTGTTTTACAGTGTCCAAACGGATGGCATCCACACCCATATCTAAATATTTTTTTATGGCATTATTGAGATATTCTTTAACTTGTGGGTTCTCAAGATTTAGATTGATACAGTCTCCGGCTATATGCTTTGTTTGTAACGAAGGACTTTCCCAATCCCCTCCACATATAAAACCCTCTTGCATATACCAATCCGGATCGAGATTATTCGCATCAATTCCAAAAAAACGACCTGGATCATAACCGGAACATGGGACGGTGTGACCAGTTTTGGGGTCTATCAAAGGTTCTTTACCTTCAGGATCTGAATCATGCCTCTCGCGAAACCAATCTGGCGCAACTGGATTGTCAATATCATCCCGATATTCCCATTTATAATTTCCCAAGTTTTTCAGGTAAGGGCCCAGTTTTTCTTGGCCAATATTTTTGCCATGTGGAACGTAGTATTTTACAGGCAAATGATCAATATGCACTTTATTGCGAATCCCATATTGGCAAGAATGATTGATAACGACGTCTTGAATAATTTTTAAATTTCTTTTGTGAGCTTCATCGATCAAATTTTGGTAAGTGGCTCCCTTAGATTCCAAGCGAGGATCTATTTTTTCCCAGTCATAAGCATGATAACCATGATAGTCTAAACCACTTCTATTTTCTACTGGAGGGGTGATCCAAATAGACGTAAAACCAAGATTTTCAATATAATCCAGCTTTGCAATGAGTCCTTTAAAGTCTCCTCTCCAGTGAGGGTCTTTCGCATCTCCTTTTTCGTCCCATTGAATGCGGTCTCTACAGAAAAAATTGTTCTCAGGGTCGCCATCATAAAATCTAGCGGTCATTAAAAAGTAAATGGTTTCTTCTCTAAAATCTGCAGAGCTGGATGGAATTGTTTTAATTTTAGTTTTGGTGGACCCCTTGGCTTTTTTTTTCTGAGCGATTGGGGACTCCGATTTCATACTGGAAATTCTAAAATTTTTGTCGATGAACGAATTTTTATCAGCAAATAAATTGGTGGATTGATTTCCATGGCCATCATTGAGAACAAAATTAGAACTGGAAACTCCATCTAATAAAATTTGATATTGACCGCTTTGGTTCTTTTTAATCGGGATTCCTGGCCAGCAGGTAGATAGATCGTTTGGATTTGATTCCCAGTAATGGATATGGATGGAGTCATGCCAAAAGTTTGGTTTTTCAAAGTTTAAAGTGAGCTTACTCATAATTTTATTTTCTTTAGAATGGGGATGGAAATAGATTTTTAGTTTTTTACGTCTCTTTGTGTGACAATACATGACAGAGCGCAGTCCCTGCAGCATCTGCTTCGTCTAAAGGCAAGGGCTTTTTGAGTCCTGTCATATTTGAAACGGTTCGGGCTAGTTGTTCTTTACTAGCTCTTCCAAATCCAACCACTGCTTGTTTAATTCTTAGAGGCGCATATTCAAAGACTGGGATTCCTTTAATCGCGGCTGCCGCAATCGCAGAGCCTCTTGCAGCTCCAAGTAACATGGCAGTTTGGAAATTTTGAACATAAATCGTTTGTTCAATCGCGACATGTCGAATGTCATAACGGTCAATATAGGATTCAACCGCCAAAAAGATTCGGGCTATACATTCAGGTTGACTTAATTTAGATTCAAGATCCAAAGTTTCGCTTTTGATCAAAATCGTTTGTTTTTTACCATCGAATTCTAAAAGAGCAATTCCTGTTCCTCTTAAACTGGGATCGATTCCAAGCACTAGACCTTTAAATTGATTTTTTCCCACTGCAATTGGGGAGGAGGAGGACATCGAGGTCTTTCCCGACAACTTGTCCGCCCACATTTTTCTAGCTGATTGTTTTGCCATATAAATTTGGTATTACCTACTAGTTAATAAAAAATCTAGAGTAAACGCAAGCGGGGTAAGCATCAGAATGTTGGGGAAAATAAGTTTACTAAGATGGTGCCAAGGGGGAGATTTGAACTCCCGACCAAAGGCTTATGAGTCCTCTGCTCTACCACTGAGCTACCCTGGCTTAAAACAAAGATTGGAAATTAATAAATAAGGAGAGTGGGTGTCAATATATATTTGATAAAAACTTAATAAGTCGTTGAAATTTAGGAATATCAACCTCATTGTTATTCTATTTACAAACCGTATTTTGAGATCCCTAAAATTATGGCATTATTACAAAAATTATCTGAAAAGTTAAAGAATTTCCAGCCTCGTGTAGTCTTCCCGGAAGGAGAGGATCCCAGAATTTTGCAAGCGGTCCGACAATTAAAGACTTCAAGGGTGATTGAACCAATCCTTTTAGGAGATCGAGCTCATATCAAACAAAATGCTCGTAAATTAGATATCAATTTAGAGGGGATTCGAATTCTTGAGCCTAAGAGAAGTGATTTGACAGAACAATTTGTAAACAAACTTAAAACTTATGAACGGTTTAGTGAAATGTCTGAAGAGGAGTTAAACATCCAAGCTTCCTCCAGCAGTTATTTTGCTACCCTTATGTTGCTTTGTGATCATGCAGATGCCCTTTTAGGAGGTGCTACGATCTCTGCATCCAACACTTTAAGACCACTCATTCAATTGGTGCCACTGATAGAAGGCTTCAACACTGTGTCTTCAATGATGATGGTGGAGTCTGATGATTATAGGATTGGGGGGAATGAAACTCTTTTCTTAGCTGATTGTGCGGTCATCCCTGATCCAACAAGCGAGCAACTTGCAGAGATTGCTGTCACGACCGCTCGGTTCAGCAATCATCTAACGAATCAAGTTCCTAGAGTTGCAATGCTCAGTTACTCAACAAAGAGTTCCTCTACAAAAAACCCGACCGTCAATAAAATGAAAGCGGCAACGACCATTGCTCAGAAAAAAGTGAAAGAATTGGGTTTAGATATCAATGTAGATGGAGAGATTCAAGTAGATGCCGCAATTGATGCATCCACAGCTAAAATTAAAAAAATCTCAAGTTCTGTAGCAGGTCGCTCCAACGTTTTAATTTTTCCTGATTTGCATTGTGCTAATATCTCTTCAAAGTTGATTCAAATTATTGGAGGAGTTTCTTCTTATGGTCAGATCTTATCAGGTTTGAGTAAACCTGCTGCAGAGGTGAGTCGAGGAGCGAGTGCCCATGAAATTTATGGTACTTCAATCATTGTTGCAAGTCAGGCAATCTCCCAATCTATTTTGCATGAAAATGAAAACGGAGCCAAGGGTTCAGAATCCCTAGAGAGGTGATTATGGCAAAAAAGGAATTGTTATCAATCTCTCCGTTTTCTGTAGGAGAGGATCTAGTTCAAGATCATCCTCTCAACACTACAACTAGAAGAATTTTTGTTGCCGCCTCCAAAATGAATGAAGGCAAAACCACCTCTTGCATGGGGTTGTTCAACCTACTGAAGCGAGAGAGTAGTAATGTTGGCTATATTAAACCAATAGGACAAAGATTTGTAGAAGTTGGTGAAGACAAGATAGACGAAGATTCCTACCTTTTAGACAAGGTTTTCAATTTTTCCGTTCCTATAAAAGCTTTGAGTCCCATTGCAGTCGATTCAATGTTTACAAGAAGATACATAGATGAAGATTCAGAGAACAGTTTAGAGTTGTATAAAGACGAAGTTTGTAGAGCTTTTGACCGGGCCTCTTATGAAAAAGATTATATAATTATTGAGGGTTCTGGACATGCTGGAGTGGGAGCTTCTATTGGACTTTCTAATGCTCAGGTTGCTAAAATTTTAGGAGCTCAAGTAATTTTAGTCACTGAAGGTGGTATTGGGAGTGCTATTGATGAATTGGCCTTGAATAAGGCCTTGTTCGACAATTTGGGAGTTCCTATTATCGGGGCGATTCTAAACAAGGTCATTCCTGATAAAATTCAAATGGTGAAACATTATGCGGGTCGTGGCTTAGATCGTCTAGGAATTCCTTTGTTAGGGGTTATTCCGGTTGTAGAACAATTAAAAGCTCCTAATTTGGCGCAGGTTGTCCGAGATGTAGGGGGACGCTGGCTGAATGCTCAACATGTAGGAAAAAAAGAAAGAATCAATAAAGTGGTGATTGGAGCCATGACAGCCAAAGGAGTTCTTGAATATATGCAGAAAGGGGTGCTTGTAGTTACTCCAGGGGATCGGCAAGATATTCTACTGGCTGCGATTGCCTGTATGAACTCGGATGAAACGCAAGGAGTTTCTGGGATTTTATTAACTTCAAATGTGCTCCCTTATCCAAATTTAATGCAAATGTTATCTCGAACGAATATACCCGTAATGATATCCAGTGATGATGCTTATACTGTAGTTGCAAAAATCAATAAGATGACAATCAAGACCCAACCTGAGGATAAAGATAAATTTTCAATCATTGAGGACTTATTTAAAGAAAATATGGACGTGGATACCATTATAAATGCTTTCTCAAATCCTCAATCCTCAAAGGAGTAACAATTCCGAAGACTCTAAAACTCAAATTCCTCATTAAGAAAAGACTTTTATTCTCCCCCTCATGCTTTAAAAATTGGCGGGATTCATAAAAACCCTTGTATTGAATCCAATCAATTTCTCTAAGTGATTTCAATCCATTCTGTTGTTTTATTTTCAAGTTTCTCATGCATCTTACAGCTTAGACTTAAAAAGTTATAACAAGCAATTCGGGTCAAAGATTCTGTTCTTTTCGATATTGAACTGGAGACCTATTTGTCCATTTTTTAAACTGTCAACTGAAGAAATAGATATCTTTAAAGCCTGAATTTTCAGCGATTTGTCCCACTCGCAAGCTTGAATTTTCAATAGATCGACGCGCTTCAATCATTTTGGAGTGGATTAAAAATTTCTGACTTGATTGACCTATCTGTTGAATAAAGATTCGATCAAAATAGAAGCGTGAAATTCTTATTTTTTGCTAAATATCATGGATAGATCCAACGGAGGATAGATGATCGCGGAAAATTCTGAGTGCCTCATTTTATGCTTTGTTCAAAGCAATTCCTGGGAGTGCTTTGCCTTCACTGGTGCACAAGACCAAAAGGCATAGAAATTTTTTTCCAATCTTGAATGGCTTTTTGATGCAATCTTCAATCTATCCTCGCGTAAGGTTTTCCTGTAGAAATTCTTTTATTGAAAATAGCACATAAAATAGAATTCTTGAGAACCAATTAGAAAGCTGAGAAGCCTCTCAACC